>NZ_JACJFX010000019.1:0-61763 GCF_014164675.1 Propioniciclava sp. MC1683 | reverse complement strand
GCAAGGTCACCCCACCCCCCACCGTCACCACCCTCACCCCAGCCTGACAAGGCAAAACGGCGCTTCTGGTGACCTGCGGACGCGTGGGCACACGACCCCACGCACCCAAACCACGCGTTCGACCTAGTCAACCCGCCAATTCAGGCGATTCATCTGCCCACCAACTGCGGAACCCGGGACGGAGCTTGTGGCCGACGTGAAGTACAAGCTGACCACCGATGGCACGGGGCGCAGCTCGGACTACTACCAGCTCCTCGCCTACTGCACGTCGCTCGCACTTCCCAGAGGCGTCCTGATCTACGCCGACGCCGGAGACCTCCCTGCACCGCCGCGGCGGGTCCACGTCCGCAACGGGGGCACCATCTTGGACACAGTCCGATTGTCGTTGCACGGCTCGCCCGAGGAGCTCGACGCCCACGTCGGTGCCATGGTCGCGCAGCTGCTGGATGACGACCCTCCACGTGGTCTCTTCGACCTGAAAAAGTCGAACGTGTGAGTCCTGTGGCCACCGCGTGATCGTTGAGCGTCACAAGAAATCACTCGCCTGCCCACTCCAGGAGACCGCCAACTCGTCCCGTGCACGGGTGGCGGCCACATACAGCAGTGACCGCTCCCGCAGCAGGGCCTCGGCGAGAGCGTCCTGCGAGTAGGTCTCATCCTGGACCGGGCCCGGGATCGCTCCCTGAGTGACACCGAACAACAGCACCCGCGAGAACTCGGTGCCCTTGGCCCGGTGCATCGTCATCACCACGGGCTGACCCGGCTTGATCGCGCCGCGATCCACTGGGCGAACTCCGACTCCGGGGTCCGCTGAAGGTTTGGTTGACCTCCGGGTTTACGCCGCCAGTGTAGCGGTTGGTTTCATGATGAGTTCGAACTCGACGGGGGTGAGTTTCCCGAGCCGGCGTTGACGGCGTTTGCGGTGGTACTTCCCCTCGATCCAGGACACGATCGCCAGCCGTAGTTCCTCTCGTGTGCTCCAGGACCGTCGGTCGAGGACGTTCTTCTGCAGGAGCGCGAAGAACGACTCCATTGCCGCGTTGTCACCGCATGCCCCCACGCGGCCCATGGAGCCGGTCAGGCCGTGGCGTTTGAGGGCCTTCAGGAAGCGTCTGGAGCGGAATTGGGACCCGCGGTCGGAATGCACGATCACCCCGGTGGGCCGGCCTCGGTGGGCCACTGCCATCTCGAGCGCGTTGACGGCGATCCGGGCCTTCATCCGCGAGTCGATCGAGTAGCCGACGATCCGGTTGGAGAACACGTCCTTGATCGCGCACAGGTAGACCTTGCCCTCGCGGGTGCGGTGCTCGGTGATGTCGGTCAGCCACAGCGTGTTGGGGCCCTCGGCGCTGAACTGCCTGTTGACCAGGTCGTCGTGGACGGGCGCGCCGGCTTTCTTGTAGCGGGTCTTGCGCGTGGTGAACACCGATTGGATGCCGGCGATCCGGCACAGCCGCCAGACTCTGCGCTCCGAGAGTGTGTACCCGAGCTCGGTGATGTCATCGGCCAGGACGCGGTAGCCGCCCTCCGGGTCATCATCGTGGAGCTGATGCAGCACGGCGATCAGCTCACGCTCTTCGGCCTCGCGGGCCGAGACCGGCTGCTTGAGCCACTTGTAGTAGCCCTGCTTGGAGAATCCCAACACCCGACACGCGACCGCCACCGGCACCCTCACGGGGGCACCGACCGCGGCCATCTCCTTCACGAGCGGGTAGATCATTTTGGGGGCGTGATGTGAGCCTGCGACAGATACGCCGCCGCTCGCCGTAGGACCTCGTTCTCCATCTCCAACTCGCGGATCCGGCGTAACGCCTGGGCCATGTCCTTGCGCTGCTCAGGATCGGTGGTCGGGGTCATCCCGTGGGACTGGAAGCGAGCGTCGCGGACCCAGGCTTGGAGGGTGGTTTTGGCCATCCCCATGTCCTTGGCGACCTGCTTCTGCGGGATGCCTGAGGCGACAAGCGCGACCGCGTCGCGCTTGAACTCGTCGGTGTAAGCGATCTTCGGCATGGATGCCATCCTTTCAGCACGACCCTTTCGAGGGAGTCATGCGGTCTTGGAGTCAACCAAACCTTCGGCAGTCCCGTGCGCATCTGATCCGCGAGGTTGACCGTGAAGGTGGTGACCAGCACCCGTGCGTGCGGGTTCGCCTTCGCCAGCTGACGCGCCCGGTGCAGCAGCACCACGGTCTTGCCGGTGCCTGCCCCGCCTGAAAGCCGGAACGGGCCGTTGTAGGACCGGTCCACGTACTTGCGCTGCTCGGGGTGCAGGAACACCCGCCACGCCCCGAAGTCGCCGCCCTCGACGACCCGCCGCAGCTCTTCGTTGTTCTCGATCCAGGCGAACGAGATCTGGGCGGCCGGGTGCTGCAGGCCCTTGATGAGTCGCTCCTCCTCGGACGCCCCGGGCTCGGCCTCAGTGGCGGCGAGCGAGAACGTCTCCTTCACCTCGGCCACCGAGTGGCCGGACGCCAACTCCAGCAGCGCGAGGCCCTGCCACTCCACCGCCTCGGTCAGGAGGGCCAGCAGGGCGTCCTCGTCGACGGCGGCGAGGGCGGCGTCCGCCAACGCCTCGCCGATGCCGAGCTCGGACACCAGGTCGGCCCGCGTGAGCCCCAGCCCCACCAACAAGGGGGACGCCGCGGGCGCCCGCTCGGCCTGCGTGAACGGCAGGGATTCCGGCTCGTGGATCTCCTGCAGCTCGAACGGGGCCGGCTCCGGCGTCGGCTCCGTGGGGGGCACCGTGATGATCTCCGAGATGCCGTTGACCGGGTTCAGCTTCAGGACCGTCCGCTTGGCCACGTCGATCGCCTCGTCGTGGGGCCAGATGCCGTGGAAGACGTAGACGACCGACTGGCCCTGGGGCACCTTGAACAGCACCGCCCGATACCCCTGGTCCACCCGGCCGGTCCGCACGCGGGCGTCCGCGCTGTGGTGGATCGGCTCGATGTGCAGGCCGGGCGCCGTGTCGTCCTCGGTCAGCTTCTCGAGGAAGGCGTAGGCCTTCTTCTTGATCGCCGGATCCAGCTTGCTGGCCGGCTTGGACATGATGATGCTGGCCACGTCGTCAGGCTCCCTCGTGTGCTCCGGCCACCGCTGCCGCGATGGCCTCCGGTTCGGCGGGCACGAGCATCCAGCCCGCGTCGACCAAGTCCCGCCGGACGTCCTCGTCTATGTGCAGGTCGACCGCTATCCGCGCATCCGGCCAGGCGATGTCGAGCGGGAAGCCGTCGCCCGTCTCATAGCCCAACTCCGGGACCGGCACTACGCCGTCACCAGCCAGGTCGACCAACAGGTGGCGCTCCTCGTCGGTGGCGAGGTCGAGGAGTTCCTGCCACGCGGCCGGCAGCAGGGTCGCGGGCTCCACGGACGCCGCGGGTTCGGCCGTCGCCACGGAGCCCGCCGACACCTCGCTGAACGCGACGATCCGGGTGGGCTGTGTGCGCAGGCCCAGCACGTTGCCAAGGCGGAGCCACTCCTCCCAGGCAGCCCGGTGACCGTCGGTGAGCCGCTCGGGCCGGTCGTCGAGGACCACCACCGTCTCGAGGCTGGACGCACTCCCCACGGCCAGGGCGCGCGTCAGAACGCCGACGTCACCGGCCCGCCACCACCACGCGTTGGTGATGGCCCGTGGCGGCGAGGGCGAGGCGGAATCGGTGAGGTGCTCGACGGCCGCCTGCGCCAGATCCTCACCCGGGTCGAGCGAGAGGTGGGTGCCTCCCTTGGCGAACAACCACGGCGCCTGGTTGCCCAAGGCCTCGTGGCCCTCGGGGTCGGGCCGCTGGATCCAGCCGAGCAGGAAGTCGATCGGCCCGCGCCTGAGCAGGTCGACGTGATCGGGGCCGAACCCCGCTGACTGTTGCATCAGCACCGCCACGAGCTGCTGGTCGAACCAGTCCGGCGGCGCGACGGCATGCGCCAGCGCCTGCTCCACATCCCGCCACGTGATGGCCACGACGACGGTGCCTTGGTCACGCAGTGCGCGCCGCTTGTGGGCGTCGTCGGCGATCCGGTTGCAGGCGGGCACGGCATGGAACCGCCAGCCGTCGGCGAAGATCGCCACCGCCGGAAGGTTGTGCTGCGAGGAACGCAGCACGAAGTCGGGACGCACATTCCCCATCGGCACCTGTGGTTCGAGGGTCCACTGCCGGGTCGCGTTCGGGAAGGTGATCGACAGGGTGTTGCCCCACGGCCCCGGCGTCTCCTTCAGGGTGGCACCCAGCTCGGTCAACCGTTCGGTGAAGAGCTTCCGGAACCGCTGCTCGAGGTGGGACTCGGCGTCCAAGACGGTCGGTTCGCTCTCGACGACCGTCCAGCCCATCTCGGAGGTCGGCTCGACAGCCGATCCTCCCGCGGTCAGCAGGTCCCGCAGGTGGCGCGCGGCGGCCGCACGGGACACCTGGTCCACGTGCCCGGGCGCCGCGAACGGCAGCAGGCAGCCGCAGCACGGCACCCTGGGTGGTCAACGTCCGGGTCAGGGCCAGGTCGCGGGTGTGCTCGGCGTCGCTGCGTCGGTACGGGCACCAGGGACGGTGCTCGCCGCGGCTGTTCGCGCGGGTGTTCCGGTCGAGCTCGCCGCAGCCCTCGCACAGCCGGAACAACGGGGCCGGGCCGCGGACGCCGCCGACCTGCCGGGCAGGGCCCTGGGCACGGCCGGCGTTCACCCACCGCAGGTCGAGCCGGGAGAGGTACTTCACCCCGAAGCTGTAGCCCTGGGTGTACCACTCGTTGGCCACGGCGGCCGGGTCGATGTCGGCGGCCAGGAAGATCGAGAACCGTTCCTGGCGGCGCTCGTCGGTGCGGTCGTTGATCTGGGCCTCATCGCGGTTCATCTCGGCCGACACCCGCGTCAGCTCGACCACCTCGATCCGGTGCTCGACCCCACCGATGCCGAGATCCCCGCACCGCGGGCACGCCTGCACCGCCGAGGCTCCCTCCGACACGTCGGCCGCGTACCCGCACGTTGGGCAGAACGCCATGGTCCTGATGGCCGACTCCCCCACCCCGAGGTCGACGGCGTCGATCGCGATCTCCAAGCCGCGCGCGTAGAACGTCGAACCCGGCGCGAACTCGCGCAGCGCATTGGCCGAAGCCCGCTGCAGGCTGGTGCTCTCGTACTGCCACTCCTGGGTGTCGGGATCCACCCAGGTGAGCGCCACCTCGAGGGTCACGCTGTCGTCGATGAGGGTGTAGTTGGGCAGCAGCCCGAACTCCTCCAGGACCCCGATCCAGTAGTCCCCCCGGAGGTCGGCCAGCTCCCGTTGGGTCACCTTGAGCGCGGCCCGCGCCGAGCGTGCGGCGCGTCGGTCCTCGTCGCTCGCGGCCGGCAACCCGGCGACGTGCTCCAGTTCGGGGAGGGCGTCCTCGATCGCCTTCTGCCGGTGCACCAGGCCGTCGACGGTGGTGTTCCAGCGGTGCGAAGCGGCGAACACCTGCCGAGCGAGCGGGCTGCTGCGCGGACCGTCCGGCGCCGTCGCCCACGTCCGCAGGCCAGCCGCCGCGGCGTCCGGGAGGCTGTCGAAACAGGCCAGGAAGCGCGCGAGGTGCGCGTCGGCGTCCGACTCGGCGTACTCGACCAGCTGCCCCAGGAACGAATCCGGGGCGGCCTGCATCGCGAAGCTGGCCAGCTTCGGGTGCGGACGACCGGGGTCGCGGGCGAACGCGTCAACCAGGTGCGCCAGGTACTGGCGGCGCAGGATCTCGGCGGCGCTGAGATACGTCGCCGGCGGGCGAACCGGGCCGTTGATGATCGACAGCGGATCTCCGAGGCGCTGCAAGTTGATGCCCCGTCCGGTGACGAACGCGAGGTTGAGAGCGTTGCCGGTGAGGCGTCCGGCACGGCCGACGCGCTGCAGGTAGGAGGTGACCGTCTTCGGCAGGGAGGCGAGCAGCACCGCCGAGAGGTCGCCGATGTCGATGCCCATCTCGAGGGTGGGCGTGGCCACCAGGACGTTCGGCGCGTCCGGGTGGGACTGGCCCTGCTTGAACTTCTTCTCGTAGTCGAGCCGCGTCGCGTCGTCCAGCAGGCTCGAGTGCTCGCGGGAGACGATCCGGCGCATGTCGACCGAGGAGTACAGGCTCCGGTAGTAGTTTCCCGGCCGGGGCTCCCTGCCCAAGGTGCCCGGGCACCGCACCAGCAGACACGGCGCCCCTCGAGCTGGCCGACGGTCTGCGCCGTGCCCGGCACCTGTCCGTGGCACACCGAGCAGACGAGCAGATGGGCGCCGGCAGCCAGGGCGGTGTCCGTCGTGGGGTGCACGACGACCGAGCTGGCCGGGATCGCATACACCGTGCCACCCGAATCGGTCGACGCCGCCCGCAGCACGTCGGCGCGGGCGAGGGCGTCCAGCAGCAGCCGGCCCAGCTTGGCGCCGAAGGCGGGTTGGACGCCGAGGGTCCGGGCAGTCCAGCGGGCGTACCAGGACTGCGGCGAGGTGACCGGGTCGAGCAGGGGGTCCTTCGTCTTCAGCGTGGGACCCACCCGTGGGAACGCCGGGGCGGACCGACCCTTCGGGAACGCCGGCATGCCCTGGCTGCGCGGACGCCCGCCCCAGATGCGGTAGCGGTTGCCGTCCTCCTTCACGTAGCGGTGGA
The DNA here is from genome assembly GCF_014164675.1 of Propioniciclava sp. MC1683. Taxonomy (NCBI): domain Bacteria; kingdom Bacillati; phylum Actinomycetota; class Actinomycetes; order Propionibacteriales; family Propionibacteriaceae; genus Propioniciclava; species Propioniciclava sp. MC1683. The sequence continues at coordinate 55,170 of NZ_JACJFX010000019.1, read as the reverse complement.
ACCACTCGTGCTCGATCGCGCCACGTTCCCGCAGGTGCTCCAAGGTGCCCCGCACCCAGACGACCAGTCGGGCGTCCGTGAACGCCGGGCCGTCGAGGGCGTCCTGCAGCTCCGCCTTGTCGAGCGCGGATCGGCCGATCGCCGCATCGGGGGGCGGCCCACGTGGCCCGTTTCGCGACCGGGTTGCCACGGGTCGCCCGCGAATCAGTGCTGGTGGCCCATGAAGTGCAGGATGTGGTGGACGCCGCCGTCGATCAGTTCGTAGCGCGACAGGCGTCCGTCGCGCGTGGCGCGCACCCAGTTCTGCTCGCGCAGCACCCGCAACGCCTGGGACGCCGCCGTCTGGGTGATGCCCGCCGCGTCGGCGAGTTCGTTGACGGGGCAGCCGGGGTGCAGGTGCATGTGGGTCAGCAGGCGCAGCCGGGTCGGATCTGCGAGCAGCTCAAACCGGTGGCCCCACTCGTCCAGGGTGCCCGGTGGGCCGACTGGCTTGCTCAACTTCGACATGGAGCCCTCGCTGGTCAGGTGCGCCGTGCTACGCTCCCAGCACGTCATATGTCTGATAAGACATATGTCCTCATGGGTAGATTGCGGCGATGGGAACTGCTTCCCATCCTACCCGGGCGACTCTTCAGGAGGTCAGGGCTATGGAGGTCATCTCGCGGCGTACGTTCGTCAAACTAGGTGCCAGCGCTGCCGCCCTGAGCTTCGGTGGGTTGGTGAGCGCCTGCACGTCCGACGGCACCCAGCAGGCTGCGACGGGCAGCGCCGCGGCCTCGCCCGGTGCGGGGGTGAAGCAGGTCGTCGTGACCATGACCGTGAATTCGGAACCGGAGGCGGGCTTCGACCCGCTGTTCTCGTGGGGCTGCGGTGAACACGTCCACGAGCCGCTGATTCAATCGACGCTGATCAACACCGACCTCGAGCTCGGGTTCGTCAACGACCTGGCGACGGGGTACGAGGTGTCGGCCGACGGCATGGCGTGGACGTTCACCCTCCGCGACGGCGTCCGGTTCACCGACGGCGAGAAGCTGACCGCGAAGGACGTCGCCTTCACGATCAACGGCATCATCAATTCGGAGGCGGCCCAGGCCGACCTGTCGTCGATCAGGGAGGCGGTGGCGTCCGACGACTCGACGGTGGTACTGCACATGACGCATCCCGACAACACGATCCTCTACACGCTCGCGGTTGTGGGCATCGTGCCCGCCCACGCGTACGACCAGGACTACGGCAGCAACCCCATCGGTTCGGGCCGCTACCGCCTCGAACAGTGGGACAGGGGCCAGCAGGTCATCCTGACCGCGAACCCCGACTACTACGGCCCCGCCCCGAAGGTCGGGCGCGTGGTGGTGCTGTTCATGTCCGAGGACGCCTCCCTGGCGGCCGCCGCGGCGGGTCAGGTCGATGTGGCCTACACCTCGGCGACGCTCGCCGGCCAGGCGCCCGCGGGGTTCACGTTGTTCAGTGCCAAGACCGTCGACTCGCGCGGCATCTCGCTGCCGTCCATCCCGGCCGGGGCGACCAAGGAGAGCTACCCGGCGGGCAACAACGTCACCAGCGATCTGGCGCTGCGCCAAGCGATGAACAGCGCAGTCGATCGCGATCGCATGATCGAGCACGTGCTCGACGGCCACGGCACGGCGGCCCATAGCGTGGGCGACGCGCTGCCGTGGGCGTCCGCGGACATGAAGGTCAGCAGCAACATCGAACACGCCCGGCAGGTGCTGGCCGACGGCGGCTGGACGGTCGGGAGCGACGGGATCATGACGAAGGACGGCCTCCGGGCTGCGTTCGGCCTGTACTACGCGTCCTCCGATTCGGTACGGCAGGCGCTGGCCGCCGACTTCGCCGACCAGATGCGCCAGATCGGCATCGAGGTCAGTCCGAAGGGCGCGAGTTGGGACGACATCTACCCCAACCAGTACAGCTCGCCCGTGCTGTGGGGGTGGGGGTCGAACTCGCCGGTCGAGCTCTACCAACTGACCCATTCGAAGGGCTGGGGCAACTACGCCTGCTACGACAACGCTGAGATCGACGCTCACCTCGACCAGGCCCGCGCCGCACGCACCGTCGAGGACTCCTACGAGCCGTACCGCAAGGCCCAGTGGGACGAGGCGACGCAGACCGGCGTGGCGCCCCAGGGGGCGTCCACCTGGGTGTGGCTGGCGAACATCGACCACCTGTACTTCCAGCGCGACGGCATCACGATCGCCCAGCAGAAGCCGCACCCGCACGGGCACGGGTGGTCGCTGGTGAACAACGTCGACCAGTGGGACGTCTAGCCCGTCGAGGCTCTGACCGGGACGGGAGGTGAGCCGTGGAGCAGTGGATCGGGTTCGCTATTCGCACCCTTGCCAGGTTCGCGCTACTCATGGCCGCGGTGAGCGTCGTGGTGTTCGTGCTGGTGAGCGCCTCACCGATCGATCCGGTGCAGGCCAACGTGGGGCAGGCCGCCTACGTCGGGATGAGCGGGGCCAAACGCGCACAGTTGGCGTCCTATTGGGGCGCGGACGTACCGCTGGCGGAGCGCTACCTCAACTGGGCCGCCGCGCTGCTGCGCGGTGATCTGGGGACGTCGCTACGCTTCAACGCTCCGGTGGGGCAGGTCATCGCGCAGCGCGCCATCAACTCACTGGCCCTCCTGGGGATCGCCTGGGTGGCCAGCGGAGTGATCGGGGCCGTTCTGGGAGTGGTCGCCGGTGTCCGGCGGGATGGCTGGGTTGATCGGCTGATCAAGGGGTACTGCTTCGTACTGGCCTCGACGCCGACCTTCTGGCTGGGGCTGCTGGTGCTGACGGTGTTCGCGGTGCAGCTGGGCTGGTTCCCGATGGGGTTCTCGGTTCCGATCGGGAAGTCCGCTGCCGACGTGACCCTGGCCGATTCCCTGCGCCATCTGGCGTTGCCCGCGTTGACGCTGTCGGTGATCGGGGTGTCGAACATCGCACTGCACACGCGCGAGAAGACGATCGACGTGCTCCAATCCGATTTCGTGAAATTCGCGCTGTCCCGCGGGCAGGGGATGCGCACGGTTCTGCGCCGCCATGGGCTGCGCAACATCGCGCTGCCGGCGTTGACGCTGCAGTTCGCGTCCCTGGCCGAGATCTTCGGCGGGTCGGTGCTGGTCGAGCAGGTCTTCTCGTATCCGGGGCTCGGCCAGGCAGCCATCACGGCGGGGCTGGGCAGCGACGTCGCCCTGTTGGCCGGAATCGCGCTGTTCTCGGCCGCGTTCGTCTTCACCGGGAACGTCGTCGCCAACACTCTCTACGCCGCGGTCGACCCCCGGATTCTGCGAGAGCAACGATCATGAGCGCGGCCGAATCACTGCCCCCGCTGCTGCACGAGCCAGGGCGCGTCCGGTTCGCCAACCGCCGGGCGACCGTCGTGACGTTGGTGGTGGCCGCGGCCATGCTCGTCGCGGTGTTGCTGACGGGGAGCGCGTTCGAGGACGCGGCCACCCGGACCGACTTCCTGGCCAAGAACCTGCCTCCCGGCCCGGGGCACCTGTTCGGCACCGACTGGATGGGCAGGGACATGTTCTGGCGCACCCTCGCCGGTCTGGCCACCAGCATCCGGGTCGGGCTCCTGGCGGCCACCGTGTCGGCGCTGATCGCCCTGACGCTCGGCACGGCGTCCGCGCTGGGCGGGCGGCGCGTGGACGCGGCCATCACCTGGCTGATCGACCTGGTGCTGGGGGTGCCGCACATCGTGCTGCTCATCTTGATCTCGTTCGCGCTGGGCAAGGGGTATTGGGGGGTGACCGTCGGCATTGCCGTGACCCACTGGCCGAGCCTGGCCCGCGTGGTGCGAGCCGAGGTGCTGCAGTGCCGGGCGGCCGGCTTCGTCGAGGTCGCGCAGAAGCTGGGCCGCAGCCGCGTGCAGATCGCGGTCCAGCATGTGCTGCCCTATGTCCTGCCGCAGTTCCTGGTCGGACTGGCGCTGCTCTTCCCGCACGCGATTCTGCACGAGGCGGCCGTCACCTTCCTCGGGTTCGGGTTGCCGCCTGAGCAGCCGGCGATCGGCATCATCTTGTCGGAGGCGATGAAGTACCTGTCGGCCGGACTGTGGTGGCTGGCGATCTTCCCGGGCGTGGCGCTGGTGCTGGTGGTGGTGTCGTTCGACCTGGTGGGCACGCGCCTGCGCCGCATCGTCGACCCCTCCAGTGCGCAGGACTGACGCCATGGACCGCACTCGCCACGCATTCGACGCCCACGACGCGGCCCAGGACCACCACGGGCACACGCACGCGTCGGCCAGCCGCCATGTCGCCGGACACCACCTGCTGCAGGTCGAAGACCTGTCGGTCGGATTTCGCATGTACGACCCCGGGGCGTCGTTCTTCGCGGCGCGCCAGCAGATGTTCCCCACCATCGAGGGCCTGAACATCTCGGTGCACGCGGCCGAGGTGGTGGCGGTGGTGGGGGCGTCCGGTGCGGGAAAGACCCTGCTGGCGGACGCGATCATGGGCCTCTACGAGCCGAACGCACTCGTCCGGGGCCGGATCTGGGTCGACGGCGAACTGCAGGACGCCGCGGGCTTGCGCCGCCTCCGGGGCAACGGGCTGTCGCTGGTGCCACAGAGCATCGCGTACCTGGACCCCACGATGAAGGTCGGTCGGCAGGTGCAGGGTGCTGCCACTGACCGCGCGGACGCCCAGCGCCGGAGGCTCCGGCAGCGGGAGCTGTTCGCCCGCTACGGCCTGGACGCCGACGTGGCGCGGCTGTACCCGCACCAGTTGTCGGGCGGGATGGCGCGGCGCGTCCTGCTGTGTTGCGCGCTGATGGACGACCCGCGGGTCATCATCGCCGACGAGCCGACGCCCGGCCTCGACCTCGAACTGGCGGTGCAGGCGCTCGGCGACTTCCGCGACTTCGCCGACGCGGGCGGTGGGGTTCTGCTGATCACCCACGACATCGAGTTGGCCCTGCAGGTGGCCGACCGGGTGGCGGTCTTCCAGGACGGCGCTGTCGTCGAAGAGGTGCCGGTGAGCAGCTTCGCGAGCCCCGAGCTGCTGCGGCATCCGTTCTCGCGGGCGCTGTGGCATGCGCTGCCCGAGCACGACTTCGGCGTGGCCGAGGGGGCCTCTGAGCCCGGAGCGTCACAGGAGGAGGGGCGCGATGCTGGAGGCACGTGATCTCGGGTTCCGGCACGCAGGGGCGAGCCGGCCGTTGTTCGAAGGGCTCAGCCTGACCGTGTCGCCGGGGGAGCGGCTGGCGCTGCGCGCGCCGTCCGGGTTCGGGAAGACGACTCTGTGCCGGCTGCTGGCGGGCTACGAGCGGCCCCGGGCCGGGCAGGTGCTGATCGACGGGGTGCCGCTGCCCGAGCGGGGTGTCTGCCCGGTGCAGTTGATCAACCAGCACCCCGAGCGCGTGCTCGACCCGCGGTTGCGGATGGCGAGCAGTCTCGCCGAGGCCGGCGAGCCTGAGGGGCGGGTGCTCGACGCGTTGGGGATCCAGAAGAAGTGGCTGACCCGGCATCCGCATGAGTTGTCCGGGGGCGAGATGCAGCGCTTCTGCATCGCCCGGGCGTTGACGGCCAACCCGGCGTACCTGATCGCCGACGAGATCACCACGATGCTGGACGCCGTCACCCAGGCGCGCATCTGGGGGTTCCTGCTGGCTGAGGCCGAGCGCCGCAACCTCGGGCTGGTCTTCGTCTCGCACTCACCAGCGCTGACCCGGAGGTTGGCCACCCGCTCGCTGGACCTGACCGACGCTGTGCGCGGCACCCGGTGAGCTGGGTCAGTACCGACGCAGGTTCAGGCGCCGCTGCCCGGTCGTGACCGACCGGTCGTGCTCGTTGACGGACAGCACCAGGGCGCTGAGCGCGTCGGTCGAGGACGCCAACGCACGCACCATGACCCACGGGATCCCGTGGCGCGCACCGGACGTCACCCCCGCCCGCGCCAAGCCGGACGCGTCCACCAGCTCCCGCACGGCATCCACGTAGGCCTCGTCGACGTGCTGGCCGAGGATCAGCACGTTGCCCATGTGGGAGGAGCCCTCCAGGTAGCCGATGCCGTCGATGGCCGCCCCGATGTCGCCGGGCACGATCCGCACGTTGTCGGCGCACACGAGGCCGCCGTCGGCATGGCGGACCTCCAGGCGCAACAGCATGCCGGTGTAGGTGAAGGGGGTCCCGTCGGGGTCCCAGCCGGGGGTGACGATCTCCTCCACGAACACCTGCGCGTCGGCCGCCATCGTGATCGTGGTCACCTGGCGGTAGTCGGCGTCCCGGTAGGCGATGAGCTGGTCGGGGACGTACTCCAGCCGTGCGCCCTCCCCCACCGTGAAGGCGGCTTCCTGCACGGCCGGGCCGCGGGGCGTCCGGTAGATGCGGGTGGCGCCCTGCGAGGACAGCAGCAGGCTGGCGCCGGGCAACACCTCGACGTCCATCCGGCAGGCCTCGCTGAAGTAGGCACCGCCCGGGTTCACGACGAAGTAGGCGACCTGCCCCGAGTCGTCCAGGTGGAGCGGCTTCATCAACCGCAGGACGCCGGCGCTCTCGGTCCGCACAGGCCGGGAACGGTCGCCGGACCGCCCCACGGACAGGTTCATCGTCCCCGCGTACGCGTCCGGCCCGGACGCGTACGCGCGGAACCCCAGCGACGAACTCATGCCAGGTCGTTCATCAGCACCGCGTGGTTGAACCAGGCCTCGACCTCGTCGAGCCCCTCGTCGGTCTTCAGGTTCGTGAAGACGAACGGGTTCTCCCCGCGCACCTTGAGTGTGTCGGACCTCATGACGTCGAGGCTGGCCCCGACGTAGGGGGCGAGGTCGGTCTTGTTGATCACCAGCAGGTCAGACTTGATCATGCCGTGCCCGGCCTTGCGCGGGATCTTCTCCCCCTGCGCCACGTCGATGACGTAGATCGAGAAGTCCACCAGCTCGGGGCTGAACGTGGCCGACAGGTTGTCGCCGCCCGACTCGATGAACAGCACCTCGAGGTCGGCGTGGCGGCGCATCATCTCCTCGACGGCGGCGTCGTTCATGGAGGTGTCCTCGCGAACGGCGGTGTGTGGGCACCCGCCGGTCTCGACGCCGATGATGCGGTCCTCGGGGAGCACGCTGGTGGCGGCGAGGATCTTCGCGTCCTCGATCGTGTAGATGTCGTTGGTGATCGCCGCCATCGACACCTTGTCGGACATGCGGCGGGTGATGCGCTCGATCAGCTGCGTCTTGCCGGCACCGACGGGGCCGCCGATGCCGATCCGGATGGGTCCGTCCTGGGTCACGTTTCTCTCCTAACTCATGAACATGCGCGCCCTCAGGCGCTCGTGCTGCATCTGGGCCACCTCGAGCCCGGGGGCGACCATCCCGAGGTCGCCCTCCTCCAGTGTCCACACCCGGCGGCAGGCGTCCTCGACCCAGGCGTGGGCCGCCGTGACGACCCGTTGCCCGTCGGACTGGCCGATCGGGATCCCCCGCACCGCGTTCTGCGTGAGGGTGTTCACCGTGGCGCTCAGGTGCCCGACGATGGCGTCCTCGCAGGGCACGTCGAAATGCTGCGCGATGCGGGCGAACTCGATCGCCGGGTGCGCCAACTCGGTCTCCGCGCGCGGGACGCCCAACGCGTCGGCGCCGATGGTGCGCAGCCGCTTGGCCATGGCCACGTCGGCCGCCCGCAGCTGGGCGGGCAGGGTGCTGGCGACCACCCGGTCGGCCAGGTCGGCCTCGGGCAACCCTTCGTAGAACAGACGCATGGCCAAGGCGTCCGTGTGGGTCAGCTGGTTGGCGGTGTAGACGCGCAGCCACGTCGAGAACGTGACGGCGTCGCGGATCTCGCCGCGGGAGATGTACTGCTCGAAGCCGAACGAGTGGCTGAACCCGCCCGTGGGCAGGGCCGAGTCACTGAGCTGCAGCAGCAGGGACAGGGGCCTCAATGCGTGTGCTCGCTGTGTCGGAACGGGACGGGCATGACCCGATCCTGTCGCTCGAATGGCACCCCGACGTGCTCGAGGTAGGCCTCGACGGTGTGGTCGTACTGGACGACCATGACCTCGGCACCGTACTCGGAGTCGGCGCCGAAGAACTGCGCCTGCAGGTGGCGGTTGCCCAGCGTGTGGGCCACGATCGCCATCTCCAGAATCGTGCGGGCCTTGATGACCAGCACGTCGGACGCCTCGACCTTCAGCACGATCGCATTGTGCCCGTCGTGGGAGAGGATGTCGCCGTCGCGCAGGTCCGGCGCCCCGGTAGGCAGGCGGACGCCCACCTCGTTGTCGTGGTCGGTGCGCAGCCGCTGGATGCGCTTGACCAGCTGTGAACTGGGGACCGTGATGGTCTCGACATGGGTTCCCTCGGGCAGCGGCCGCTCGTGCACGTTCCCTTGGATCTGGGTGATGAGCATGGTTCCTTCGCGTGGTGGTCGGGGCCAGCCGAAGGGGAGGGCCGTGGTGGTGTCACCGGCCCTCCCCCGGGCTCCTCCATCAGAAGAGGAAGTAGCGCTGCGCCAGGGCCACCTTCTCGGCAGGCTCGGACGTCAGCACCTCCCCGTTGATCGAGACCTCGTACGTCTGCGCGTCGACCTTGATGTCGGGCGTCTCGCAGTTGAGCTTGAGGTCGGCCTTCGTGAGGTTCCGGATCCCGTGGACTGCGTAGGGCTTCTTGGTGAGGCCCAACTCCTCCGGGACGCCGGCGTCCAGCGACGCCTGCGAGACGAACACGAGGCTGCTCTCGCCGCGCGCACGCCCGTGGGCGCCGAACTGGTTGCGCATCGTCCGCGGCTGCGGCGTCGGGATGGACGCGTTGGCGTCACCCATGACCGCGTTGGCGATGATGCCGCCCTTGATGACCAGGTCGGGCTTGGCCCCGAAGAACTTCGGGTCCCAGAGCACCAGGTCGGCGAACTTGCCGACCTCCACCGAGCCGACCTCGTCGCCGATGCCGTGCGCGATGGCGGGGTTGATCGTGTACTTGGCGATGTAGCGCTTGATGCGGTTGTTGTCGTCGTGCTCGGAGTCGCCCTCGAGCGGGCCGCGCTGGGCCTTCATCGAGTCGGCCACCTGCCAGGTGCGGGTGATGACCTCGCCGATGCGACCCATGGCCTGGGAGTCGGACGAGGTGATCGCGAAGACGCCCATGTCGTGCAGGACGTCCTCGGCCGCGATCGTCTCCTTGCGGATGCGGGAGTCGGCGAACGCGACGTCCTCCGGGATGGACGGCTTCAGGTGGTGGCACACCATCAGCATGTCCATGTGCTCCTCGGCCGTGTTGACCGTGAAGGGCAGCGTCGGGTTGGTCGATGCCGGGAGGATGTTGGGCAGGCCCGCGATCTTGATGATGTCGGGGGCGTGTCCGCCGCCGGCACCCTCGGTGTGGAACGTGTGGATCACGCGACCGTTGATCGAGGCGATCGTGTCGTCCACGAAGCCGCCCTCGTTCAGGGTGTCGGTGTGGATCGCCACCTGGATGTCGTATTCGTCCGCGACGCTCAGCGAGGTGTCGATGGACGAGTGGGTCGAGCCCCAGTCCTCGTGCACCTTCAGTCCACAGGCGCCGGCGGTGATCTGCTCGGCCAGCGCCTTGGGGGCGGACCCGTGGCCCTTGCCGAGGATGCCGATGTTCATCGGGAAGTCATCGGTGGCCTGCAGCATCCTCTTGACCCACCAGGGGCCGGGCGTGATCGTGGTCGCCTTGGTGCCCTCGGCCGGGCCCGTGCCACCACCGATCATCGTCGTCAGGCCGGACGCCAACGCGACGCCGATCTGGTCGGTCGAGATGTAATGGATGTGGGTGTCGATGCCACCCGCGGTGAGGATCTTGCCCTCACCGGCGATGACCTCGGTCGCCACGCCGATCGTGATGTCGACGCCCTCCTGGACGTCGGGGTTGCCGGCCTTGCCGATGGCGAAGATCCGGCCGTCCCGCAGGCCGACGTCGGCCTTGTAGATGCCCGAGTGGTCGATGATCAGCGCGTTGGTGATGACGGTGTCGGGGATGTTCTCCGACCGCGTGACCCGGGAGTTCTGACCCATGCCGTCGCGGATCACCTTGCCGCCACCAAACACGGCCTCGTCACCGTAGACGGCGAGGTCGCGCTCCACCTTCGCGAACAAGTCGGTGTCGCCGAGGCGGACGGCATCGCCGGTGGTGGGGCCGTAGAGTTCGACGTACTGGCGGCGCTCGATCTTCTGGCTCATGATGCGTTCTCCTTCTTGCTCGCGGCCGCGTCCAGTGGGCCCTCGTGGCGGTTGTTGAACCCGTAGACCGCGCGGTTGCCCGCGAAGGCCACGAGGTTCACCGCTCTGGCGTCACCCGGCTCGAACCGCGCGGCGGTGCCCGCGGGGATGTCGAGGCGGAAGCCGACCGTGGCGTCGCGGTCGAACTCCAACGCCGAGTTGACCTCGGCGAAGTGGAAGTGTGAACCGACCTGGACGGGGCGGTCGCCGGTGTTCTTGACGTCGACCGTGATGGCCTCGCGACCCTCGTTGATGACGACGGGCTCGTCGTTGAGGATGACCTCACCGGGGCGCGCACCGGCCTCGCCGGCGTCGACGCCCACCGCGGCACGGATGGGGTCGTGGACGGAGACGAGCTTGGTGCCGTCGGGGAACGTGGCCTCGACCTGGATCACGTCGATGAGTTCGGCGACGCCGTCCATCACGTCGGATGCGGTCAGGATGGTGGTGCCGAAGCTCATCAGGTCGGCCACGGCGCGCCCGTCACGGGCGCCCTCCATGATCTCGGACGTGATGAGGGCGACGGCCTCGGGGTGGTTGAGCTTCACGCCGCGCTCCTTCCGGCGGCGGGCAACGTCTGCTGCCACGACGATGAGCAGCTTCTCTTGTTCTCGCGGTGTGATCCGCACGTCTTCCTCCTAGATCGATGGAGCTGATTTTGTCGACGAGATGGAACGGGATGGGGAGTGGAAGTGCCAGGGGGCGCCCGTGACCCGGGCGCCCACCCGCGCCAGGGCGGTCAGGATCTCTCGCCTCCCCCCTGCCCATCCTGGATGACGATGACCATCAGGGCCGCGGCGACGACCGTCTGCGCGATGGTGAAGGCCGTGTTCCAGCCGATCTGGCCTGTCACGAAGTTGTGTGCGGCGGCGGCGATGCCGAGGAGCACCGCAGCGGCGCCGAGCAGGGCGAACACGGCACGGCTCCTCGCCCCCTGGCGTTCTCGTGGAACGGCGGCAGCATCGGCCCCAAGCTCTGCGGAGCCCGCTCTCCTCTTGCCGGTGAGCGCTCCGACGCCTGCCTGGATCAACCCGTTCTGCCACCCGACACACGCGAGGATCAGCGCCACGCCCACCCACTGCAGCCAGGACGGCCACTCGGCGAACAGGGGGCCAGCGATGATGACCGAGGTCACGGGCGAGAGCAGCAGGATGCCGGCGGACAGGGTCGGGTGCAGCCAGACCGAGCCGTACTGGACGAGGGTCCAGGCAGCAGCCTGGCCGAGGACGATCAGCAGGGCCAGGGCGACCCAGTTGCCGAAGTTGACCGGGTCGCCGGCCATGGTGGCCTCGCGCAGGGACGGGTTGGCGCCCAGCGTCGTCGGCAGCACCATCTCGCCAGTAGTCGGGTCCTGGGTGAGAACGCCCCGGGTGATGTTGAAGCCGTTGCCGCCGGTGAACATCCAGATGACCGGGGCAACCGCCTGGGCCAGCATCGTGTACATCATCGGCTGGATGTAGAGGTCCTTGCGCGGGGCACTGGTGGACGCCTTCCGCGACAGGTACAGGTAGAGGGAGTAGCACAGGCCGGAGGTGAGACCGGCGGCGGTACCGATGACCGACGTCTTGATCCCGCCGATCATCGCCGGGCCGGCCGCACCCTCAGCAGGCTCGAAGACGCCGCCGGTGAAGAGGACACCGACGATCATGATCGGCAGGATGAAGACGAACGACTTGGGCAGCTTCACCTTGTCGATGAGGGCCGTCAGCATCGGCACGATCACGACCTGCAGGTTGAGCAGAATCGCTGCGACACCGGAACCGATCAGGAAGATCGAATAGTTCCAGGCGACGAAGTCGACTCCGAGGAAGATGCCCGAGATCGCAGCCAGGATGATGCCTTGGCGGTGCAGACCTCCCTTGCGCCGGATTTCGTGGAGGCCCAGGGGCAGGAGAATGAGGAAGCCGAGGATGACACGCAGGAAGGCTTGCGTGGCCGGGTCCATGTTGGAAGCCTTGACCCACAACGGGGTCCCCGAGAGGAAGAGGGTGCCGAGGAGCAGCCAGAGGACGGCCTTGCCGTGGGTCACCTCCTTGACCGGGACGCCTGTCCTCGCGCTGGCCAACTGGTTCATGAACGTCAATCCTTCCGGGAAGCAAGCGGCGGGCGGGGGGCGGTCGGTCGGTGCGGCCGCCCGGGCAACGCACGGCGGGGCCCCGGGGAACGCCTCCCCGGGAAACAACACCCTAGTAACACTGGTCGCGACGGGGGGGGGAACACAGAATATCGTGGCAACAAGGGTTTCTACCGCAGAAGTTCACGCACGGGCGCCAAGCCGCCCACAAGAAGGGCAAGTTCTCCGGTGTCCGGCCGCATCCTGGTCTCGCTCGACGGCGGCGGAAGCGCCACCATCTGGCCCGAACTCACCACCTCGAACATTGCTGCCGAGCAACTCGCCATCGCCGGCATGAAGGTGAAGGGCCTGCTCGAGGAGTCCCTGCGTCCGAAGGAGCCGGTCGATGCCAGGCAGCTCACGATCGAGCACGTGTTGCCGCAAACCCTGACGGACGCCGTGCGCACCGAGTTCGGCGCAACCTTGCCGGCAGAGGCGGAGGTGGCGTTCGAGCACGAGCGTCTCGTCCACACGCTGGGGAATCTCACGCTCACCGGGTACAACAGCGAGCTGAGCAACCGGCCGTTCTCGCAGAAGCGCACGATGCTGGCCGAGAGCGGCGTGCGGATGAACCAGACGATCGCGGAGCACTGGACGTGGGGTGCCAGCGAGATCGCCGACCGTGGGCAGGCACTGGCGGAGCGCATCATCGAACTGTGGCCCGGCCCCAACGAGAAACTCGTGGGGGTCCGTGACCGGGAATCGGAACTGCGCCTACACGTCGCCACGGTGCTGACCGAGATCCCCTCCGGCCGGTGGACCACCTACGGCGAGGTAGCGGTCGTGGTCGGCAGTCACCCCGTCCCGGTGGGACAGGCGATCGCGAACCACCCGATGCCGAACCCGTGGCGAGTGCTGAACGCTGGCGGGACCCTGTCTGCCCAATTCCGCTGGACCGACCAGCACCGGACGGACGACCCTCGTGACCTGCTCCGTGCGGAGGGGGTCCACGTCGACGTGGCGGGCCGTGCCGACCCGGAGCGGTTCATGGACGCCGTCGAACTGGCGGCCGGAATGGGGCTGGACATCGATGCGTCCACTCTGAGGAGGCGCCGCCGCCGGCAGGCACGGAACACAACCACAGATCCCGGGGCCCTGGGCGTCCAGCAGGCCGCGTTCTGGGAGTCGGTGCAGCAGTGGGGCCGCCAACATGCCACGCACGCTTCCTTCCACCGATCGCCAGGACGCCGACACCGGGCCAGCCGCATCATTCGTGAGCGTCCCGGCGACTTCCGGGCCCCGGAGCAGTCGGACCTGCTGGTGCAATGGCTCGTACGGACCGCCGATGACTTCGTTCGAGTGCTCCCCGCACGCCACGCCTGATCGAGGTGTAATCGCCACGCTCGGGCACGTGTTGGGCACGAAATCCGCGGGAGTCGGCAAGTAAGAACCCCCTGCCCTAGTGGGAGGGGGTTTGATGTGGTGGGCCTAACTGGACTTGAAATTGCATTTGGACCAATCTGGACGCCTCCAGACTGAGTGTGACTCAGCAGGCTAATTGGTCCTTGACTAGGGCATACAGTGCGTGATTATCATGGATTTGCCATTTGACGGATCGGGCGAAAAGGGCCGTAATGACCGACCAAAGTTCCCCACAAGTTCCCCGCGGGGAACTCTCTGGAAGATTCGCTCCACGGCGCAGGGACAAGAAGCAAGAGCACCGGAGCTTCGGAACCATCATAGAGACCCGAGGGCGGTTCAAGGTCCGGTACACCGGCCCAGACCGGAAGCTGCATCGCGCCGGCATGACGTTCACCACACGGGAACGCGCACAGGGGTGGCTCTCCGACGAGCTGAGGCTCATCGAGTACAGCGAGTGGACACCGCCCGCGGAGCGCCGGCGCCGAACCGAACAGCGGGCCATCACCTTCGACGAGTTCACGAGGGAGTGGATCGACAAGCGGCTGGTCCGCGGACGCCCCCTGAAGGACCGCTCCAAGGAGCACTACCTCGACATCCACGAGCGCTGGTTCGCACCGTTCCACGACCTGCCCCTGACCGCGATCACCACCGCCGACGTCGAACGGTGGTTCCACTCCCGACCGGACGCGCCGACCATGCGCACCCACGCCTACTCACTGCTCAAGGCGATCTTCCGCACCGCCGTGGCGCGCAAATTGGTCAAGGAGTCCCCCGTCAACGTGGAAGGAGCCACCTCCCGAGCAGTCCCCAAGGAGATCAACCTCCTCACCGTCGCCCAGGTCCAGGAGCTCGCTGACGCCATGCGCCCCCAGCACCGCCTGATGGTGCTCCTCGCCGCCTGGTGCAGCCTGCGCTTTGGTGAACTCACCGGCCTCCGCCGCCGCGACATCCACCTCAGCGACGACCTCACCGAAGGCACCATCACCGTCGAACAGGCGGCGGTCACCGTCGCCGGCGAACGCCTCCTCACCACACCCAAGTCCCTTGCCGGACACCGGACCATCTACCTACCACCTCACCTACTCGAGGACGTTCGGCAGCATCTCGCCACGTACACACGAAGCGACCCCGACGCGCTGGTCTTTCCCGGCACCGACGGACGCCCCCTCACCCCCGGGCAGGTCTACGGCCACGCACCACGCTTCGACAAGAAGGGCAACCAGAAGCACCCCGGCAACGGCTTCTACAAGGCCCGCCACCAGATCGGACGCCCCGACTTCCGCTTCCACGACCTCCGCCACTTCGCCGCCACCATGGCCGCCATCAGCGGCGCCACCACCAAGGAACTCATGCAGTTCGCCGGCCACAGCGACATCCAGGTCGCCATGCGCTACCAAGAAGCCGTCAACGACCGCAAGAAGGACCTTGCCAAGCGCATGGCCGCGCTGGCGGTCGTGGTCGAACCGCACACGGATTCCTAACTTGGCAAGTGAGTCGTCTGCGGAGTGACTACGTGCTCTGGGCGGCGTCCCTTGCCGACGCGTGAAGCAGACAACGCTCATCAGACCCCACGGCGGGGTACTTGCAGCGGAAGCCCTTCGATGTGGTGGCCGTGCACCGACGACTGTGGACGTGGTCTGTGGTCGCGGGGAGCACCTCGGTGCCGTTCGTGCGTCCGTCGGGTCCCGCGAGGCGGCGCGGAATCGCATCGCTTGCCGGCGCTCTCAAACCACTCCACCGGCGGAGGGGAGACCGGCGACGGGCTACCCGCTCAGCGCACGCAGCTCTATCCATACAGACGACCTTCCCCATCGAGAGGATGAACCGGTCCATGCCTTCCCGGCCGCAGTGGATGCAGCAGGACCTCACCTGATCCGTGACCTCCGTGGACACTGACTCAGCAGGCGGTTCTCGACGGCGATCAACGCTCGGAACATCCTTGGGCGCCACCGCGCCACGCGGCTCCAGCAGCCTCCTCGCCAGGCGGGGTTGCGTGCTGGACGACCCCTTCTTCGCCTCGCGCTTCTTCACAGTGGCCTTACGAGGTGCACCGGAAGGGTGTCCGAAGTGGTGGGTGAGTTGCTCGAGCGCCTGCTTCTCCAATTGCCTAATACGCTCACGCGAGACACCGAGTCGACGGCCGATGGCGTCCAGTGTCTCCGGCTCACCGGTCTGGAAGCCGAAGCGGCACCGCAGCACGAAGGAGCCACGGGGGTTGATCGAGTCGAGGTGGTCGAACAACTCCTGAACACGGCGCTGGGTCTCCAGCCGGTCCACGATTCCATCCTCGTGCGGGGCATCATCCACGGCCTCGGCCAACCAAGCGTCCTCCACCTGCTCGGTCAACCAGTCTGTGCTGATGATCGGTCGCGCGAGTCGGGCCATGCGTTCGAGTTCGTCGCGCGTGACCTGGAGATCCGGTACGCCAAGGGGATGGTCGCGCAAGAACTCGCTCCAAGAGTGGCCGGCCGGGGCTCTCAGGGACTCCACTTGGTTCAGCTTCTCGACGAAGTGGACGGGGTGCCGGATCATGCGGCCTTCGTCCGCCAGGCCGCGAGCCACCGCCTGCTTGATCCACCACGTCGCATAGGTGGAGAACTTGGTGCCCTGCCGGTAATCGAACTTCTCCACGGCGTGCGTCAGACCAGCGTTTCCATGCTGGATGAGATTCAAGAAGTCCAAACCCTGCCCCGCATACCGCTTGGCGATACTCACCACCAGCCGCAAGTTGGACGCGACCATCCATTGGAAGGCGAATTCGCCGGTGTGGGCCACCCTCACCAACTCGTCGAAGTCACGGTAGGGAGCTTCAATCATGAGCAGCTGCCGTGCGTAGAGTCCCGCCTCAATGGCCCTGCCGAGATAGGCCTCCTCGTCCGCGCTGAGCAACTGAACCTTTCCGATGAGCTTCAGGTAGTCCTTGACAGAGTCCTGGGTGACGTCGAGGAACGCAGACGGGGGCGCGCCGAGGAACCGGCGTTGACCAGTTGTGGCTGCGACCCGGACGATGTTTGACAGCCGCTCCAGCTCAACACCGTCGGCAGCTTCTTCATCGACAACGGCCACATCCGTCGCGCCGGCGTCCGGCGTCGCACTGTCGATGCTCGGCCGAGTCTGGTCGACCAGTTCCTCCATCGCACGGAGCGCTTCCTCCGTCTCACTGACGCCGAGGCACTCGAGTAGCTGAGGCAGCTCTCGCTCTCCAAGGTTGAACCGGGCGTGCTCAGCAGCCCACGGCAGACAGTCGTCGTAGAAGTCCGGCAGATGGCCCGAGGCATGGGGATCCTCCACGGTGCCCTCGGCGTACAACACAACGAAGCGGGCGGTCTTCCCCTCGCGCCGGCGGAGAACACGCCCGAGCCGTTGGATCATCTGACGACGACTCCGGTTGGACGCCATGACCACACCGAGGTCGGCGTCGGGAACGTCGATCCCCTCGTCCAGAATTCGCGGGGCGGAGAGTGCGATGATCTCGCCTGACTTGAGCATGTCGAGGCGCTCTTCGCGCTCGTCGGCACCTAGGTCCGAGTGAACCGCGGCCGCCGAACACCCTGCAGCCAGGAGCACCTCTGCGGCGGTGGTTGCCGCCTCCTGGGTCTGGGTGAACACGATGCTCCCGGCCGATCCGCGGACGGCCGGCGAAAGCCCCGCCAGAGCCAACACCTTCATGCGGGTCTCGGCCAGCAATGCCTTACGGCGCGCGAACCGAGCCATATAGAGGCGGGCCAACCCGCCACCACCGCCTGATGTCCGGTCCTCCGCCAGCGCACTGACGCCCTTGAGAAACTCGGCGACCGGCGATTCCGGAACTCCGTACCGCTGGACCAACGGAAGCCGCGCAGCCTTCAGGTCGGCATCCAACTGGTCTTACTCCGCTCGCTCCTGCGCGCTGAGGGGAACGGACGCGAACGCAAACTTGAAGGGAGCGATCAATCGGTCCGCAGTCGCTCGGTCGTAGCCGAGGTCGAAGCAGACCCCGCCGAAGTACCCATGAAGGATCTCGTCACCCTGGTCACCTCGCTCGAGCGTCGCGGTCAGCCCGAGCCGCCATTCGTAGGCGCGGTTCAGCGCCAGGGAGTAGGACTCAGCGCCGTAGCGGTGGCACTCGTCGGCCACCAGCAATCCACCGGACCGCACGAGGGCCGGGCGCCGCATCGCTGACTGCACCGTCGTCACCAGCACATCCCACGCGGTGCCGGAATCGACGCGGCTCCGAACCTTCACGTCAGGCAACAACTCGGCGATGGCCGCGACCCACTGCTTCACCAACGCCAAGGTCGGGACGATCACCACTGACTGCCGACTCTGCCGATGGGCGTCCTCGATGGCCGCCAACCCCACCCGTGTCTTGCCAGCGCCGGTCACCGCCTGAACGACACCTCTTCGCTTGGCGTCGTCCCACGCGATCAGCGCGTCCCGTTGCCAGTCGTACAAGGAGATCCGCTGGGTCGAACGTCCCGTTCCAAGCCGCACAGCCCTCAGCCGCTGCAATTCTGCAAGCCGCAGCTCCGCAGCCGCGATCTCGGCCTCCAGCCGTTCCAGTTCACGCGCATCCTCATCGACTTGCGCCACCGACACCGGACGGTTCACGTCCGCAACACCCCCAGCCACTCCGACCTCGTGGACCCACCTTCGCATACGCCTCTGACAAAGCCAGGAGGACGCCGGGCCGCGTGCCCAAGAAGCGCGGCAGCAGAGCCACTCGCAGCCACACTTGAGCCTTGCCACGGGTGTGCCGACGACCCGACTTCCTACTCGACTCGCCACCTGCGGTGGGGAGCCAGTCCACCTGGACGCAACGGCGGGGATGCCTCAGGTGAGCGGAACAAAGGTGGTCTGCCCGACGCTCCGGGCAGACCACCCGATGGGCTCGCTGGGGCGGCTCACCAGCCTCGGCACTCATCGGCGGGAATGAACAGCGCCTCCACATCAGACGCCTTGAGTCGCAGCACCTTTCCTCCCACCACGTAGCAGGGCAGCTTCCCGGCCGCGGTCAGCCGCTTCAACGACCGCACCGACAACGTGGACAGCTCGGCCGCCTCCGGATACGACAGCCAGCGTGGCCTTCCGTCAGTCGGGGCCTGCGACGGGGACTTCTTGGCGCGGCGGGTGATCGTCTGAGCGGTCATGATCGTCTCCTTGCGTTCCGTTGACCTGGGCTGACGGACGCCGTCGGCGTCCTTCACCCTCCAGAAGTGACGAAAGAGGTCTCCCACGGACACTTCGCGCGGATTCGAGCCGAAACGGCTCATTGTCCGCATCCGCACGCTGCGACGAGCCTCGCCCTGGGTCTCGCGCTTGAGGACGTGGTCAGCGCATACGTCCGGGGTATGGTGACGGCAGTCTGCTTGGGGGTGTTGCGCCATGACGGAACTGGATCACCACATTTGGGACTTGGGCTTTCCACACTGGATGGATGTCACCGGCCGACGGTCCATCGCTGGCCTGGTGAACGCGAAGGGGCGCCAAGGCGTTTACGTCCTGGGATTCGCCAATGGAGAGCGTTACGTCGGGCGTGCAAGCAACGTGGTGAACCGATTCGTGCAACACCAGCTGTCGCGTCCCGACATCGTGTCGTTCACCTTCAGGCCGGTGGCTGCGAAGACCATCGCGGACGAAGAACGCCGCTGCATCCACACACTGGAGTCGAAAGGCGTACCGCTGCGGAACTTGGCCGAGATGAGCGTGGTCCGTGGCGAGCGACAGTTCGACAAGCTGGTTTCTCCCGAGGAACAGGAGCACTGGCTGACGGTGTGGGAGGAGCCCTCGCCCTACCCGGACCCGCGTGTGGTGGACGACGATCTCCGACGCCGGTACACGAGACGGTTCAGGACGTTCATGCAGCAACCATTGGCGAACGATGCGTTGTGGCTCCTCGGAACCTACGTGGCGTTCGCCATCCCCTTCCCCAACCGGACAGAACTGACCTTCTGGTCGATGTCCTGCCTACCCCAACCCGGCGTCTACTCGCGCGTCAACATCAACATGCAAGAGGTTCTGACGGTCTTCGATCACGGCGAAGGTCTGATCGCGTCATTCCACTTGGCCAAGAGTCCGATCGAGCGAGAGTGGGGCCCAGACTGGCGTGAGTCTCTCAGTAACATCGCCCCGATCACCGACCACTACTGGAAACCCGGCGGCGGTGACCAGTTCCAACTCCAGGCACCGCTTGAGTTCGCGCTCCTGCTCATGACAGACCGCCTCTTCCACGAAGCCATGATGACGTTGAACCTTCGCCTGATGCGCAAGGGGCCTACGTACTACTCGACTTCCCACTGCATCGATCTCGTGACCGAAGCGCATGCGGTTCGGGAGAGACGATGGGACGATCTCAAGGAACTCTGGGAGCTGTTCGACGCACTGGATGATCCCCACGAGGATGCGTCGTCAGTCGGAAAGGAATCGACCTGATGAGAAGCACCGACGGTGACCCGGAGGCCATCGACCGCATCTACCGGCTCGCTTGGCACTGGGCCTCTGAGGTCCTCCCCAACGGTGACTCCATCCTCACTCCAGGATCCCCCATCTGGACTCTGGAGAAGCTGAACGAGCTGCAGGTCAAGTTCGTCGAGAGGCCGGATGAGACGTCGGGCAAGACGTTCCTTGGCAAGCTCCAAGATCAGCTCAGCGATGCCTCCCCAGGCGCGGTGCAGTTGATGGTGGAACTTCACCTGCTCTTCTTCTGGTGGGTGTGGGAGGGAGCCATCTCGGCACCGAAGAAGCTCTCCGACCTCAACGCGATCCTCTCCTGGCACCCCGACCGGCCAGTGCTCCCGGACGAGGTGCAGAAGTCCCTCAGCCCCGGCTTCGCACACCCCGGCCAATGGGCCAATACCCGGCGGGACGTCCAACTCACCTGCCTGATCCACATCGCCACGGCTCTCATCTCACAAGGTCCCGAGCGTTATGACGAGCTGCTGAGTGATCCGTACCGGTTCCGCGACGTGGTCACAGGCGTCCCCGATACGTCAGCGGACGCCGCCAAGCTGGGCCTGCTTCACCTGGTGTTCCCCGACACCTTCGAGCGAACCGTCTCCACTCGCCACAAGGAACTCCTCCTAGAGCGGTTCCGCGAGCACACGCGGGGGGAGGAGGACGTCGATCGGGCCCTGCTGAACGTGCGAGCCGCTCTCAGCGAGACCTATGGCGTCGGGTTCGACTATTACTCGACCGACACAGATCCGCTGCCCCACCTGTGGAACAAGGATCACAAGGGGTGGAAGGGCCTGTTGCGTTGGTTCAAGAAGATCTGGACGACCATGGACGTCGACGGACGGGAGCGCTACTACAAGTTCGAATTCGCCAGCAAGCTGGACGCTCGGAGGCAGCAAGACGCTGGCGACGACTCCGCGTGGTACGACTCCCTGCGACGAGCACTCTTCGACGCCAACAACAATTTGGTGGGATGGCGCACCCAGGCGGCATTCGACGCTTGGGCCCAACAGAACCCGACCCCGGCGCGCGATGCCCTCCGGGCCCTGTGGAACACCGACGGCACTCCGGAGGGTGAACGCATCACCGAGTTCGTCGGAAGGATCCGAGCCGCTGGCCTCACCACGATCGGGACCGGCGTCAACATGGCATCGGTCCTGCTGATGGCGGACGGTCCTGACACCCATCCCCCGTTGAAGGTTGAGGCCACTCGAAAGACGTGGCGCTTGGCGGGGTGGGGAAACGAACCCCGAGACGCTACGGCCGCGAGCTTCATCGCGCGTGCCTACGCCTTCTTCGACGAGGTGGTGCGCGACGCCGCAGGTTGGGAACACCCCCTGCGGGACCGACTCGATGCCCAAAGCATCATGTGGATCTTGGCCACACAGGACAAGCAACCCGACGGGTGGACGGACAAGGAGTGGGAGCAGTTCCAAGGGTTCCAGGACGGCGTCGACATCGACCCGGACGCCGAACCCGAGCCGCCCGAGCTGGACGCCGACAGTGAGACCGTCCTGACGCGAGACTTCATCGCGGAGGCGGCCGCCGCCCTCCACGTGGATCGTGAGGTCCTCGACGAGATCGTCACGTTACTCGAGGACAAGGGCCAAGTCGTGCTCTACGGCCCTCCCGGCACGGGCAAGACCTACCTCGCCCGCCGCCTGGCGCAGGCCCTCGTCGAGGACGATCCAGCACGCACCACGATCGTCCAGTTCCACCCGGCCACTACCTATGAGGACTTCCTCGAAGGTCTCCGCCCAACGCTGGATTCCGGTGCCGTGTCCTACGAACTCCGGCGCGGACCCCTGTCGCTCATCGCCAAGGCCGCACGCGCCAACCCGGACCGCCGCTACGTTATGGTGATCGACGAGCTGAACCGAGCCAACCTGCCCAAAGTGTTCGGCGAGCTCCTGTTCCTCCTCGAGTATCGCGAAGTCTCGGTGGCGACCCTGTATCGGCCAGTGGAGAAGTTCACCCTTCCTCCTAACCTGTTCTTCGTTGCCACGATGAACACAGCCGACCGTTCCGTGGCCCTGGTCGATGCGGCCCTGCGTCGCAGGTTCCACTTCATCCCGTTCTTCCCACACCAAGGAGCGATGCAGGGACTGCTGCGACGCTGGCTCACCGACCACAACCGGAGCACTGCCGTTGCGGACATGCTCGATTCCGTCAACGGCGACCTGCGAAAGCAGGTGGGAGATCACCTGCTGATCGGTCCCAGTCACTTCATGAAGGAAGACCTGTCCGAGCAGGCACTGCAGAGGATCTGGGAGTACAACATCTACCCGACACTGGAGGAGCTCCTGTGGGGCAGGACCGACGAACTCGAGAAATGGACGTGGCCCACAGTGCGCGAGCGGTACGCCAGCCAGCTGCGTCTCGCACCGGTCATCGAGCCAGATTCACCACCTGAGGACGACCCGAATACGCTCGACAAGCACGAACGATGACCGCGTCGACCACGCCGGTCGCCGAAGCCATCGAGATCGCTGAGTACGAAACGAAGGAGACCGACCTCAGCGCCCGGCAGGCCCAGCTGCTGCAAGCTGCGGCCGGCAAGCGTCTCACCGTCACTCCCAGCAGCAGCGGTTACTCGGTGCGGGCGTCCTCCTACGTGGGTTCGATCAGCATCCCGGGCCGGGTGGTGCACGTCGTCCCCAAGATCCCGGTAAGCAACCTGCTCTACCTGTTGACCTGGAGCACGCACCGCGTTTCCTTCGACCACGTCGACGCGGGCCATGCAATGCACCACCTGACCGCTGCCGTTGCGGCTTGGTACGCCCGCGCCCTTGAGCAAGCGCTCGTCCTCGGGGTCGACCGGACGTACGTCGAGGAGACCGACCGGCTGGTCGCCATCCGCGGCAGGGTCGATTGGCCCGCGCACATCAACGCGCTGGGGTTACCCACGCCCATCAGCTGCCGCTTCGACGAGTGGTCCATCGACACCCGCCCCAACCGACTCGTCGTCGCGGCTGCCCTGGCCCTCCTCCGCAATCCGGCCGTTGCACCCGAAGCCGCGTTCACCCTCCGTCGCTTGCTGAAACTCCTCCCCGGCGTAGGCCCACTGCACAGCGACGACCTGACGAACCCCGCACCGATGATCAACCGCCTGAACCAGCACTACGAAAGCAGCGTGACCCTCGCCCAGCTGATCCTCCACGGATCCGGCCACGCCCACGGATCAGGCACCGCCTCCGTGTCGGCCTTCATGGTCGACATGAACGCAGTCTTCGAAGACTTCGTGTTCTCCAACCTCCGACACCGACTTGGCGACATCTGGAGCGTCACCCGACAAGAGGTAGTGCCTCTCGGGACCATCGGGAACCAGGTCCCTGGGGAACCCGATCTACTGTTCCGCGATGCCTCCGGGGCGCCGGTTCTCGTCGCCGACAGCAAGTACAAGCTCACCAGCGACGGTCGGGGACACAGCAGCGACTACTACCAACTGCTGGCCTACTGCACCGCCCTCGGACTCCCGCGAGGCGTCCTCATCTACTGCGAGGTGGGCCACGCCGCAGCACCAGCCAAGACCGTACAAGTCCGCAACACCAACACCGTCTTGGAAACGGCCCGCGTCCGACTCTCAGGCTCTCCCAAGGAGATCTCAGAGGAGTTCGCGCGTCTCACCCGCCAACTGCTGGAAGAACCAGGTTTCGCACCGACGCCGTCGCCACCATCTGTGTGGCGAGGTCCGTGAGGAAGGCCAACAGAGCACGGGGCTCCTGGTCCAGATCCAACGCGTGAGTGACGATCCTGACGCCGGCCCGCCGTACGACATGAGTGTGGGCGTCCTCGTTTCCCTTGGCATACACGAGGTCTCCGCAGGAGACATTCGACCGCCCCAGCAGCAGCCGGTCCTCGGCGAGCTACGCGGTGGCTGCCCTGCACATCTGAGCACAGGAGCCACGGGAAGGCGGCCCCACTGCCGTTAGGGTGGACTCAATTACCAGCGAAGGGAGGGACGAGCGTGGCAGACGCCCGTTGGGTCGAAGTCACCCCCTCCCAGTTCGCCTACGAAGCAGAAGGCCTTCGTGTCGTCCGCGACCTGCTCCCCAACGCAGCCCCCTACCGCGCGTGGAGCAACTTCGAGTTCCGCGACGCCCACGGAAACTGGGCCGAGGTCGACCTGCTCGTCCTGGCCCCCGACGGCCTGCACCTGCTCGAGTTGAAGTACTACTCCGGACGCCTCCGTGGCAACGACCAGACGTGGCTGCGCGACGGACGCCGCGCCGAGGACTCCCCGCTCATGCTCGCCAACCGCAAGGCCAAGCGCCTGCGGGGCAAGCTGATGGACGCCTATGACGAGTGGGCGCGCAACCGCAGGGGCCAAGGGCCCACCCCACCCGCCAGGGACGTCATCCCGTTCATCCACGCCGCCGTGTTCCTGCACCACCCGAGTCTGGTGTCCGAACTCCCCGACACGGCGAGCATTGACCTCTACGGCCTGCCCCGCCACGAGGACACGAGCAACATCGCCCCCATCACCGACCTCCTCGACCGCACTCCACGCCCCGGCACCACGATCCACGAGGCGGCCATCGCCAACCTCATGCAGCGCATCGGCGTACGCGCCCACGAGCGGACAGTCGGCTCCTACGTGCTCGACCCCCAACCCTTCGAGGACGGCCCCGGCTGGCAGGACTGGCTGGCCACCCACAAGCTCCTCACCACCCAGCGTCGCCGCATCAGGTTCCGGGTGCTACCCGAAGGCTCCACCGAGGACGCCCGCAAGCGCGTCAGGCTCGTCGCCGGCCACGAGATGCAGGTGATGCAGCGGCTCAGCCACGACGCGATCCTGCGCCCCGAGGACTTCGTCGACTCCGAGCTCGGCCCCGGCCTCATCTACCCCTACGACCCCAGCTGGCAGCGCCTCGACCTGTGGCTCAGCGAGCAACCCGCCGGGTTCGACTTCGATGCCCAGCTCGCGCTCATCCGCCAGCTCGCCGAGGCGCTGCAGTACGCCCACGGCAAGAACGTGGTGCACCGACGACTGAGGCCCCGGGCCGTCCTCGTCCGCACCAACCCCGACGGACGCCTCCAAGCGCGCCTCACGGACTGGCAGGGGGTCGGGCGCACCGACAGCGCCACTTCGACCCAGGCGCGCGGGCTCACCACCTTGGCAGACGCGGACGCCGCCGGCATCCTCGCCGACGACGCGTCAGGCGATCCGTTCTCCGCCCCCGAGGGCACGACCGGGGGTGTCCCTAACCGGCTGCGGCTCGATGTGTTCGGCCTGGGCGCCCTGGCGTTCTACCTCGTCACCGGCGGACAACCCCCCGCTGGCAGCCGCGCGGCTCTCATCGACCGGCTCCGCGACCAGGGCGGCCTCGACGTGTCGGTCGAGTTGCCGGCAGCTCCCCCGGCGCTCCGGGAAGCGATCCTGCATGCGACCAGCCCGCGCGTCTCGGAGCGTCTGCCCGACGTGGGTGCGTTCCTCGCCGCGCTCGAGGACGCCGCGGGTCCTGCTGTCGACGAGGTGACCGACCCGCTCGACGCCACCCCGGGCGCCATCCTGGGCGGACGCTTCACGCTGGTCCGCCGTCTGGGCGCCGGCTCCACCGCGGTGGGCCTGCTGGTGACGGACGGCGCCCGCCAGGACAGCAAGCCGGCCGTGTTGAAGGTGGCGCTGGACCACGCGGCCGCCCGCCGCCTCACCGACGAGGCCGAGGCCTTGGCCCGACTCTCCAGCCCCCGCATCGTCAAGCTGCTCGAGGGTCCCCTCGACGTGGGCGGACGCCGCGCCCTGCTCCTCGACAACGCCGGCACCGAAACCCTCGCCACCCACCTGGGCAACCGCGAGCGGCTCCCCCTGGACTGGCTCGAACGTTGGGGCACCGACCTGCTCGAGGCACTGGTCACCCTCGACAAGGCCGGCATCATGCACCGCGACATCAAGCCGGCCAACCTCGGCGTCCGCACCGACAAGAGCAACCGCTCGCAGCACCTGAGCCTGTACGACTTCTCCCTGACGCGAGCGGCGGCGTCCGACACCCAGGCAGGCACACCGCCCTACCTCGACCCGTTCCTCTCCCCCCGGCGTCCCTACGACGCCGCAGCGGAGCGCTACGCGGCGGCGGTCGTCCTGTTCGAGATGTCCACCGGGCACACGCCGGTGTATGGCGACGGGTTGTCCGACCCGCACGCCATCCCGGACGAGGCCACGGTCGACCCGGCCGACTTCGACCCCTCCGCACGGGCACGCCTGGTCGCCTTCTTCACCCGCGCCCTCGCCCGCGACGCGCAGGCGCGGCACGACACCGCCGACGCGATGTTGCTGGAGTGGCGGGCCTGCTTCCCCGAGAGCTCGGTGCCTCCGGTGGACGCCGACGCGCTCGCCGAGCAGGCGACCGCCGACACGCCGCTCGCGCAGTCCGGGCTGACCCCGCGCGCCATCTCCGCGGTCGAGCAGCTCAAGGTGACCACCGTCGGCGAGCTGGCCCAGGTGGACCTCGTCAAGCTCAACAACCTGTCCGGCGTGGCCCGGCCCACCAAGCAGGAGCTCACCGCCCGCAACCGCGTGTGGCGGTCGAAGTTCCAGACCAAGGCGGCATGGCGCCCCGATGAAACTCGGCCGCCGTTGCCGGACCCCTATGAGTCCGCCGACCTGCTGCTGGACGCCGCCCGCGGCTCCACCCCCACCGGACGCTCGGATCGAGCGGTGGCGCTGGCGTCCCTGCTGTTGGGCGTCACCGGCAAGCTGGACGCCAACGCATCCCAGGCCGAACTGGCTGCGGCGATCCGCCCGCCGGTCAGCCGCGGCCGGGTCAGCCAACTGCTCACCACCCTCCAGGACCGCTGGGCCGACGGTGCCGCCCTGCGCCTTCTCGACCAGCTAACCGATGCGGTCGACACTCGACTCACCGACCTCGGCGGGGTCGCCACCTTCGACGAGTTGGCCGAGCACCTCTTCACGCTGATGGTCGCCCGTCCCGAGCTGGCCTCCGGCAATGAGATGAGGCTCACCGAGGGGCTGTTGCGTTGCACCGTCGACCGCAAGGCCGCCCTCGAACGCGCCCAGGGCGCCGAGGATGGCGAGGAGACGGGCTGGTTCCTGCGCCGTCGCGACGGCCGCATGCTGGTCGCCCTCCGCCACGACCTGCTCGACGTCGCCGAGGCCCTCGGACACCGCGCGGACGCCCTCGTGGCCGAGGCCAACGTGTCCGGCACGAGTGAACTGGTCCCGGCCGCACGCGTCGCCGACCACCTGGGCCAAGTCCTCGTCGCCGCCGAGCAGGCCATGCCCGCGCGGGCCGCGTCCCCCTACGAAGGGCTCCGTGCCGGACGCCGGCTGGCCCACCTCGGCGCCCGGCTCGGCCACCTCGCTGGTGCGTCAGCCACCGGGGAGTTGCACCACCGCGACCTGCCCGCCCCGACGGCACTCCGGCTGGCGCTGGCCGCCATCGCCCCCGGACAGACCCACAAGGCCGAGTCGCTGGCCGAACGCGTCAAAGCCCGCTTCCCCGACCTCCCCGCGCTCCCCTCCCGGCCGGCCCTCGACGCGCTGGTCGCCGAATCGGGGCTCGCGCTGCGCTGGGACGAGGCCGCCAAGGCCTACGTGGCCCCCGGCGTCAGCGCCGGCCACACCACCGGACTCACCCGCACCGCCACCCACCTCACCACCCCCCTGGTGCTCGAGGGACCGGGCGCGATCGGCCAACGCCTGCTGGACAGCCGCGACCGCCGCTCCTTCGTCGCGCTCGGCGTGACGCCCCGCCGCCACGACGAACTCGTCGACGTGCTGCAAACCCGCTTCGACGCGGCCACGGTTGACCTGACCCACACGCTCATCGACGCCCTCCACGACACGGCCGCGGCAATCAACCTGCCCTGGTCGGAAGTCCTCGCCGCGGACGCCGGCGCCCCCGGCTCGCGGGCCCAGCAGGGACTGAACGCCCTCGTGCAGCGGTCGCTGCCCCGGGTGGCCGAGCTGATCGAATCCCGCATGGCTGAGCCGGTCGAAGCCCTTGCGATGGCTGACGAAGCCCACTCGGTGGCTGAGCTTGTCGAAGCCCGCCCCCTCGTGCTCACCGACGCCTCCCTGCTGGCCCGCCACGACGCGCTCGGCCTCCTCGCGCCGTGGATGGACCTGGCCACGCGCCGCGCCCGCGCGCTCTGGCTGGTCGTACCGCAACTGAACAGCAGCACCGGCCCGATGGTCGACGGACGCCCCCTGCACCTCACCGCCCCGAACCAGTTCGTGCCCGTCGCCGAGGACTGGATCCTCACCCAAAGCCGCAGCAACACCGCTGCCATCAGCACCCCCGAAAGTAGGAACGCGTGACCATCTCGGACACCCTCGTCGCCGACCTCAAGCAGCAGGTCCTCGCCCTGGAGGCCGACCTGCGCGAGCGCATCGAGCTGCACGAGTTCGCCGGCCCGTGGAAGCAGGAGCATGACGCCGCCACCCGCGGCGACCGGACCGCCGCCACCTACACCGCGTGGGCCGACGACCGCATCACCCAAGCCGCGGTCTCCTGGGTGCTCACCAGCGTCTTCGTCCGCTTCTGCGAGGACAACCGACTCCTCTCCCCCGTCTGGATCTCCGGGCCGCCCGAACGCCGCCAAGAAGCCCTCGACGCCCAGCTCGCCTACTTCCGCGCCCATCCCGAGCACACGGACCGCGAATGGCTGGAGCAGGCGTTCCAGCACCTGGCGAAGACCCCTGCCACCGCCGCGCTGGTCGACCGTCAGGCCATGCTGCACACCGTCTCCCCCTCCGGTCAGGCCGTCACCCGGCTCCTGGAGTTCTGGCGCCGCCGCGACGAGTCGGGCGGGCTGGTGCACGACTTCACCGAGCCTTACCTGGACACGCGCTTCCTGGGCGACCTGTACCAGGACCTGTCGGACCACGCGAAGAAGACCTACGCCCTGCTCCAGACTCCGGAGTTCGTCGAAGAGTTCATCCTCGACCGCACCCTGGAGCCCGCCCTCAACGACCGTCCCCTTGAGGGGTTCAAGATGATCGACCCCGCCTGCGGGTCCGGCCACTTCCTCCTCGGGGCCTTCCAGCGGCTGCTGAAGCGGTGGGACGCCGAGGCCCCCGCCCTCGGCCGGCGCGAACGCGTGCAGAAGGCGTTGGATGCCGTCTGGGGCGTCGACCTCAACCCCTTCGCCGTCGCCATCGCGATCTTCCGGCTCACCGTCGCCGCGCTACAGGCCGTCGGCGAGCGCTCGCTCGAACGGGGCTTGGGCTTCAGCATCAACGTGCTGGCGGGCGACTCGTTGTGGTTCAGCCACGAGCAGGACGCCCTCTTCACCACCAAGGACGACTTCGCCTACTCCACGGAGAACAAGGACGCCCTCGTCAGGGCCCTGACCCGCGGCCAATACGACGCGGTCGTGGCTAACCCTCCGTATGTGAATGTTTCGGACGCTCGGTTGCGGGCAGCATATAGACAGCGATATGTGCATGCGCGCGGCCGGTACGCACTCACGGTGCCGTTCATGGAACTCCTGTTCAAGCTCGCAAGGCAACACCGCAGTAGCCGCCCAAGAGGCTGGGTGGGCCAAATAACATCGAATTCATTTATGAAGCGTGAATTTGGCAAGTCCATAATCGAAGATTTCCTTAATCACCAAGAGCTACTTGAGGTGATCGACTCAGAAGGGGCTTGGATCCCCGGACACAACATGGATGGCACGCCGACCTGCATCCTTGTTGGCCTGCCCGGAACGCCTGAATCTTTTACGGTTCGCTCGATACTCAGCAAAGGACTGCGGGAGGCACGAGAGAATACCAACCCGGAAAGTCCGGGCTACTGGACGTCCATCAGGGAAGGCCTTGACGCACCCGGCTTCGAGAATAAGTGGATCAACACTCTTGACCTTCCCAGGGAGTTCTTCTCCAAGCACCCTTGGACCCTTTCTGGCGGTGGCGTTCTTGACGTACTTTCCGCAATCGAATCCAGTGGATCTTCCCGCCTGGCGCAACACGCGTACAGAATCGGGGTCTTTGGCATGACTATTGCGGATGAGGCGATGATCGTCGCCTCGTCTTCACCGAAGCGCCATTCACTTGAGCCATCGGCTACCGCTAGCATGGTGGCGGGAGACGACGTGCGGGACTACCGCATCGGCGCTGGCGAGCCCGTCTGGTTCCCCTACACGCCAAGCCATTCACTACTGCCTGTCGAGGACTTTCCCGCGTGGGAAGCTGTTCTTTGGCGGACACGGACAGCTTTATGGAATCGTCCAACATTTTCCGGAAAGAGCTACCGAGAAAGCGGCCGTCAGTATCACCAATGGCATCAGTTGCCACAAGACCTTGACGCACACCCTTGGTCGATCGCATTCGCCGAGGTCGCGACTCATAATCACTTCGCACTAGACCGCGACGGAAGAGTTTTCAACCGCTCTGCGCCAGTGATCAAACTTCCCGCCGAGGCTACCGAAGATGACCACTTGGAGCTTCTCAGCATCCTGAATTCATCCGTTTCAGCCTTCTGGCTTAAGCAGAAATGCAAGCCGAAGGGCGGTGCTTCCGCAATCGCTTGGCTACGAACCTATCAATTCAACTGCACAGTAGTGGGCGATTTGCCCATCCCCAAGCACATGCCGGGCGCGACTGCTCGCCGCTTGGATCGACTCACTCAAGAGCGTTCGGCGCTGGAAGCTTCTGCCGTGGCAGCATCAGCAATTCCTACAGGGAAACTGCTGCGCGCGACACGGGAGTCACAGGATTCACTTCGCGCCAGAATGGTGGCCCAGCAGGAGGAACTCGACTGGGCCGTCTACTCCTCTTTCGGACTGATCGACGAGGCGCTGACCTACGCCGGTCAACCACCTGAAGTGCAGCTGGGTGAGCGAGCCTTCGAGATCGTCTTGGCCCGCAAGCTCGCCGAGGGCGACGAGGACACGGCCTGGTTCGAACGCCAAGATTCGAGGCCGATCACCGACATCCCCGGCGACTGGCCGGCGGACTACCGCGACCTCGTCCAGCGGCGCATCGACGCGATCGAGTCCGACGCCGTCATCCGACTCCTCGAATCCCCGGAGTTCAAGCGCCGATGGGCGTCCGAACCTTTCGAGAAACAGGCCGAGCGCGCGCTGCGCGGTTGGCTGCTCGACCGGCTCGAGGACCGATCCCTCTGGTTCAGCACGCAAGGACACCCGACCCCACAGTCGGTGAGCCAGCTCGCCGACCGGCTGAGCCGGGACGCCGGGTTCGTGTCGGTGGTCGAGCTGTGGCGGAAGCGCCGCGACGTCGACCTCCCCCAAGCTCTCACCGACCTGCTCGACGCTGAGGCCGTCCCCTATCTCGCTGCCCTCCGCTTGAAGGACTCCGGGCTGCGGAAGTTCGCCGAGTGGCAGAGGATCTGGGCGCTCCAGCGGCGTGAGGACGCCGGGGAAACCGTCACCATTCCCGTCCCGCCGCAGTATGCCTCGGCTGACTCCCGCAAGACGTCCTACTGGTCGGCGCGCGGGAAGCTCGACGTCCCCAAGGAACGGTTCATCGCCTACCCCGGCGCCGGGCGCGAGACCGACCCGACCCCCCTGCTGGGCTGGGCGGGCTGGGACCACGCCCAGCAGTCCTTGGCGCTGGCCACGATCATCGCCACCCGCCAAGGCGAAGGAGCGTCCGACGAGGTGCTCACCCCGCTGGTGGCCGGTATGGCCGAGCTGCAGCCGTGGGTGGACCAGTGGCACGCTGACATCGACCCGGCGTTCGGCGTCAGCCCGGCCGCGTTCACGGAGGAGCAGCTCCGGGCCCACTCCCAGGAACTGGGCCTGACCCGCGACGATCTCGCGGCTTGGCGTCCGGCAGCCCCCACTCGCGGAAGGAAGGCGAAGGGATGAGCGCGTTGTTGCGTGACATCTTCACGATCCCCGAGGTGACCAGCAGCGCCGACTACGTGCTGCGGCTCACCGAGAGCGTCGACGAGGCCCACCTCGCGCGTACGCTCGATGACTACGTCGTCACCGAGGAGCTGAAGCGGTCGTTCGACGCCGCGCTGGCCGTGGTCGCGGACGCGATCGGCACGAACACGAGCCGGGGGGCGTTCCTGACGGGTTCGTTCGGTTCGGGGAAGAGCCACTTCATGGCCGTGTTGTACGCGCTGCTGCGCCAGCATCCGCGGGCCCGTGCGATCGAGGAGCTGGCCGAGCCGATCGCCCGGCACGACCCCGAGTTGCAGGGCCGCAGGATCCTGCCGCTGACGTTCCACATGCTTGGCGCCACGTCAATGGAGCAGGCCCTGTTCGACGGCTACCTGCGCCAGGTGCGCGAGCTGCACCCGGACGCCCCCCTGCCCGCCCTGCACCAGACGACCCGCCTGCTCGAGGACGCCGACGGCCTCCGCCGCCGGATGGGCGATGATGCCTTCTTCGCCGGGCTGAACGAGGGCTCCAGCGGCGGCGATGTCTGGGGGGCCCTGCTGGGTGACTCCGGCACCTGGGATGCCGCCGGCTACGAGGCCGCGCGTGCGGCGTCCCCCCACGACCAGCGGCGCGCCGAGCTGGTCACCGCCCTGCAGGAGCACTACTTCGCCGGCTACACCCGTCACGCCGCCTACGTCAGTCTGGACGAGGGGCTCACCGCAATGTCGGTGCACGCCCAGTCGCTGGGCTACGACGCAGTCGTGCTGTTCCTCGACGAGCTGGTGCTGTGGCTGGCGTTCCGCATCCGCGACACGGCCTTCTTCGGCACCGAGACGCAGAAGATCACCAAGCTCGTCGAGGGCGGGCAGGGCGGCCGGCGGATCCCCCTGGTGTCGTTCATCGCCCGCCAGATGGACCTGCGCCGTTGGTTGGCCGACTCCGGGGCGTCCGGCGCCGAGCAACAGGCGCTCGACCAGGCCTTCCGCTACCAGGAGGGCCGGTTCCGGCAGATCACCCTTGGCGACGACAACCTGCCCTACGTCGCGAACAAGCGGCTGCTGACGCCGAAGGACGCCGACGCCGCGGCCGCGATCGACCGGGCCTTCGCGAATCTGGACCGGCAGAAGGAGTCCTGGGACGTCCTGCTCGACGGGGTCAACACCGACGAGCGCCACCGGGGCGCGGACGCAGCGCAGTTCCGGCTCACCTACCCGTTCAGCCCCGCGTTGGTGTCGACCCTGCGTTCGCTCGCGGGCGTCATGCAGCGGGAGCGGACCGCGTTGAAGGTGATGCAGCAGATGCTCGTCGACCGGCGGGACGCGCTGACGATCGACGACGTCATCCCCGTCGGGGACGCCTTCGACCACCTGGTCACGGGTGCGGCGGGCGACCAGCCGCTGGATGAGGTCTCGGCCGCGTTGTTCCGATCCGCGAACACCCTGTACCGGGAACGGCTGCGGCCGGTGATCCTCAAGCTGTACGGCGTGACCAGCGCCGACGTGACCGCGGGCGAGGTCCCCGCCGGGTTGGAGCCCGACCTGCGGTTGGCCAAGACGCTGCTGCTCAGCGCCGTCGCGCCCAATGTGCCGGCCCTCAAGGGCCTCACGGCCAGCCGGCTCGCCTCGCTCAACCATGGGTCGATCCGCACGCTCCTGCCGGGCGGGGAGGCGTCCACCGTGTTGTCGAAGGTGCGCACCTGGGCCGGTCAGGTCCCGGAGATCCGGATCGAGTCCGACAGCCGGAACCCGCTGATCTCGGTGCAGCTCTCCGACGTCGACTACGAGTCGGTCGTGGAGGACGCCCGCAACAACGACAACGACGGACGCCGCCGCGACCTGGTCAAGCGGCTGGTCGCCGAGGCGTTCGGGGTTGGCGAGCTGGGCGCCCAGGACATGGACGGCGCCCACACCCACCGCGTCGTGTGGCGCGGCTCGGTGCGGGAGGTCGACCTGCTGTTCGGCAACGTCCGCGATGCGGGCTGGCTCGCCGAGGACCACTTCCGGGCCCGCCCGGGCACGTGGCGGTTCGTGATCGACCACCCGTTCGACGAGGCCGGCCACTCCGCGGCCGAGGACAGCGAACGGGTCAACGGGCTGAAGGCCCGCGGCTGGGACGAACGCACGATCATCTGGCTGCCGCGCTTCTTCTCCGAGGACCTGATGAAGGCCGTCAGCCGGCTGGTGATCCTCAACTACCTGCTCGAGGGCACCGGCGAGCGCTACGCGGCCCATGCCGCGCACTTGTCGGAGACCGGACGGGTGCAGGCAAAGGCGATCCTGCAGGCGCAACGCGACGCGCTCACCCACCGGGTGAAGGAGGCGATCCAAGTCGCCTACGACGTCGAATCCCCCACCCGGACCGGCGACGTCCTCACCGACGGGCACCCCGACGTGCTTACCTCACTGACGCCGGCCTTCGCGCCGCGCCCACCCGCCGGAGGGACCCTCAAGCAGGCCTACGAAGGCCTGGTCCGGGACGCCTTCGCCTCGACCTTCCCCGCCCACCCCGAGTTCACGCCAGGTGACCTCGAGGTCCGGCCCCGCGAACTCGCCGTCGTGGCAACCTGGGTCGACCGGGCTCTGGCCGACAAAGAACACCGCATCGCGCTCGACTCGGACGCCGGAACACTGCGCCGCATCGCCAACCCGCTCGGGGTGGGCAAGGCGACCGAGACGCACTTCCTGATGGGCGATGACTACTTCGGCCGCTGGGGTCCCGAGTTCGAGCGTCGCCTCGGTGCGCGGGAAGCCGATTCACGCGGCCCCGTGACCGTCGGCGAGGTTCGCGGCTGGATCAACGCCATCGAGCCGAAGCTCGGCCTGGCCCCGGAGGTGGCCGATCTGGTCATCGTCGCGTGGGCAGCCCTGCGGCAGCGGGCGTGGTATGCGCACGGCGCCGCGATCACCGCGCCTTCGCCGGGCAAGCTGGTCGACTCGATGGAACTCCGCGTCCAGCCCATGCCGGACGCCGCCACCTGGACGGCCGCCACCACACTGGGGGCGTCGATCTTCGGGGTGCCCGCGCCGGCGTACGTGACTCCGGCGGCCGTGGCGAACTTCTCGGCGGCGGTGAAAGAGGAGGCAAGCAAGCTCACCGGGCCCGCCCACAAGCTCGTCGAGGCCCTGAAGAACGCACGCGCCCGACTGCGAATGGACCCCGAGCCGCCGAGGGCTCCGGTTCCGAGCACCGAGGGCTCCGGTTCCGCCGCCGGACGCTGGTCCACGGCGTCCACGACTGCCGAGTTGTGTGACGCGCTGCGCGGCCTCAACGGGCTCCCCCTCATCGAGCGCCTCGCCGCAGCCGACCTGCCGCACCCCACGTCCGCGGGCCGCTCCTTGAGGAGCGCCGGCGAGGTCGCTGAGCGGTTGGCACGCCAGCCTTGGGATCGTTTCGACCCGCTGTTCGCCGTTGAAGGACTGTCGGGGACACGGGCTGACGGGGCGCGTGCCATCCTGACGCGACTGCGGGACGCCCTCGGGGACGACGAGTTCACCACCCCGATCGGCCCGGCCCTGAAGCACGCCGAGGACGACCTGTTCAGGTGGCTGGCGGAAGCCGCGCCCAAGCCCCAGCCGCCAGCCCCAGTCACGGATCCCCAGCCCGTCAAGGGTCGCTCCGGGCAGGCGACGATCCGACGCGGGACCGGAGTGCAGCGGGTATTCACCCAGCTCCAGGAGTACGTCGACGAGAACCCCGAGGCGGACATCGTCGTGGAATGGCGGATCGAGTGACCGCAGAGACCATTCCCGGCGCGGCGGTGACCCCGGCGATGGCGCGTGCCCTGATCGACCAGGCGCGCCACCGGCACGGCTACGCCACCGGCATCCTCGGCGTCCGGGCGCGGCCCGAGGTGACTCGCGAGGCGTCTTTCACCCACCGGGACCAGACGGTGCGGATCGTGCCGGCCGCGTCCGCGCTGGCCGTCCGCGAGGCCATCCGCGGCGGCGAACCGGACGGCTGGCTCGTGGTCGTCACCGACCGCAGCGACGCCGACCTCGGCGACGGGCTGCTCTCGCAGTTCACCTACCAGCAGATGCGCCACCCGGACGCCTGGCAGGCCCTCCAACAACGCTTCGGCGCGCACAGCGTCGACGCGCAACTGCTGCGCATGGACAAGACCCGCCAGGTGGCCACCGGCCTGCTCGAACTATCGCCACCCGACGGCTGGCCACCCGCCCCCGCCGGGGTGCTCACCCGTGAGCACGCCCTCGCCGCCGTGGCACGCACCGAGCTCGGACTGCCCGACGGACCCGTCGACCTCATCACCGTCCTGCAATGGTCCACGAACCCCGCCCTCCCCGGAACCATCGCCCGCCTCCGCGGCCGTGCCGGCGACGTGTCTGTGGACGCCGTCCTCGCCTGGGTGGCCGACGCCGCCGGCGAGGGGGCACCCTTCGTCGCCGCCCTGCTCCGGGCCGGGACGCCGACCGACCTCGTCCCGCTCGGCATCGTGCTCGACTGCCTGCTCAACGCCACCCCGCGCCAGGACGCCGACGTCGCGATCGCCCGGCTGCAGTACCGCTGGGGCGACGTGCCCCGTCCCGCCCTCGTCGCCGCCGGACGCCTCGCTGGCGTCGTCGTCTCCGGAATGCTCGGCGGACGCACCACCGAGGCCGACGCCAAGAGACTCATCGCCCGCGCTGACGACCTCATGGTCGAGGCCCAAGCCGTGCACCTCGCGTCCGGGTCCCGGCGGTTGCGCGCCGGGCTCTCCCTCCGCCTACGGGCGTTGGCCGAGGTACTGCGGCACGCGCCCGAGCTCGACGGATCCGCCCTCGAGACCGCCTGGTCCGCGGTGGCCGAGCACGAACTCGTCGATGATCCCCGCATCGCGCCCGCGGCCGCAGGCGTCCGCCTCGCCCGCTGGCTCGCCTCCCCAACGCCGAGGGCTCCGTTCTCGTCCGCCGAGGGCTCCGCGTCGCTGCACGACCTCACCGTCCGCCACCTGCACCAGGACGCCTGGGTGGATTCCGCGGTCAACGACGCCGAGCCCGGCGTGGACGACCACCCCCTGGCAGCCGCCTTGGAGCGGGTGCTGCAGGTGGTCCAGGAACGCCGGGACGCCCACGACACCGCGTTCGCGGCCGCCTTGGCCCGCGAGGGCACCGACGTGCGTAACGCCGGCGTCCTCACCTTGGAACGCGTCCTCCCGGAGGTGGTGCTGCCGCTCGCCCAGCGGTTCCCGACCCTGCTGCTCGTCCTCGACGGGATGAGCGCCGGGGTGGCCACCGAGATCCTCGCCCACGCCACCGCCGAACTCGAGTACGGCCTCATCGAGTGCCTGGTGCCCGGCGCATCCACTCGGACGCCGGCGCTCGCGGCCCTGCCCAGCGTCACCGAGGTCAGCCGCGCCTCCCTGCTGTCCGGGCGCCTGGTCAGCGGGCAGCAGGACGCCGAACGCCGCGGCTTCGCAGAGGTGGCCCGCAAGCTCGGTGAAGTCCGGCTGTTCCACAAGGGCGGACTCGACACCTCTCGCCAAGGCTTTGCGCTCTCCGAGGCGGCACGGCAGGCGATCGCCGACACCGAGCAGTACAGGCTCGTCGGCTGCGTGCTGAACACCATCGACGACGCCCTCGACCGCACCGACCCCGGCGGCACCGACTGGACCGCCGAGACCGTCAAGCACCTCGCCCCCCTGCTCCGCGCAGCACGGGCGTCCGGACGCCTCGTCGTGCTCACCAGCGACCACGGCCACGTCGTCGAACGTCGCCGCGGCAGCCAGCGCGGCGTCGGCCTCGGCGGCCGGTACCGGGCGGCGTCCGGACCCATCGAATCGGACGAGGTGCTCGTCGAGGGACCCCGGGTCCTGACCCCCGACCACCGGGCGGTGCTCGCGGTCAACGAACGCCTTCGCTACGGTCCGCTCAAGGCCGGCTACCACGGCGGTGCCGCTCCCGCTGAGGTCGTCGTGCCCGTCGCGCTGCTCGCACCCAGCACGCTCACCCACGACCTCGCCGCCGCGCCCGTCGCCGAACCGGCTTGGTGGGACCTGACCAGCATGGCCACCCCGGTCCTGGACGAGGTGCCGTGGGAACAGCCGGCGGTGCCGACACCCGTCACTCCCCCGGTCGCCCAGCCCGACCTGTTCGCCGAACCCGCACCCGCGGCGTCCGGTGGCGTGGGCGCAGCCCTGCTGGCCAGCGACACGTTCCGGACCCAGAAGAAGCTCGTCGCACGCCTCAACGTCACCGACCAGGAGATCGCGAAGCTCGTCGAAGCCCTGGCGTCCGCACAGGACCGGCGGCTGTCCGCCACGCGAGTCGCCATGCTGTTGGGCGTGCCCGCGAATCGTGTGCCCCTGGCCACGAGTCAGGTCGCGAAGCTGCTGAACGTCGAGGGCTACCCGGTGGTGTCGTCCGACCCGGCCACCCAAGCAGTCACATTGGACGCCGCGCTACTCACCGAGCAATACGGCGTCGTGTGGTGATGAGAACAGCGAAGTCCTGCACCCAGACCAACTGACGTCACTCCTCACCGAAGGGCTCGTCCAACGACAGTGGGGATTGCGTGTCTGCTGTTTGGGGCCGCGGGCGGCGAGTTGCAGGGAATCTGGGCCCGGGACCGTAGGTCACGGCCGGTCCGCGCGTAGCCTTGCTGGTCTTGACAAGCACTCCCCGGTCCACGAGGTCCGAAAGGATGCGGGATGCCGTCGCGGGCCGGACGTCGAACATGGTTTGGACGACGCGACCCGTGATGGTGCCGACTTCTCGCACCACGGTCACGATCTTGTGATCGGTGTCGTCCCCGGAACGTGCTCGATAGGAGACCGCCACCCCCAAAGCACGAATGGCTTCGCCGACCAGGCGGTACTCGCCCTTGGTGCTGCGAGCGGTGTCGGCGGTCCGTTCGATCAGTGCCACACCAGGAGCGGACAACTCCAGGAGTTTGGCCTCAACATCTGCTTCTGGTTTCTGGACGAGCTTGGACATCCGCGCCGCTGTGGTCGTCCGGTGATCCAGCAGGTAGAGCAACACCAGCAGCGTGTCTGGGTCACCGCGGCGATCCTCTGGTAGGTCAGCGACGAAACGCGCCAACGGCTCGTTGGGAGGCCCGCCGACCAGGAGTGCCTCGACCGTGAGCCCATCGGTGGAGAACTGTGGTGGCTGGTGGCCCACCGCGGTCATTGACGCGTACATGCGATCCACCCCTACCCCCGCTGATTCAGCGAGCCCCAGAGCACGAACCGCCTGCGCCAGCGCGAGGTTCCGGCAACGGGACGACACCGTCAAGACGTTGTCGACGGTGACCCCGGGGACGAACCCCCCGGGCGACGTCACGCGCAGCCTGCTGGCGTCGTGCTCCAATCTGATCACGTCCGACGTGCGGTAGTCCCGATGCATGAAGGCATTGACGACCGCCTCTCGGACTGCCGTATCGGGCAAGTCACCGATCAGCAACTGCTGACCTCCTGGTGTGAGGATCGCCGTCCGATTGATTCGCCCCTCGATCAGTTCCAGGACACGCCGGATCGCGTTCACCCCGGGCCCCTTGATCATGTCGTTCGCCGACAACAACCCCGAGTTCGCGGCTCGGCGAACGTACTGCACGTGGTCACGACCTGTGTCCGTGAACAGCAGAGCACCACCGTTGGTGAAGCTGCCATCGGTGACGACACCCAACCTGCTGCACACGTCTGGCCATGGCAAACGCGTCCAGGAACTCCGCTCCTGGTCGGCGGCCTGGGACAAGAGTTCACGCACCAGCGCCTCCGCGACCGGGCTCACGCTGGCCAGAGGCACTCCAGAATCCTTGCTGGACCAGTCGTCGCCCCGGCGGTCGGACAACACCGTCGCGATGCGCGTGGCGTTCATGGGCCGACACGACATGCCGACACGCTCGGTGGCGCGCCCAGCCACTTGGTGGACGTCTGGGCTTCGGGGCACGGTGACCACCGTCAACGCGACGTCACGGTAGGACACAGTGTCCGCGATCACGATCAGCCCGGGCTCGGTCAGCTCGTAGATCCTGCCCACCGTTCTCACCGGATCGAGCGGTGACCCGATGAAGGCCTCCGGACCGGCAACCGCGTCCTGCACACCCACCACGATCGAGCCACCTTGGGCGTTGGCGAAGCAGGCGGACGCCTCGGCGAGGTCCTTCAACGCGTCGCCGATCGACCGGCCCACCGTCTTGAAGTCCAACCTGGTGCTCTCCAGATCGGCCGCCCGGCCACCATTCCAGATGGAGTCCAGCTCAGACATCACATCCATGGCCCGACCTTTCCCGTTCTTTTGACCTTCTCCTGCATGTCATCCTAGATCAAAACTCCGGAATGAACGCCGCGTCCCGGTGGTGTGGTCCGACCTAGCCACCCAAGCCGTGACACGGGAGCCGCTCTACTCACCGAGCAGTACGGCATCGGCCTCACCCAGCGGCCGCCGCAGGAAGGCCTTGTGCTCCCAAGTACCGCCGCCCGGAGAGATACCGAGATCGCAACGAGGCCAGGCATGTCTGCGTTCTGGAACAGTTCGCGACCCACAATGAAACACAACAGGGTCTTGTGGATAGTTGCGTCGATGAAAGTTCTCCAGAACACCGGGCGGGCGGGCGGCCTGCTCGAAGCTACTCTCAACCGTTGAGAGTAGTTGCGAGTAGTTTCGAGTGACCGCCGACTTCCTTCGACCACGGAAAGCAACCATGAGTCACGTCTCACCACGCCGACGCCGTGAGGTCATCGACGCACTCCGTCGCGGCACCGTCCCCGCCAATGGCTTGGACCTGCTCGCGGTCGGGCTGGAGCGCTTCGAGACCGCTCTCGACACCGAACTCGACGCCGTGAGCGCGGGATCGGCCGTTTTCAAGGCCGTCCGCGGCGAGTACGGCTCGGGCAAGACGTTCTTCACGCGTCACCTCGCCGAGCGGGCCCTGCGCCGAGGCTGGGCCACCGCCGAGGTGCAGATCTCCGAGACCGAGACCCCGCTCCACAAGCTGGAGACCGTCTACCGCCGCATCACCGAATCCCTGCGCACGGCCACGGTGCCGCCGAGCGCGTTCCGCGCCGTGCTGGACAGTTGGCTGTTCACCCTCGAGTCGGACGCCATCGCCGGCGATCCGACGCTCGCCGAGGCGTCCGACTCCACGCTGACCGATGCGGTGGATCGGTTGCTGGAGTCACGGCTGGCGACCGTGTCGAGCCGGACGCCGGCGTTCGCACAGGCCCTACGCGGCTATCGGGCGGCGTCCCTGGCCAGCGACGCCCCGACCGCCGATGGGCTCGCGGCGTGGGTGGGCGGCCAGCCGCACGTGGCGGCATCCATCAAGCGCACCGCGGGGCTGCGCGGTGACCTGGACCACTTCGGCGCCATGGCGTTCCTCCAAGGTCTGCTCACTGTGCTGCAGGACGCCGGACACCCCGGCCTCCTCGTCGTC
The DNA here is from genome assembly GCF_014164675.1 of Propioniciclava sp. MC1683. NCBI lineage: Bacteria > Bacillati > Actinomycetota > Actinomycetes > Propionibacteriales > Propionibacteriaceae > Propioniciclava > Propioniciclava sp. MC1683. The sequence goes on along the minus strand of NZ_JACJFX010000019.1, from coordinate 13,897 downwards.
CTCGACGAGGTCGAAACCCTGCAGCGAGTCCGTGGCGACGTGCGCGACAAGGCACTCAACGCACTACGCCAACTCATCGACGAGGTCGACGCCGGCCGCTACCCAGGCCTGTACCTCCTCATCACCGGCACGCCCGCCTTCTTCGAGGGCCCCTCCGGCCTCAAGAGGCTGCCACCGCTGGCTCAGCGCGTCCACACCGACTTCACCACCGACTCGCGGTTCGACAACCCGCGCGCCGTCCAGGTACGCCTGCCCGGCTTCACCCGCGACAGCCTGGTCGAGCTCGGGGCGAAGGTTCGCGACCTCTACGCCGACGGCGCCGACGCCGGGGACCGGGTGCTTGCCCTGGTGGGCGACGCCTACCTCGGTGACCTGGCGGACGCGGTGGCCGGGTCGCTCGGCGGCCGGATCGGGGTGGCGCCCCGGGTGTTCCTGAAGAAGCTCGTCGGGGACGTCCTCGACCGCGTCGACCAGTTCCCCGACTTCGACCCACGCGTCCACTACGCACTCACGCTGTCCGAGGGCGAGCTGAGCGAGGTGGAGCGCAACGCCGCGCGCGGGGCGTCTGACCTGGACGCCATCGACCTCGACCCGGCGCCCTGATGTCGGGGTTCGACGCGCTCCACCCGGTGGTGCAGCACCACATCGTCAACGACCTGGGTTGGCATGCGTTGCGGCCGCTGCAGGAGGCGGCCATCGACCCGCTCCTCGCCGGCGAGGACGCCCTGCTGCTCGCGCCAACCGCGGGCGGCAAAACCGAGGCCGCCGTGTTCCCGCTCCTCACGAGGATGGCCCACGAGTCTTGGGCGGGCACGTCGGTGCTCTACGTCTGCCCGCTGCGCGCCCTGCTGAACAACCTCGAGCCGCGTGTCGACGCCTACGCCGCATGGCTCGGCCGGCGGGCCGTCGTTCGGCACGGGGACACCTCCCAAGGCACCCGGCGGCGCATGCTGGTGGAGCGGCCCGACATTCTCATGACGACGCCGGAGTCGATCGAGGCGATGCTGGTCTCCTCGACGATCGACCCCCATGCCGTCTTGGCAGACGTGCGCGCGGTTGTCGTCGACGAGGTCCACGCGTTCGCCGGCGACGACCGTGGCTGGCACCTCCTCGCCGTGCTCGAACGGCTCTCCAGCCTGACCGGGCGTCGATTGCAGCGGGTGGGGTTGTCTGCGACGGTGGGCAACGCTTCCGAATTGCTCGGGTGGCTGCAGGGATCCAACCGCGATCGGACGCCAGCCCGCGTGGTCGCACCCGAGGCGTCCGGAGCCGGTGCCGCACCCGACGTGGCACTCGACTACGTGGGGTCGATGACCAACGCCGCGACCGTGGTCGCGAAACTGCACCCCGGCGAGAAGCGGCTGGTGTTCGCCGACTCCCGCCGCTCCGTCGAGCAGCTCGGCGTCCGCCTTGGAGAGCTGGACGTGGAGACGTACGTGTCCCACTCGAGCCTCTCCGCGGCCGAGCGACGACGCTCCGAGGCCGCATTCGCCGAAGCCCAGGACTGCGTGATCGTCGCCACCTCGACCCTCGAGCTCGGCATCGACGTCGGCGACCTCGACCGGGTGCTGCAGGTCGGCGCCCCCACCACCGTCGCCTCGTTCCTCCAACGACTCGGCCGCACCGGACGCCGTCCCGGCACCGCGCGGAACATGACGCTCCTCGCCGTGGACGACAACGAGCTGCTGCGCGGGGCCGGGCTGCTACTCCTCTGGTCGGAGGGAAACGTCGAGTCGATCACCGCTCCCCCGTCACCGAACCACATCGCCGCGCAGCAGGTGATGGCGCTCGCGCTCCAGGAAGCGCAGGTCGGACGCCACACCTGGCCCGACTGGCTCGGCGGCCTCAAACTCGCCGCACCGGACGAGGCCGAAAGAATCGTGGACGGCATGCTGGGGCTTGGGGTGTTGGACGAGGACACCGGGATGCTGTTCGTCGGCCCCGAAGCAGAACGCCGCTACGGCCGCCGTCACTTCATGGAGCTGATGAGCGTCTTCACCTCAGACCCCCAGGTCACCGTCCTCCACGGACGCACAGAGATCGGAACCGTCGACCCGATGGTGCTCCTCACCAAGGTGAACGGGCCCCGCTGCCTCGCGCTCGCCGGGCGGTCTTGGACCGTCACCCACGTCGACTGGACCCGACGCCGCGCCCACGTCGAACCCGCCGAGGGCCCCGGATTGGCCCGCTGGCTCGGGTCATCCTCACCACTGCGCGGCCGTCTGGTTGACGCGATGAGGCGGGTACTGCTCGGAGAGATCCCGGACGGGACCGTGCTGTCGGCCCGGGCGTCCCGACGGCTGAACGAACTACGGGACGAGCTGGGCCACCGGGTGGACGCCACTCGCACCGTCGTGCTGCACGACGCCGATGGTTGCCGCTGGTGGACGTGGGCCGGCGGCCGCGCCAATGCGGTTCTGCACGCGGCGCTGGAGGCGGTGGACCCGCGGCTGCTCGATCCGGACGCCACCTACGCCAACGACCACATCACCCTCCGGTCCGACGCCACAACGTCCGACCTCTCAGCAGCCTTGGCCACCGCGACCAAGAGGTTCGGTGAGCACCTCGCCGGCGTCGAACCCGTGATCACCCAACGCGCCATCCAAGACCTCAAGTTCGGCGACCTGCTGCCCGAGGACTTGGCCGTCCGCACGCTGGCCGAGCGTCTGGCTGACCACTCCGGCGCCGCCAAGGTGCTTGCGGAACCTCGGGTCGAACGACGGCTCGGGTTGACCTGATCCATCAATCGATGGTTACCGAGCGGGGTTGGGTTGTGCGGCCTCCGTGAGCCATTCCTCCCAAGCGCGCCGCGAGAACGGCATCGCATAGCTGAAGGTGAGGAATGCGGCGATCACGATCAGTGACACCCAACGCCCGGCCTGTGCTTCGAGCACTAGGGCGATCAGCCCGACCAAGAACCGCATGCGCCAGGCGAACTGAACCAAGGGGATCCAGACGAGCCGGTGTCCGATCGCTCTTGCGAGGCCGCGAATGATGTCCCAAGGGATGGTCCAGATCGTCCAGAGCAGGTCGAAGCGAGTGTGACCGCTTCGGAGGCGTCCGATGCCTTGGGCGATGAGGGCGGCCATCTGGTGGGCGTTGATGCCATTGGCAACGTAGGCGTCGACGATGTCCCGTCGCATCAGGAGGTGCCGGCGTCCGCCTGTGGCGATGGGTGGTCCGTGGGTGACGATCCGGAGAGTGACATCGGAGGTGTCGGAGTGGTGGATGGCGATTCGCCAAGCTACGGCGAGTCGGGGCGCTTCGCTGGCGGTGGGCCGGCGAGCGCGATACAGGACCCGGACGACGGCGTCTGCGCCCAAGCCAGTGGCGGCCAGTGCCGCCGAGGTGATGCCCAGGATGGTCGCCAAGAAGGCCACCGCTGGCGGCAAGAGAGCGAGGATCATCAGCCAGAGCAGGCTGGCGATGATGAGGTCGGGGATCACGACGGCGGCCTTGAGTAGCAGGCCAAAGGCCTTGCTACGCCGCGGCGTTGTCGTGATCGGGTTGGTCATCAGGAGTCGACCTGATCGTCGAAGAGGGTGGGGTCCTCGTCGTCTTCGTCGTGGTAGCCCTGCTCGCTGATGGCAGCTTGTGCGGCTTCGAGGAGTTCGCCCAGCTCGGCCGCCTTCCGGGTCGCTTGGTTGAGCAGGAGGGTGGCCTCGAGGACCGAATCGACGGGATCCCGGGCGTCGTAGACCTGGTACAGCTCCAGCGACTTCTGCAGTCCGCGCGTCAGCTGGGACAACGCCTGTGGCAGGAGGTGGCCGACTCCCTTGAGTTCGCCGAGGACGCGGTACAGCGTCGGCGCCGGAATGGGACCGTGGTGGGTCAGGTGGTTGATGGCCCGGATGGACTCGCGGGCCACCTCGGGCCAGCCGGCCACGTACTCGCCCTTGTCGGTGTAACCGACCAGGCAGCGGCCGCCGTGGAGGAGGTTCTCGACATTGGGGGTGACGGTCATGAGGGTTCTCCTTCGGGGTGGAGGTTGGCGAGCCGGGCGGCTTCCTTCGAGGTGGTCTGACCGTCGGTCCAGGTGACGAGCTCGGCGATGGTGAGGCCCTCCGCGAGCATCGAGCGGATTGCGGCGCCGGCTTGCTGCTCGAGGGCGTCCCGCTCGCGCAAGGCGACGATCAGGGCGAGGACCGCGGCGTCCAGTCGCTTGTCTCGTTCCGCCGTCTGTGCCCGCCGCTTCGCCTGGGCTGCGATGGCAGCCTGCCGGGCGGCGCGGCGGACCGACTGCCCGCTGGTCTTGGTGTCTGCCATGGCCTCGCTCCTGGTGTGGTGGTCCTCTCACCCTCCAGAAGTGATCAGAAGCGCCCTCCACGGACACCGGGCCGGATCTTTCCCAGTCAGTCGCCTTCAGATTGCGTGGACGCCGGGGTGAGCAGCCTGCTGTCGATCAGTTGGAGGCTGGCTTCGCCCGGGGCGTCCGAGAGGGCGACCTTGCCCCACCACTTGCCTTCGGCGCCCCGCACCCAGGCGACGAGGAGGCCGGCCTGACGTCCGGCTGTCGTCTTGACCCACACGTGCCGGGCAGGATCCACGGGGCGTTCGTCCAGCGTGGCGTTCATGGCCGCCACGCGCTCGCCGAGCGTCCCGAACTCGGAGCGGATCCTGGACGACACATGGTTCAAGGTAACCACCTGCCCGGACACTCAAGCACCCGCCTCGACCCCACAGAGGGCAGGATGGAGAAGGAGACGGCACGTCCGGATGCCAGGCGAGGAGCAGCGACATGGGATCACCCCACCTTGTTCGAGACGAGCTCGACTTGGGCGTCATCTTGCGCGACGTGGCCACGAGCGACCAGTCGGACGTGGTGGTGGTCCTCACGACACGGACCGGCCAACACCGTCCGGACTACGACGCCGAGGAGCTGGCCCGGCAGGTACCCGAGGCCCGTGTCGTGGTGGTGCCGGCCCACCTGTCTGGCAGGGCCCTGGCCCAGAGGCTGGGCGAGGACCTGTCCGTGTTCGGTGGAGCGGCGCGGGTTTATCCGGTCCGCCGCGGCTCTGCCGGGTACGTGGCACCGGTGTTTGCGACTCAGTTTCGGCCAGCGGGCGAGGTGTTCCCCCAGCTTGTGCTGGCCGCGAAGAACGCCGTGGCTCGTCTTACACGCGAGGTGGCGGCGACCTCCGCCTCGGGTGACGCGGTCGCTGGCGTGGCCACCCTGCCCCCAGCGGATCGAGCGGGCGTCATCCAGATCGACACGCCAGAACTTGCCCGAGTGTTTGCGCAGCACCTCCTCGAACCCGGCAGGACCAAGCCAACCTTGTTGGTGACCCGGCGCGCCGGCTCGACCACGCCCGAGGTCGACGTCGACCAGATCCTCACCGAGGTTGCCGGCCTCGTCGACGTGGTCGAGATGGGAACCGGCGCTGCCTCGTGGGCATTCGCTGACGCTCTGGCGCACTTCCCCGGGACCGAGTGCTACGGCGGAGCGGCGCGCGTCTACCCCACCGGCCTGGACTGGACCACCAACCTGAACCGGTCCCCGCTCCGGTTTACGTGGAACCCGAGCGACGCCGCGGCGTCCACCGAAGCGCTCATCCGCGACGCTCTTGCCGCCACCCACGCCAGTGGTCACGAAACCGCTCCCGAAGCTTCCAGGAAGGCCGAAGGCAAGGTCCAGGGCATCGTGTCCGGACGCATCTTGGTCGCGCTCGCCGGCGGGGGCAACGCCACCATCTGGCCCGAGCTCACCACCCCCAACGTGGGGGCCGACCAGCTCGCCGTCGCCGGCATGAAGGTGTCGGGACTGCTCGACCGGAACACCGGACGCCTCGACGTGACCGGCTCTCTTGTGCCGCCCGGCCAAGCATTGATCGACTACCGGCCTGGGAGCCAGGTGTTGGGTCGGGTGGTCGCCGTGGAGCGCGAGTTGGCCGTCCTTGAGTTGTTCCCCGAGGTGCAGGTTGCCCTGCCCGCGGAAGCGATCATCGCAGGAAGGTTCATCATCGACGTCCGGCAGTGGCTGAGTGTCGGCGAAACGGTGGTGGCCCGGGTCGTCCAGCCCGGGGACGGAACCGACGACTGGGAGGCGTCCCTCCTCGACATCGATCCAAGCCAAGTACCGCTGGCAGCACCGCCACTCCTGCCCGGAGGTCCTCCGTGGCTCGACCAGCCGACCGAAGACGTGGACGAAGACGACGAGGCGCCCGCTGAGTCGCAGCAACCCGTCTCCCCAGCCCCCCTGGCCCGCCCGCCTGAGGTGGCCGAGGTCCGCCCCGACGATCCTGAGGTCACCCGGTTGGCGGGGGAACTCCGAGCAATGACCGTGGAGCGCGACGCCCTTTCCGCACAACTCGCCCGCCAGAAGCAGGTGTCGACGCGCCTCGACGATCAGTTGAAGACACTGCGCACCCGGGCGCGTTCCTTGGAAGCGCAGGCCGCCCGGGCGACCAAGCGACAGGAGGCTGCTGAGTCGAAGCTGGCGGCCCTGGCCGACGCGCGCGCCGACCGGGAACTGGATCGGGTTGCCTTCCACTTCCCTGAGGAGCAGTTCCGCTACGAGGTCCACCTGGAGTGGGCTCGGCGCATCCCCGCCGCCGAGAAGGCTCGGCTGCCCGAGGGCCAGTACCTGTTGGGTCCCGACTTCCTAACCACGCTCGACGCCTTGGACGAGCGGGACCGAACCAAGGCCGTCGAGGTTGTGGTCGACATCATCACCGGAAGAGTCCACGATCTACCCGGGCGCCAGACACACCAGCTACGCGCCGGGTCCGGTGGCGACGACGCCTACGTCACCCGAGATGATGGCGCCACGTGCTGGCGGGTCTCCCTCCAGCACAAGACGCCACAAGCCCGACGGCTCCACTTCTGGATGCTCGCGGACGGAACATACGAACTCTCCTCGGTTCGCAGGCACGACGACATGACTCCCTGACACATAGGGGTGGGCGCGTCATCAGCGTCACGACGCGTGCTTGGATCGCGGGAACGCCTCGTGGAGTCGCCACTGAAGTTCAGCGATCCGGTCCGCGGCCAGAGGTCCGGGCGCTGCCAGGAGCTTGGCGAGCTTCTTCGGCCACAGCACACCCACGTCCCGGACCATGAAGTCACCACCGATCACCGGCCAGTCCGCGTCGATGAAGCACAACATCCCCCGCACGGGTACGTCCGGTTCATCAGCCAAGGCGGCCCGGACGAGCCCCACCTGCTTGTCGACACCGTCGACCAGATTCGTCCGGTCACGCCCGCCGACCAGCATACGAGAATCCTGCCCGCCGTCCAATCTTTGTCAAGGGTCTGTCGAAACTTTGTTCACCTCCGCGGGAGAGCGTCGCGGCGCCCCCCGCGAACCACCCCCTGGGACCCGTCCGCTCCCCGTACGCTGGGCCACGAGCCCGGGACGCCGCGGCGCAGGCCCCCGCCTCTCGGCCGGGACCGGCACGAGGCACGAGGCACACGAATCAGGGATCACACCACCCACGACACGACGCACGAGGCGGAAGGAAGCGCGATGAGCGTTAGCACTGAGGTCCCCGGGGTCCGCCCCTACAAGCTGGGCATCGTCGGCGCCGGAGCGGTCGGCTCGGCGCTGGCCTACGCCAGCCTGATCCGCGGCTCGGCGCGCATCATCAGCCTGTACGACATCAACCCCAAGAAGGTGGACGCCGAGGTCGAGGACCTCACCCACGGCAGCATGTTCACCCCGTCCGAGGTGATGGGGGGCGCCGACCCCGAGGTGCTCCGCGACAGCACGATCATCATCATCACCGCGGGGGCGGCGCAGAAGCCCGGGCAGACCCGGCTCGAACTCGCCGAGGTCAACGCCAAGATCATCAGCGACATGATGCCGACGCTGCTCGGGGTCGCGCCCGACGCGACCTACGTCATCGTGACCAACCCTTGCGACGTCCTCACTGTGGTCGCCCAGCAGGTCAGCGGACTGCCGTCGAGCCGGGTGTTCTCGACCGGGACGCTGCTCGACACCTCCCGCCTGCGGTCGCAGCTCGCGGAACGGGCGGGCGTGTCCGAATCGAACGTGCACGCCTACGTGGTCGGCGAGCACGGCGACTCGGAGTTCCCCAGCTGGTCGAACGCCCACATCGCGAACATGCCCCTGCGCGATTGGGAGGTCGGCGGCGTCCGGGTCTTCACCGACGCGATCCTCGACGAGCTGGCCGAGTCGGTCCGGACCGCCGCCTACCGGGTCATCGAGGGCAAGGGGGCGACCAACTACGCCATCGGCCTCACCGGCAGCTACCTGGTCGAGTCCCTGCTCTCGACCACCCGCCGCGTCCTGCCGCTCAGCAGCGTCCTCGACGACTACTTCGGCGTCTCGGGCGTGGCCCTCTCGGTGCCCTGCCTCATCGGCGGCGCGCAGATCGTGGACACCGTCCACTCCTCGATGACGGCCAGCGAGATCCGCCAGTTCCGCGAGTCGGCCGACGCGGTCCGGGCGACGCTCCGGTCGATCGGACACTGACGGGTCGCCCCTCGGTTTCGGACGCCGGCGCCGCGGCGCAGCCTGGCGCGCCCTCCGTCGCGGGCGCTCAGGTCGTGCGTCGGCGTCCGCCTCGGGAGCCCCGTCCGGACGCGGTGCGCACCGTCGGACCGTGGCCCGAGCACACGACCGGGGCGTCCAGCGCGAGCTGGGCCTCCATCGAGACCGCGGCCTGGCCCTCGTCCGAGGTGTTGGCACCCCGCGAGCAGCGCAACCGGCCGCCGGGGCCCGCCACGACGGAGTCGCCGCAGAACAGGACCCCCAGCTGCGGGGCGTACACCCAGGTGGCCCGGCGTGTGCCCCGGCGTCTCGACGGCGCGCAGGCCTCCGCCGGCCGGCCACTCGTAACCGTCGGCGATCACCTCGTCCACCGTCACCGGCCGGATCGTGACGAACCGCATGACGAGCCCGAAGACGGTCGCCATCAGCCCGGGCTTGAGCTCGCGGGAGGCGCGCCCGGACGCCGCGGCGTCCGCCTCGATCCGGGTGGCGTAGATGCGGGCCCCCGTCGCCTCCTTGAGGGCCGCCAGCGCCCCCACGTGGTCGGGGTCCGCGTGCGTGACGATGATGGTGTGCAGGTCGGCCAGGCGCAGGCGGGCCTGGCCCAGGGCCTTCTCGACCCGCTGCACGGACACGCCGGCGGACGCGTTCGGGTCGCGGACGACGAGGCGGGTCACGTCACTGCCGGCCAGGTCGTCGACGCTGACCAGCTCGATCTCGCCGGTGAGGTCGCCGACCGGGAAGTGCTTGGTGACCCGGAACCCCTCGCCGATCACCTCGACCGCGAGCGCGGCCGTGGGGTGCTCGCGGAGGACCTTCTCGATGACCGCGGCCGGATCGAACGTGCGCACCCGCTCGAGCCGGAACGGCGGGAACGCCACCGTCACCGCCCCGTTGGACGCGATCGCCGGGCCCGGCGGCAGGTCGAGCTGTTCGAAGACGGGACGCGTGGCGTGCCGACTGCATCCGGTCGTGAGGACGACCGGGACGCCGGCCGCCACGACGCGCCGGACCGACCGGCGCACCTGATCGGGGAGCACTCCCTCGTGATCGACGAGCGTCCCGTCGATGTCGAGTGCCACCGCTCGCGGCCTCCAGGCCGCCATGTTCTGTGTTGTCATCTTCCCTCGAGGCCAGCTCGCGGGGGTGACACTCCGGTGAACGCGGGCCGTCGGAGGTGGGAACGCCCTGGAGGGGGGTCGGGTCTCCGGGGGCGGGGCCGATCTGGCCGCGTCCCTCCCGCTCGGGCCGTCCCGGCCGCGTCCCTCCCGCTCGGGCCGTCCCCGCACCACGTCGCTACCGATCGGCCCCTCCCCGCACCACGTCGCTACCGATAATCCGCGTCACTGCCGCTACAGCGGTAGCGAGGACGAAGACCGGTAGCGACGAGCCGAGGATCGGCAGCGAGGACGAAGACCGGTAGCGGCGTCGCACCAGCCACGGAGCCACGACACACCCCACCTCGGACGCGGGGCGGGCGTACACGTGGCCGTGCGGGGCGGGCGTGCGGGGCGGGCGTGCGGGGCGGGCGTGCGGGGCGGCCGTGCGGGCCGGCCGTGCGGGCCGACCGTGGGGCGCCACCGCCACCCCTTGCCACCTACAACCAGTCGGTTGTACATTTCCAGGGTGACCGAGCAGGACGAGGATCGGGCGGACGCCTTCTTCCACGCCCTCGCCGACCGGACCAGGCGGGACATCCTCCGCCGGGTGCTGGCCGGGGAACACTCGGTCACGGCACTCGCGGCGTCCTACGACATGAGCTTCGCCGCGGTGCAGAAGCACGTCGCCGTGCTCGAACGAGCCGGCCTCGTGACGAAGCGTCGCCACGGTCGCGAGCAGTTGGCGAGCGGCGACGTGACGGCGGTCCGCTCGGTCGCCTCGTTGCTGGACGAGTTCGAACTCGTCTGGCGCGGCCGGATCGACCGCATCGACGCACTCATCCGAGAGGACTGACCATGCCCGTCACCGCTATCTCCAAGGACCTCGACTCCTGCACGTTCGTCATCACCGCCCGGTTCGCGGCCCCCGTCGAGCGCGTCTGGCAGGTGTACGCCGACCCGCGGCAACTCGAGCGGGTCTGGGGTCCGCCCACGTACCCCGCCACCGTCGTCGACCACGACCTGAGGCCCGGCGGCCGCGTCCACTACTACATGACCTCCCCCGAGGGCGAGCGCTTCTACGGGGGCTGGCGCGTCGTGGCCGTCGACGAGCCCATCAGCTTCCAGTTCGAGGACTTCTTCGCGGACGCCGACTTCAACCCCAGCGAGGGCCTGCCGATGTCGCGCAGCGAGTTCGCGTTCACGCCCGCCGAGGGCGGCACCGTGGCCGTGTTCACGACGACCTACGCGACCGCGGAGGAACTCCAGCAGGTGCTCGACATGGGCATGGAGGAGGGCGCCACCGCGGCCACCAACCAGATCGACGCGCTGCTCGCCGCGTGAGGGGGCGGACGCCGTGGGCGCGGGCCGGTCGCGACCCGCACCCTCCGGCTCAGGCACGCCCGAGGAAGACCGCCCCGAGGAACACCGCGTAGGTCGCCCCGGCTCCGGCCGCCAGGACGCCGGAGGCGCGGTTCCACTCGCCCCGGACGGCGGCGATCCCGAACGCGCCGCCCAGGAGGATCCAGACGGCGAGGTGACCGGAGTCCACGACGATCCGTCGCAAGCCCGTCGCCTCCGGCACCTCGACCCCGTCGCCGACCGTCGCGAAGACGGCGGCGATCGACAGGGCCCCCAGGGTCGCCAGGGCGTACCGCGCCCGCGTCCGCGTCCTCCCCGGTCCCGCTGAGCTCGTCCGCGGCTGGGTCGACTCCGCGTCCGCCCGCCGCGCCCGCGTCCGTGCCGCCTCGCTGTCCATCACGCGCCCCTCACCTCGTCGATCCAGTCCACCAGCACTTCGTGGGCGCGGACGCCGTAGGCCAGGGTCGCGCGCTGGTAGGCGAACGCGGTCTGGAGGGACTCGGGCACCGTGGCCGCCGCGCCGTCCAGCTCGGCCGCCAGCGTCCCCAGCGACCCGAGCGCCGAGGTGACCGACTCGCGGATGGTGTCGAGGACGGTCCGGCGTTCCGTCTCGTCGTCGAGCCTGCCGAGCAGGTACACCTTGGCCAGCGCCAGCGTCTCGGCCTGGGAGCCGTCGGGGATCGGCGCCAGCATCCACGCGCGCCACCGTTCCCGTCCCTGCTCCGTGATCGCGTACAGCTTGCGGCCGCGTCCGCCCTCGGCGTCCGAGACGGTCACGGACCCGTCGGCGAGCAGGCCGCGCAGCGCCCGCTGCAGGCTGCCGAAGCTGGCGCTGTAGAACAGCGAGATCCCGGCGCTGAAGTGGCGCCGCACGTCGTAGAGGGACAACGGCCCCGTCAGGAGCAGACCGAGGATCACGAATTGCACGAGCCCAGCGTCACACATCCCTATGAGGGATATCAAGGGCGGTGGGTACGCCCGCGAGCGGCACGTGGGCCGCTGGCGTGGGTGCCCCGGGCGGTGGAGCCCGCCCCGGCGCGGGGTCCGGTCTAGCCGCGGCTCACGACATGACATGCCGCGGCCAGCGCGCTCGCGTGGGGGGTCCATGCCTGACCTGAGGGACTCAGGGGGAGTCTCCGGGTACGCTCGTGGCATGAGCATCGTGACGGCCGATGCGGGATGAGGTCTCGTCCAGCGCTCTGGCCGACTCGGTGCCCCTGTGACGCGGTCCGACCAAGAGCGCTTCTCCGACATCCTTCGGGCAATCCAACGGCCAGAAGTACGAGCCCTATCTCCGGTCCGATGAGTTCGCTGCGATGGCCTATGACGCCGTCCTGCGCAAGCTCGCCGTGATCGGCGAGGCCGTACGCGCCCTGCCGAGCGACACACGAGATCGAATCCCCGATATTCCCGGGCTCGATCGCAGGCTTGCGCAATATCGTCTTTCACGAGTACTTCCGCGTGAACCCCGACCTGATCCTTGACCTCGTCGATCACCAACTCGGCCCTCTGGCCGAGCAGCTACGCAATCTCTGACCGCCTTGATTCCGTCACCCACCCACCCCTGAAGCGAGGCGCGCGCAGTCCTGTGGTGCCGCCGATCGCTCGCGCCGATGGTCGACATCCACGCTCGAGCGCCACAAGGCTGTGATCGGGGGTCCGCCACCAGCGGCTCGGGGCCGGACCACCAGAAGACGAGTCCTGCCACCGCTACCGATGCGACGCCGATCAGGCCAGGACGCCAGGATGCGTACCACCCCAGCGACACGAGCAGCCCCAGCAGGACCAGGAAGCCCGTGGCGACCGGCTGGTCCCCGACCAGGGGCTGCAGGGCGAGACTGGCCGCCGCGATCAGCACCGCGGCGAGTGGTGCCCGTCGACGCAGGGCGAGTGCGGGCACGATCAACACGGAATGCACCAGGTGAGGGACGAGGGGGCCAACGACACGGTCGGCTGCGAGGAGCAACTCGACCTCGGCCACCGCCGTCACCGCCACCCCGAACACGAGGTCGCGTTGCAGCACCGATCCCGGCACGCCCATGGGGCGATGGTAGGACGCCCGCGCGGGCGCTGTCCTCTGCCTCACGAGGGAGACAGAGTGACCGCACGAGCGATCCCTGCGGCATCCCTGCCCTCCTAACGTCAAGGGACCAACCATCGCACCAACGGAAGGACCAGTCATGTCCCTCACCACAACCCCGACCCCACGCCACACCAGCCGTACCGGCCGCCAGGACCGGCATGCCGTCCGGATGTCTGCGGCAGCGGCGGCCGCCCTCCTCATCGCCAACGGCGCCGTCAGCCTGTTCGGAGGAGACCTCACCGACCACACCCGCGGGCCCGGCATGGCCACCGAGATCCTGACAGGCCTGTCCTTCCTCGCCGGCGCCGCCGCCCTAGCATCCGCAGCGCGGGTTCACGGTTGGCGGGCGTGGCTTTGGTGGCTCGCCCCCCTGGGCATGACCATCGCGGGACTCACCATGGTCGGCGTGCCCCTCGCCGGTGCGGAACCACCCACGTGGCTCTTCATCGCCGGCGCCCTCCCGACCTTCATCGGTCAGGTCGCCGTCGGCGTCCTGGGCATCCCGAGCCGTTGGCCCTGGTGGACCGGAGTCGGGGTGGCCCTGCTGATGCCCATCATGTTCCTGGCACCGTTCAACACCGCCTTCATGGCCATCGTGTGGATCGCTGTCGCGCTGACCATCCGAGAGCAGACCCAGCACCGCCTCGCGTGATGTCGGCGTCACCTCGTCGCCCCTATTCCGCCGATGGACCTCGAATCCCACAGCCCCTCCCCACGTCTCCTGCCGCCTAGGGCGTGTCGCGTAACTGATTTGGGTGGTGGGGGTCAGGGTTGTCTTTGTGACCAGGAGTCCTCAGTTCAGTGACGAGATGTGGGCGCGGATTGAGCCGTTGATGCCGCGTGGGGGCGCGAAGGGCGGCCGTCCGTGGAATGACCACCGGCGGACGGTGGAGGGCATCTGTT
>NZ_JACJFX010000018.1:0-62132 GCF_014164675.1 Propioniciclava sp. MC1683 | reverse complement strand
AGATCGCCCGTCGCAAGGCCAAGGGCAGCCGCGGCGGTCGCCCACCTGCCTTCGATCCCACCATCTACAAGGGCAGGAACGTGGTGGAACGCTTCTTCAACCGGATCAAGGAGTTCCGCGCCATCGCCACCCGCTACGACAAACTCGCTCGCAACTACCGCGCCGGCCTCGTCCTGGCCAGCACCATCATCTGCCTACGAGACCAGTTACGCGACACGCCCTAGGCGGTGATCTTCACCTGGTCGCCGTCGAGCTCGGCCTTGGCGGCCTTCAGCGGCTTGGTGGCCGGGCCGTTGGTGACCGAGCCGTCGGCGATCGAGAACTTCGCACCGTGGCACTTGCAGTGGATGTCGGTGCCCTGGATGTCGCTGACGGGGCAGCCCTGGTGGGTGCACATCTTGTTGAAGGCCTTGAACTCGCCCTCGGTCGGCTGGGTCACGACGAAGTTGGCCTCGTCGAGGATCACGCCGCCCCCGACGGGGATGCGGCTGGCCGGGATCGAGAGGGTGTTGCCGGCCGGCGGGGCGCCGGGGGAGGTGCGCGTGGGGGCGGAGCAGCCGGCGAGGGCGCCGGTGCCCACCGCGAGCGCAGCCAGACCGGCCTGGGACAGCAACGTACGACGGTCGGGTGTCATGCCCGAACCCTACCGAGCCTGTGTCGGCGCCGCCGCCTAAGCTGACCGCCATGGCTGACCCGGCGTCCTACCGCCCGGCGCCGGGCACGATCCCCACCCAGCCCGGCGTCTACCGTTTCAGCGACCCCGCGGGCACGGTCATCTACGTCGGCAAGGCCAAGAACCTGCGCCAGCGGCTGAACTCGTACTTCGCCGACCCCCACTCGCTGCACTTCCGCACCCAGACGATGGTGCGTACGGCCGCCAAGGTGGAGTGGACCGTGGTGCAGAACGAGCTGGAGTCCCTGCAACTCGAGTACACGTGGATCAAGCAGTTCGACCCGCGGTTCAACATCAAGTACCGCGACGACAAGTCCTACCCGTGGGTGTGCGTGACGTGGGGCGACGAGTTCCCGCGCGTGTTCGTGGGCCGCGGCGCCAAGCGCAAGGGCAACCGCTACTACGGGCCCTACGCGCAGGCGTGGGCGATCCGCGAGACGATCGACTCCCTGCTGCGCGTCTTCCCGATGCGTTCGTGCACCAACGGCGTGTTCCGCAACGCGAAGGCGTCCGGGCGCCCCTGCCTGCTCGCCCACATCGGCAAGTGCTCCGCCCCCTGCGTGGACTGGATCGACGCCGACGCCCACCGCGAGTTCGTCGCCGACGTGTGCGACTTCCTCGCCGGCAACACCAACCACCTCACCCGTCGCATCCGGCAGGCCATGCAGCAGGCCTCCGACGAGCTCGAGTTCGAGCGGGCCGCGGTGCTGCGCGACCAGCTGGCCGCCCTCACCTCCGCCACCGAGCGCAACGCGATCGTGCTGGGTGACGCGACCGACGCCGACGTGATCGCCCTGGCCGCCGACGAGCTCGAGGTCGCGATCCAGGTCTTCCACGTCCGCCACGGGCGCGTGCGCGGCGAGCGGGGCTGGGTGGCCGACCGCGCCGACGACTCCACGCTGGAGGAGCTGGTCGAGAACTTCTGCCTCCAGCTGTACGCCGACCCCGACCTGGCCGGCATCTCGGGCGGCATCCCCCGCGAGGTGCTGGTGCCGGTGAAGCCTGCCTCCGGCAAGGCCCTCGCCGACCTGCTCAGCGACGTCCGGGGCAGCCGTGTCACCGTGAACGTGCCGCAGCGCGGCGACAAGCGCGTCCTCATGGACACCGTCGCCCGCAACGCCGGCGAGGCGCTGGCCCTGCACAAGACCAAGCGGGCCTCCGACCTCTCCACCCGCAACCGCGCTCTGGAGGAGCTGCAGGACGCCCTCGGCCTCGATGCCCCGCCCCTGCGCATCGAGTGCTACGACATCTCCCACCTGCAGGGCACCGAGGTCGTCGGGTCGATGGTCGTGTTCGAGGACGGGCTGGCCCGCAAGTCGGAGTACCGCCGGTTCATCATCCGCACGGTCGAGGGCTCCGACGACGTCGGCAGCATCCACGAGGTCATCACCCGCCGCTTCCGCCGCTACCTGGAGGACCAGGAGTCGCTGACGGGGGAGGACGCCGTCCTCGTCGACGCCACCACCGGCGTCGCCCGCCGCTTCGCCTACAAGCCGAGCCTCGTGGTCGTCGACGGCGGTGCGCCTCAGGTCGCCGCCGCCAAGGCGGCCATGGACGCCCTCGGGATCACCGACGTGCCCCTCATCGGCCTGGCCAAGCGTCTGGAGGAGGTGTGGCTGCCCGGCGAGGAGTTCCCGCTGATCCTGCCGCGGGCGTCCGAGGGCCTGTACTTGTTGCAGCGCGCCCGCGACGAGGCGCACCGCTTCGCCATCGCGCATCACCGCGGTCGGCGCAGCAAGTCGATGGTCGACTCGCTGCTCGACGGGGTCCCCGGGCTGGGGGAGCTGCGCCGCAAGGCGCTCGTGAAGCACTTCGGCAGCCTCAAGAAGCTTCGGGAGGCCGAGGTGGGCGACATCGCGCTCGTGCCGGGCATCGGCGCCAAGACCGCGGCCGCGGTCAAGGCGGCGCTGGCCGCCCAGGAGCCGGGTGAGGCCATCAACACCGCCACGGGCGAGGTCCACCCGACATAATGGCCCCATGAGCGCTCGTTCGACCCGGTTCGTCGCCGTCACCGGCCTGTCGGGGGCGGGTCGCCGCACCGCGGCCCACGTCCTGGAGGACCTGGGCTGGTACGTCGTCGACAACCTGCCGCCCACGCTGCTGCCCGACCTGCTGCAGACCGTGCGCGAGGCCGGCTTCGACAAGCTGGCCGTCGTCCTCGACGTCCGCACCCGCTCGGAGTTCGACGAGATCCCGCGCGCCTTCGAGCAGCTCAACACCATGGGCATCTGGCCGCAGATCCTGTTCCTTGAGGCGTCCGACCAGGTGATCGTGCGCCGCCAGGAGCACGTGCGCCGGCCGCACCCGCTGCAGGGCGATGGCCCGCTGCTTGACGGCGTGGCCCGCGAGCGCGAGATGCTGGCGGCCCTGCGCGCGGCCGCCGACATGGTGATCGACACCTCCAACCTCAACGTGCACCAGCTCTCCAGCCGGGTGGCGCACGCCTTCAACACCTCCGACGACCGCGAGCTGCGGCTGACCCTGATGTCGTTCGGGTTCAAGAACGGCGTGCCCATCGACGCCGACTACGTGCTCGACGTCCGCTTCCTGCCCAACCCGCACTGGGTGCCCGAGCTGCGCCCGCAGACCGGCCTGTCGAAGCCGGTGTCGGGCTACGTCCTCGGCCACGACGCCGCGCAGGAGTGGCTCGGCCACGTGCAGGCCATGCTGACGACGGTGATGCCCGGCTACGAGCGCGAGGGCAAGCGCCTGGCGACCGTCGCGATCGGGTGCACGGGCGGCAAGCACCGCTCCACGTCCATGGCCGAGGAGCTGGCCGAGCGCCTGCGCCGGACCGGCCTCGGCGTCCACGTCGTGCACCGCGACCTGGGCCTGGAATGACCCCCACGCTCGACCGGGGGCCCGCCGTCGTCGCGCTCGGCGGCGGCCATGGCCTCGCTGCCTCGCTGCGCGCCCTGCGCCGCGTCACCAGCGACCTCACCGCGGTGGTGACGGTCGCCGACGACGGCGGCTCGTCCGGACGCCTCCGGGCCCAGTTCGACATCCTCCCGCCCGGCGACCTGCGGATGGCGCTGGCCGCCCTGTGCGGCGACGACCGCGAGGGCCGGCAGTGGGCAGACGTGCTGCAGTCCCGGTTCGGCGGCGACGGCCCCCTCGCCGGGCACGCCATCGGCAACCTGCTCATCGCCGGCATCTGGGAGCGCCTGGGCGACCCCGTCTCGGGCCTCGACATGGTCGGCAAGCTGCTCGGCGTGCAGGGGCGGGTGCTCCCCATGGCCGCGGTGCCCCTGGACATCGAGGCCGACGTCATCGGCGTCGACCCGCTCCACCCCGACGAGGTGACCCGCGTGCGCGGCCAGGCCCGCGTCGCCAAGTGCCCCGGCGTGGTGCGGCAGGTGCGCCTGCTCCCCGACGCGCCCTCCGCCTGCACCGAGACGGTCGAGGCGATCCGGGCCGCCGACCACATCGTCCTCGGGCCCGGGTCGTGGTTCACCTCGGTGCTGGTGCACCTGCTCGTGCCCGAGGTGGCCGACGCGATACTGACGACGGACGCCAAGCGCATCCTGACCATGAACCTCGTCCCCGCCGACGAGACGGCGGGGTTTTCGGCGTCCGCGCACCTGGAGGTGCTCGCGGAGCACGCCCCGACCCTGCGCCTGGACACGATCGTGTGCGACCCGACCTACGCCGAGGGTGACCCGCACCTCGCGAACTACGCCGCCTCGCTGGGCGCCGAGCTCATCGTCACGCCCGTGCGGGCGTCCGACGGCAGCCCGCGCCACGACGTGAACCGCCTGGCCTCGGTGTATGCCGACTTGATGGCCCATTAGGCTGGCCCGCATGGCATTGACGGCTGAGGTGAAGGCAGAACTTGCGAACGTCCCGGTGACCAAGCCGGCCGTCCGCAAGGCGGAGGTCGCGGCGTTGCTGCGCTTCGCCGGCAGCCTGCACCTGGCCGGCGGCAAGATCATGGTCGAGGTCGACCTCGACACCGGCGCCGCCGCCCGCCGCCTGCGCACCGCGATCGCCGACCTGTTCGGCTTCACCTGCGAGTTCGTGGTTGTCACGCCCAGCGGCCTGCGCCGCGGCAACCGATACGTCGTGCGCCTGTTGCGCAACGGCGACTCGCTGGCCCGGCAGACAGGCCTCATCGACTCCCGTGGACGCCCCGTGCGCGGCCTGCCCGCCGCCGTGGTCTCCGGCGGTCTGGATGTCGCGACCGCCGTCTGGCGCGGCGCGTTCCTGGCCCATGGCTCGCTCACCGAGCCCGGCCGCTCGATGTCGATGGAGGTCACCTGCCCCGGCTCCGAGGCCGCGCTGGCCCTCGTCGGGGCGGCCCGCCGCCTCGGCATCCAGGCCAAGGCACGCGAGGTGCGCGGCGTCGACCGCGTCGTCATCCGCGACGGGGACGCCATCTCGGCCATGCTCACCCGCCTGGGCGCCCACGAGACCCTCCTGAAGTGGGAGGACCGCCGGATGCGCCGCGAGATCAAGGCCTCGGCGAACCGCCTGGCGAACTTCGACGACGCGAACCTGCGCCGCTCCGCGCAGGCGGCCGTGGCCGCTGGGGCACGGGTCGAGCGAGCGCTGGAGATCCTGGGCGACGAGGTGCCTGACCACCTCAAGGACGCCGGCATGCTGCGCCTGGCGCACAAGCAGGCCAGCCTCGAGGAGCTCGGCCAGCTGCACCAGCCCCCGCTGACCAAGGACGCGATCGCCGGGCGGATCCGCCGCTTGCTCTCGACCGCCGACAAGCGTGCGGCCGAGCTGGGCATCCCCGGCACCGAGGCGTCCCTCACGCCCGAGATGCTCGACCGCGACTGACCACTACCACAGGTAGTTCAAGCGCGCACGCGAGGGTTGCCAACGGTCCGCTCAGGTCGGCCCGGCGCGGGATTTTTGGGTAGGGTGGACTCGTCCAGTTCTCGTCCCCACGAGTGGGCGAGATTCCTTTCGAAGGAGACCCAGTACATGACTGTCAAGGTTGGCATCAACGGCTTCGGCCGGATTGGTCGCAACTACTACCGCGCGCTGGTCGAGTCCGGCGCCGACGTCGAGGTTGTGGCCATCAACGACCTCACCGACAACAAGACCCTCGCCCACCTGCTGAAGTACGACTCGATCCTGGGCCGCTTCGAGGGTGAGGTCACCTACGACGACGACTCCATCACCGCCAACGGCAAGGACATCAAGGCCTTCGCCGAGAAGGACCCGGCCAACCTCCCCTGGGGCGAGCTCGGCGTCGACATCGTCATCGAGTCCACCGGCTTCTTCACCGACGCCACCAAGGCCAAGGCGCACATCGACGCCGGCGCCAAGAAGGTCCTGATCTCCGCCCCGGCGAAGAACGAGGACATCACCATCGTCATGGGCGTCAACGACGGCCTGTACGACGGCTCGCAGACGATCATCTCCAACGCGTCCTGCACCACGAACTGCCTCGCCCCGATGGCCAAGGCGCTCAACGACGGCCTCGGCATCGTCAAGGGCCTCATGACCACGATCCACGCCTACACGCAGGACCAGAACCTGCAGGACGGCCCCCACAAGGACCTGCGTCGCGCCCGCGCCGCGGCCCTGAACATGGTCCCGACCACGACCGGCGCCGCCAAGGCCGTCGCGCTCGTGCTGCCCGAGCTCAAGGGCAAGCTGGACGGCTACGCCATGCGCGTGCCGACCCCGACCGGTTCCGCCACCGACCTCACCTTCGAGGCCGCCCGCGAGACCACCGTCGAGGAGGTCAACGAGATCATCAAGAAGGCTGCCGCCGAGGGCCCGCTCAAGGGCGTTCTGGTCTACACCGAGGACCCGATCGTGTCCAAGGACATCGAGACCGACCCGGCCGCCTCGATCTTCGACGCCGGCCTCACCAAGGTCATCGGCAACCAGGTCAAGGTCGTCTCCTGGTACGACAACGAGTGGGGCTACTCCAACCAGCTGGTCAAGCTGACCGAGCTCGTCGCGTCCAAGCTCTGATCGTCCGCAACCCAACCGCATCCTGAAAGGCGAACCCAGGTGAAGTCCATCAACGATCTCGGGGATCTCAAGGGCAAGCGCGTCCTGATCCGCTGCGATTTCAATGTCCCGCTGGACGGCGAGACCATCACCGACGACGGCCGCATCAAGGCGGCCCTCCCGACGCTGAAGCAGCTGACGGAGGCCGGTGCCAAGGTCGTGATCATGGCCCACCTGGGTCGCCCGAAGGGTGAGGTGAACCCGAAGTACTCGCTCGCCCCGGCCGCCAAGCGGCTGGGTGAGCTGATCGACGCCGAGGTCACCCTGGCCGGCGACGTGGTGGGCGACTCCGCCAAGTCCGCCGTCGCCGGGATGGCCGAGGGCTCGATCGTCATGCTCGAGAACGTCCGCTACGAGCCGGCCGAGGAGTCGAAGGTGGACGCCGAGCGCGAGGCACTCGCCGCCAAGTACGCCGAGTTCGGTGACGTCTTCGTCTCCGACGGTTTCGGCGTCGTGCACCGCAAGCAGGCCTCGGTCTACGACGTGGCCAAGATGCTGCCGAACGCGGCCGGCCACCTCGTCGCAAAGGAGGTCGAGGTCCTCAAGAAGCTGACCGAGACCCCCGAGCGCCCCTACGTCGTCGTCCTCGGCGGCGCCAAGGTCGCCGACAAGCTCTCGGTCATCGACAACCTGCTCAAGGTCGCCGACACCCTGATCATCGGTGGCGGCATGGGCTACACCTTCCTCAAGGCCAAGGGCTACGAGGTCGGCACGTCCCTGCTGGACGCCGAGAAGGTCGAGACCGTCGACGGCTACATGAAGGACGCCGAGGCCGCCGGCAAGCAGCTGCTCGTGCCGACCGACGCCGTCGTGTCCCCGAGCTTCCCCTCCGGTGACGGGCCGTTCGAGAAGTCGGTGGTCGCGGCCGACGGCATCCCGGCCGACCAGATGGGCCTCGACATCGGCCCCGAGACCGCCAAGGCGTACGCCGACGCGATCAAGGGCGCGAAGACCGTGTTCTGGAACGGCCCGATGGGCGTGTTCGAGGTCGAGGACTTCTCCGCCGGCACCAAGGCCGTCGCCCAGGCGCTGGCCGACACCGACGCCTTCACGGTCGTCGGTGGTGGCGACTCCGCCGCGGCCGTCCGCGTCCTCGGGTTCCCCGACGACGCCTTCGGCCACATCTCCACCGGTGGCGGCGCCTCGCTGGAGTACCTGGAGGGCAAGACGCTCCCGGGCCTCGACGTCCTCGAAGGGAACTGATCACCCGTGACGAACCGTGTCCCGCTCATGGCGGGCAACTGGAAGATGAACCTCAACCACGTCGAGGCGGCTGGCGTCGTCCAGAAGCTGGCGTGGTCGCTCAAGGATGCCAAGTACGAGGCCGAGCAGGCCGAGGCGGCGGTGATCGTCCCGTTCACCGACATCCGCACGGTCCAGACGCTGGTGGAGGGCGACAAGCTGCCCCTCGCCTACGGCGCGCAGGACGTCTCGGTGCACGCTTCCGGTGCCTACACCGGTGAGATCTCGGCCGACATGCTGGCCAAGCTCAAGTGCGCCTACGTGGTCGTCGGGCACTCCGAGCGCCGCGACTACCACGCCGAGAGCGACGAGCTCATCAATGAGAAGGCCAAGGTCGTCCTCGCGGCCGGCATGACCCCGATCATCTGCGTGGGGGAGAAGCTCGACGTCCGCAAGGCCGGCGAGCAGGTCCCCTTCGTCCTGGCCCAGGTCGACAAGGTCCTCGCGGACCTGACGGCCGAGCAGGTCGGCTCCCTCGTCATCGCCTACGAGCCCGTGTGGGCCATCGGCACCGGCGAGGTCGCCACCCCCGAGGACGCGCAGGAGGTCTGCGGCGCGATCCGCGGCCGCGTGGCCGAGCTCGTCGGTCAGGAGGCGGCCGACAAGGTCCGCATCCAGTACGGCGGTTCGGTCAAGTCGGGCAACATCGTCGACATCATGGCCCAGGCCGACGTCGACGGTGCCCTCGTCGGGGGCGCCTCGCTCGACCCGGAGGAGTTCGCCAAGATCGTGCTGTTCTACCAGCGCTGATCCCGCTTTTCCAGGAGCGCGCGTCGGGTCCGTCCCGGCGCGCGTTCCGCGTTCTCGGGGGCCGGGGGCTCCACGGGGCAGGCCGGGTCAGAGCCACGGCAAAGGTGGGTTAGAATCGTCCGGTGACTGTTCTGCCCCTGATGACCTGGCCCATCCTGACCGTGTCGATCCTGCTGGCCATCACGAGCCTGGCCCTGTCGATGTTCGTGCTGCTGCACAAGAACCGCGGTGGCGGAATGTCCGACCTGTTCGGCGGCGGCATGTCGTCGACGATGGGGGGCAGCTCGGTCGCCGAGCGGAACCTCGACCGGCTGACGATCATCGTGGGCCTGGTGTGGCTGGCCTGCATCCTGCTGCTGCTGGCGCTGTACCGCTGGTTCCGCGACGTCGGCACGATCTGAGCGCCGCCCGGCATCCCTACACCTTCTGAGTCCTGAGGAGAAACAACAAAGTGGTCGGTGGTAGCGCGATCCGTGGCAGCCGCGTCGGTGCGGGTCCCATGGGCGAGGCGGAGCGTGGCGATTCCGCCCCCCGCACGTACGTTTCGTTCTTCTGCAGCAACGGGCACGAGACGCGTCCTGCCTTCGCCGCGGACGCCGTGCTGCCGGAGGAGTGGGACTGCCCCCGCTGCGGCCTGCCGGCGAACCTGGACTCCGAGAACCCGCCGCCCCCGCCGAAGATCACGCCCTACAAGACCCACCTGGCCTACGTGAAGGAGCGCCGCTCCGACGCCGAGGCCGAGGCGATCCTCGCCGAGGCCCTCGCGGGCCTGCGCGCCCGCCGCGCCGCGGGCGAGGTCATCTACTGATCCTCACGTGACGTCCGGCGACCGCCCTGCGGTCGCCGGATGTTTGTCGTCCGGACGCCTTGCGCACTCGTTGTGTATTGGTACAGTTGGTACAAAGACTGATACACGAAGGAGACTCATGGACATCGGCCTGTTCATCTTCGGCCTCGTCCAGGCGGGCGTGGCCTTCCTGCTCGCCAACGGGCGGGCCCTGCTGCCCGAGGAGACGCTGCGGGAGCGGTTCGTCCGCAACGGCATCTTCAAGGCCCTGGGCACCCCCGACGCCGACGCGCCCGAGGGGTTCGTCCGCCGCCTGCGCGACCGCGAGGGGCGGGCGAGCGTGGTCAGCGCGCTCGCGATGCTGCCGGGGTTGACGACGTTGGGTGCGCTGCCCAACCCGTCCGCTGCGTTGCCGATCCTGGTCAGCCTGGCATTCGCCGGCCGCCTGCTCGCCCTCGCCGTCATTGGCGCACGCGAGGCGTCCGCCGCCGCCGACGGCCCACGCGTCTCCAGGGGCCGCGTCGTCACGCTGGCCGACCACGTGCCGGCCTGGGCCATCGGCGTCATCGTGGCCCTCCAGGTCGCGTTCGTCGTGGCCGCCGCCTGGCTGGTCACGGGCCCGGGATGGCACCCGTGGGCCCTGTTCGCCAGCCTCGTGCTCACCGCGGCCTGCGTGGCGGGGGCCGCTTGGCTCGCCCGCCAGCCCCAGCGCGCTGAGGACGCCACCGAGCTCGCCTGGTCGGACTCGGTGCGCCGCGAGGACGTCGTGGCCCTGCTCACACTCGGGCCCATCGCCACGATGGTGCTGGGGTCGCTGCTGCTGGGTGGCGACACGGCGCAGGGGCCGGTGGGCATCCTTGTCTGGGCCAACTTCGTCGTGGTGATGGTCGCGGTGCTGGTGGTCGAGACCGCCTCCCGTCGGCGCGCGACGGCACGCCTCGGGGCAGGGGAGGTCTCCGGTGCTCGTCGTTGACCCCTCGCTGGCCACCCCGCCGTTCGAGCAGATCAAGCAGCAGATCGTCGCCGCCCGCGAGTCGGGGGAGTTCCCGGCCAACCATCGCCTCCCACCCGTGCGTCACCTCGCCCTGGAGCTGGGGATCGCGCCCAACACCGTGGCCCGTGCGTACCGGGAGCTCGAGGCGTCCGGGGTGATCGTGACGCGCGGCCGCGCGGGCAGCTTCGTGACCGGCACGGTCGAGTCCGCCGAGAAGGCTGGCGCCGCGGCCGCGCGCGACTACGTCGCTGTCATCGAGCGGCTGGGGCTCACGGCGTCCGATGCGGTGCGGTTGGTGCGCGAGGCGGTCGGGCAGGCCTGAAACCCAAGCCCTGGGCGCGGAAAATCCAAGCCCTCGGCGAATCCGCCGTGGTCAGAAGGTGCACTCGTGGTACGGGATGCCGGCGCCGGCGGCGCGGTCGACCAGCCACAGGGTGCGCTCCCGGCCGCGGACGACGCCGCCCGGCAGCTCCGGGTCACCGCGGTAGGCGCGGCCCACCGCGTCCGCCTTCTCGGCCCCGGCGACGAGGAACCACACCTCGCGGCTGCGGCTGAGGGTCGGCACCGTCAGGCTGATCCGGGACGACGGCGGCTTGGGGGAGTCGTTCACCCCGATCACGGTGTGCGTGGTCTCGGCGAACGACGGGTGGCCGGGGAAGATCGAGGCCACGTGGCCGTCCTCGCCCAGACCCAGCAGGCAGATGTCGAAGGTGGTGTCTCCGAGCTCCTTGGCGTAGGTGAGCGCGGACGCGTCGGCGTCGGCGATGCCGTCGGCCGCCGCCATGGAGTGCGTGCGCGCCGAGGTGAGCGGCAGCGTCCGCGCGAGGATCGCGAGGGTGTGGCCCGCGTTGCGGTCGGAGTCCTCGGTGGGCACGAACCGCTCGTCGCCCCACCACAGCTCGATCCGGGTGGGGTCGAGGTCCGAGCCCTCGACGAGGTCGGCGAAGGCGTCGTAGATCCGGTTCGCGATCCGGCCACCGGTCAGGCACAGGTGCACGGGGGCGTCGGTCTGGGACTGCAGCTCGACCAGACGCGCCATCAGCCGCTCGGCCACGCCTTCGGTGAGGTCGGCGCCGGTGGCCCACCGCTCCACGGTCTGCACGTCAGCCCTGCCCGTTGTGCCGGTGCACGTTCGAGGCCAGGCAGGCCATCGACTGCTGGAAGACGTGGTCGGTGTCGAGGCGACGCAGCTCCTCGGTGATCAGCGCGCTGATCTCCCGGCGGCGCAGCGCGACCGAGCGCGGTGGCGTCCGGGGGCCGGTGAAGGTCGCCATCTTGCCGTCCCCGCGGGCCAGGACGATGTCCCCGTCCTCGGTGGCCAGCCGTACTGCCGTGATGCCGGGCCCTCCGCTGGAGACGAAGTCGGCGTCCAGCCCCAGGCGCGAGCCGAGCCACGCCGCCAGCAGCAGGCCGGCCGCGTTGTTGGCCGCGGCCTCCACCGTCGCGCCCGTGACCGGGGCCTGGTGGGTGTCAAGGGCGGCCGCGAGCAGGGCGCGCCACGGGGTCAGCCGCGTCCAGGTGAGGTCGGTGTCGCCGGGGGCGAGCCCCTCCGCGCGCGCGAGCAGACGGGCCAGCGGGTCGGCCGAGCCCATGGCGTCGGTGATGCGCCGCTTGGCGAGCGAGCCCAGGGCGTCCTCGGACACCGGCTCGGGCGCCTCACCGGGCCACCATGCGATGACGGGGGAGTCGGGCAGGAGCAGCGGCAGCAGCGTGGACGACTTGTGGTCGGCCAGCTCGCCGTGGAACTTGAGGGCGATGATCTCGCCCGGCACCTCGTCGCCGATGTGCAGTTCGGCGTCCAGCCGGTCGGCGCGCGCCGAGCCGTCGGTCGTGACGATGATGCGCGAGGGGTGCTCACGCCCGGCCTCGACGCACGCGTCGAAGACATTGTCGTACTCGCTGGCCGGGGTGTCGACCAGCAGGGTGAAGACCATGCCGGACGCCGCGCCGACGCTCTGGCGTGCGGACATGATCGCGTTCTGGATGGCTTGGGCCGTGGTGTCCTTCAGCGTGGTGATCATGGGTGATTCCTCTCGTCAGGGCCGGCGCCAGGTGAAGCCGTCGCGCTCCAGCATCGTGCGGCCGGAGGGCGGGCCCCACGTGCCGGCGGCGTAGCCCTCGGGCTGGTGTTCCTTGTCGGCCCAGTAGTCGAGGATCGGGTCCAGGATCTTCCAGGACAGCTCGACCTCGGTGTGCTGGGGGAACAGCGGCGGGTCCCCGAGCAGCACGTCGAGGATCAGGCGCTCGTACGCCTCGGGGCTCGACTCGGCGAAGCTCGTGCCGTAGTTGAAGTCCATGGTGACGTCGCGGATCTCCATCTGCGTCGCCGGGACCTTGGCGCCGAACCGCATCGTGATGCCCTCGTTGGGCTGGATGCGCAGCACGAGCGCGTTGGCGCCGAGCTGCTCGGTGTCGGCCAGGTGGAACGGCAGGTGCGGGGCCGGGCGCAGCATGAGGGCGATCTCGGTGACCCGGCGCGGCATGCGCTTGGCGGCCCGCAGGTAGAACGGACGCCCCGCCCAGCGGCGGTTGTCGATGTCGACCCGGAACGCGGCGTAGGTCTCGGTCTGGGAGTCGGGGGCGATGCCCTCCTCCTCCAGGTAGCCGCGGACCCGCTGGCCGCCCGCCCAGCCGGCCGTGTACTGGCCGCGCGCGGTGTGGCTCTTCAGGTTGCGGGGCGCGCGGGCGGCGGCGAGCACCTTCTCCTTCTCGGCGCGCAGCTGGCCCGCCTCGAAGGACGCCGGCTCCTCCATGGCGACCAGGGCCAGGAGCTGGAGCAGGTGGTTCTGGATCACGTCGCGCGCCGCGCCGATGCCGTCGTAGTAGCCCGCTCGCCCACCGATGCCGATGTCCTCGGCCATCGTGATCTGCACGTGGCTGACGTAGTTGCGGTTCCACAGCGGCTCGAACAGCTGGTTGGCGAAGCGCAGCGCCAACATGTTCTGCACCGTCTCCTTGCCCAGGTAGTGGTCGATGCGGAAGACGGAGTCGGAGCTGAAGACGCTGGAGACCTTCTCCTCGAGCTCGCGGGCGCTGGCCAGGTCGTGGCCGAACGGCTTCTCGATGACGACGCGGTTCCACGGGGTGGTGCGGCTCTTGTCGACCAGGCCGTGGCGACGCAGCTGCTCGATCACCTGGTCGAACCCGTCCGGCGGGATCGACAGGTAGAACGCGTGGTTGCCCTCGGTGCCCTGGGTCTCGTCGACCTCGCGGAGGGTCTCCTTCAGCTGCTCGAAGCCCTCGTCGCTGTCGAAGCCGCCGGTGACGAACCGGATGCCCTCGGCCAGCTGGCGCCAGACCTCGGCCCGGAACGGCGTCCGCGCGCGCTCCTTGACCGACTCGAGGACGTAGTCGGTGAACTGTTCGTCGTCCCAGTCCCGTCGCCCGTAGCCGACCAGGCTGAACCCCGGGGGCAGCAGGCCGCGGTTGGCGAGGTCGTAGACGGCGGGCAACAGCTTCTTCTGCGCGAGATCGCCGGTCACCCCGAACATGACCAGGGCACACGGCCCGGCCACACGGGGCAACCGGCGATCGGTCGCGTCGCGCAGGGGATTGACGTAGGTGTCGGTCACGCGCCGATCCTAGCTGTCACCCTCGTCCGTGGACGGGGGTCCCCCTTTGTTGCCTCGGCGGGATGTCACTCCTTGGCGGCGCCGAGGGCCTCGGTCACGGCGGTGACGAGCTCGCTGTCCCACGAGACGATGAACTTGTCGACGCCCTCCTCCTCGAGCACCTTGAAGACGTCGGCCAGGTCCACGCCCACGCCCTCGATGGCCTCGAGCACCTTCGCGCCGTCGGCGCCGGTGCCCTCCATGGGGGCCCCGACCTCACCGTGGTCGGCGAAGGCGAGCAGCGTCTTCTCGGGCATGGTGTTGACGACGCCCTGGGCGGTCAGGTCGGACACGTACAGGGTGTCGGGGTAGTCGGCGTTCTTCGTGCCGGTGGAGGCCCACAGCGGGCGCTGCTTGTTGGCGCCCTTGGCCTCGAGCTTGGCGAAGCGCTCCGAGGAGAAGACCTCGTCGAACGCGGCGAGGGCCACCTGGCCGTTGGCGATGGCGGCCTTGCCCTTGAGCGCCTTGGCCTCGTCGGTGCCGATCTCGTCGAGGCGCTTGTCGATCTCGGTGTCGACGCGGCTGATGAAGAAGGACGCGACCGAGTGGATCTTGGACAGGTCCTTGCCGGCGGCTTCGGCCTGCTCCAGGCCCGCGAGGTAGGCGTCCATGACCGCGCGGTAGCGGTCCTCGGAGAAGATCAGCGTGACGTTGACGGAGATGCCGCGGCCGAGGGTCTCGGTGATCGCGGGCAGGCCCTCGAGGGTCGCGGGGATCTTGATCAGCACGTTCTCGCGGTCGACCAGGTCGTACAGCTCCTGCGCCTCGTCGATCGTGGCCTGGGTGTCGTAGGCCAGCCCGGGGGCGACCTCGATCGACACGCGGCCGTCGTAACCGCCGGTGGCGTCGTAGATGCCGCGGAACAGGTCGCAGGCGTCCTGCACGTCCTTGGCCCACAGCTGCTTGATCGCGGTGGGGACCTCGGTGCCGGCGGGCAGGGCCTCGATGTCGGCGCGGTACTGGTCGCCACCGGTCAGGGCCGCGGCGAAGATGGTCGGGTTCGTGGTGACGCCGGTGACCGACATGTCATCGATGAGGCTCTGGAGGTTTCCGCTCTGCAGACGGGTGCGCGAGAGGTCGTCGAGCCAGATCGACACGCCGGAGTCGGCGAGCGCCTTCATGCGGGGATTCATGGGTTCTCCTGTTGGGTGCGTCGGGAGGCGTCGCGGGACGCCCACGCCCTCGACTGTACTGGCGTCACCGCGGGTGGGGGCGGGCAAACGGTGGAAAGGCCATGGGTTGCCTTGGCGTAGAGTGACCCCCATTGCGCCTGCCCACGGGGCCGGCGTCCCCTCGCCCGCAACCCTGTCGGAGGCCCGCCATGCACCCAGCCCGGACGGAGGCGCCCGCGCCCGCCGCCGCCCAGCCCGGTGTCATGGGCAGGGTCCAGGCCTACGTCGGCCTGACCAAGCCCCGCATCATCGAGTTGTTGCTGGTCACGACGTTCCCCGCCATGTTCCTGGCGGCCGGCGGGTTCCCCCCGCTGGGCCTGGCCGTGATCACCTTCGTGGGCGGCACGCTTTCGGCCGCGTCGGCGAACGTGTTCAACTCGGTGCTGGACGCCGACATCGACGAGCAGATGCGCCGCACGCGCCGCCGCCCGATGGTGCGCGAGCAGGTGTCCAAGCGGGCCGCCTACACGTTCGGTGTCGTGCTCGGCATCATCTCCACGCTCATGCTGGGCTTGGGCGCCAACTGGCTGGCCGCGGCCCTGTCGGTGACGGCGATCCTCTACTACGTGTTCATCTACACCGTGTGGCTCAAGCGCCGCACGGCCCAGAACATCGTGTGGGGCGGCGTCGCCGGCTGCTTCCCGCCGCTCATCGGCTGGACGGCCGTGACCGGCTCGGTCGCGTGGCCGCCGATCATCCTCTTCCTCATCGTCTTCTTCTGGACGCCCCCGCACACGTGGGCGCTCGGCCTGCGCTACCGCGAGGACTACGCCTCGGTGGACGTGCCGATGCTCCCCGTCGTCAAGGACGCCCCGCACGTGGCGTGGCAGATCCTCGCCTACTCGGTCCTCACCGTGGTCACGTCGCTGGCGCTGTGGCCGGTCGCGGGCACCACGCTGATGTACCCGATCGTCGCTGGGATCGCCGGCGCGTGGCTGGTCTGGGAGTCGGTCGCGCTGCTCAACCGCGCCCGCGCCGGGATGCGCGACGCCGCGCTCAAGCCGATGCGGCTGTTCCACTGGTCGAACAGCTACCTCGCGATCGTGTTCATCGCGGCGGCGGTCGACCCGCTGTTGCCCTGGGGCTGAGCGGGCCTCAGCCCGCCGCCTCGCCGAGCTGCTCGGCGATGTCGGCGACGAACTGCTCGATCTCCGCGACGCCGTGCACCGGCCCGCCCGCCAGCAGGCCGTCGGCACCGAGCAGGACCGCGACCGGGCTGCCGGACAGCTCCAGCGCCTTCTGCGCCAGTCCGGCGTGGTCGTAGGCGACAGCCCCGTCGGGGCGGATCTCCTCGGGCAGCGACTCCGGCTTCAGCGAGCTGAGCAGGCGCACCTCGAGCTGGGGCAGGGTCT
Source organism: Propioniciclava sp. MC1683 (assembly GCF_014164675.1). Taxonomy (NCBI): domain Bacteria; kingdom Bacillati; phylum Actinomycetota; class Actinomycetes; order Propionibacteriales; family Propionibacteriaceae; genus Propioniciclava; species Propioniciclava sp. MC1683. The sequence goes on along the minus strand of NZ_JACJFX010000018.1, from coordinate 45,575 downwards.
GCGCCCAGCGGTTCACGGACGCCGCGGCCTCCCGTGAGGTGCCGCACAGGCAGTTGATGCTGACCAGCAGGGCCGCCGTGCGCGCGGTGAGCTCGTGCAGCGTCTTCGGCTCGCCGTCGGCGTCGATCACCGCGGCGGTGGGGATGGGGGTGCGCTCGTAGGCGAACTCGTCGTCGTCGAGGTCCTCGACCGCGGGTTCGGGCTCCGGCTCGGCGACCGGTTCGGGCGCGGGGGCCGGTTCCGGCGTGGCCGGGGCCTGTGGCTGGGGTCCGGCCGAGGCGATCAGCGCGCGCACCTCGCCCTCGCCGACGGCCGGGTCGGCCAGCAGCGTGCCGCTGCGGTCGACGAGCACGGCGGTGGGCGTCCACTCGACGAGGGTCTGGGAGACGTTGCCGTGGGGGTCGAGCAGGCCGTCGGTGCGCACGGCGGGCGCCCAGGTCTCGGGGTCGCCGGCGTACGTGTCGGCCAGGACGGGGCGGATGGCGACCTCGGGGTTCTCGGCGCGCAGGGTGTCGAGGTCCTCGAGCACCCGGACGCAGGAGCCGCAGCCGAGGCTGACGAACAGGAGCACGGTGCGCTCGTTGGGCAGGTCACCGGTGTGGACCGGCGTGCGCGTGGTGGCGTCCAGCAGGGTGAACCACGGCAGGCGCGAGCCCTTGGTCGGGCGCCCGGCGGCGGTGGGGGCGTCGGCGGGGCCGTGCCCGAGCACCAGCAGGGCCACGGCGCCGGTGAGGGCGGCCATGGCCAGCCAGCCGAGCGTCGGGCCCGTGGCCTCGACCAGGGTCGCGGGGACCGAGACGTGCAGCAGCGCAGCCACCGTCGCGAGGCTCGCCGTCGCGACCAGCACGGCGTTGCGCACCAACGTGCGCCGGGTGACCCCCTGCTCGCCGAGCTTGCCGAAGCAGTTGCAGGACACCTTCTCGGGGAAGCCGAGGGCCCGCGCGATCACGGCCAGGTAGCCGAAGAACAGCAGCAGCGTCGCGACCGTCGCCAGCAGCAGGACCCAGCCGACCCCGACCAGGAGCAGGACCCCGAGCGCGAGCTCACCCCACGGCAGCAGCGCCGGGGCGGGGGAGTCCGCGAGCCGGCGCGGGAGCCTCAGCGCGACGAAGGCGTCGCGCGTGGCCTGGGGCTCGCGCAGCTTGGCCACGCCGCTGACGAGCAGCACGGCGGCGCACAGCACGAGGGGGGTCACGAGAAAGGGGAGCACCCGACCATTGTGGCAGGCCCCCACCCGAAGGCCCGTTCGGCTACGGCCCACGCCGTGCACGGCCACGTCATGGAGATGTCCGAGGCGGGCCAGGACCCGGCCGCCACCACCTTCGGCTGGAACATCCTCCTGCTGTGCGGCGACCCCAACGACCCCAGCACCTACTTCGCGGGTGCCGACCGGTCCAAGGTCTCGCCGATCTCGTGCCCCGACAACGTCACGTTCGACGAGCACGGCAACCTGTGGATCTCCACCGACGGCAACCAGCTGGGCGCGCACGACGGCCTGTACGCCGTGCCGCTGGCCGGGGAGCACCGGGGCGAGGTGCGCCAGTTCCTCTCGGTACCGACCGGCGCCGAGACCTGTGGCCCGTGGGTCACGGAGGAGCGGGTGAACATCTGCGTGCAGCACCCGGGCGAGACGAACGGCTCGACGTTCGAGGACCCGTCCTCGCACTGGCCCGACGGTGGTGACTCGCTGCCGCGTCCGTCGGTGGTGACGATCTGGCAGCAGGGCAAGTCGGCGGCCAACCAGCGTGGGCCGAAGGCCCCCGCCGGCCCGCGCGGTCAGCGGATCCCGGACCCCAAGGCCTGATCCCGCTCCGACGGCCCGGTCGCCCGCGTGGCGGCCGGGCCGTCGGCGTACGCGGTGCTGTACCAGGCGTGGCCCAGGGCCACGACGAACAGCGTGGTGCCGATCATGTGGCCCAGGACGAGGACGATCGGCAGGTGGGTGAAGTACTGCACGTACCCGACGACGCCCTGGAACAGCTCGGTGGCCAGCACGGCCAGCCAGATGGTGCGCAGGCGGGCGTCGCCCCAGGCCAGCACGAGCGCCAGGACGGTCAGCGCCACGAGGGCCCACACCGCCCAGGCGTGGATCTTGGAGGTCCACTCGGGGTCGAAGCCGTTGCGGGTGGCCGCGCCGTCGCCGGCGTGCGGGCCCGAGCCGGTCACGACGACGCCGAGCGCGACCACGACCATGCCCAGCAGGAAGATGAGCCGGGTGAGGGCGTACAGGGTGCCGGAGGCGACGACCGGGGCGATGTCGTGGGCCAGGTGGACCATGCGCAGGCAGATCAGGATCAGGGCCACGGACGCCACCATGTGCAGGCCGACCACCCACGGGTCGAGCTGGGTGAGCACCGACACGCCGCCGATCACGGCCTGCGCAATGATGCCCAGGCCCACGCCGATCGACAGCTCGAACAGGCGCAGCGGGGCGGTGCCGCGGCGGAAGGCCCGCCAGGCGGCGATGGCGGTGGCCAGGGCGATGGCGGCCAGCACGAAGGTGAGGAGCCGGTTGCCGAACTCGATGGCGCCGTGCAGGCCCTGCTCGGGGGTCGGCACGTAGCTGCCGGGCTCGCACTGCGGCCAGGTCGGGCAGCCGAGGCCGGACTTGGTGAGGCGCACCAGCGCGCCGGTCCAGATGATCACCATGTTCGCCACGAGGTTGGCGATGGTGAGCCGGCGCAGCGTGCGGCTGGAGGTCAGGAGGTCCATCGGAAGGCCTTTCGCGCGACGAGCAGGGCGAGGGCCGCCCACGCGGCCAGGATGAGCAGGGGGAGGGGGTCCGCGGCGCCGACCGAGGCGAGCCGCAGCGTCTCGCCGAGGGCGCCGAACGGGGTGAGCCGCAGCGGCCACTGGGCCCAGTCGGGGTAGGCGGCGACCGGCAGGACCAGCGCGCCGCCCGCGGCGACGACGAGGTAGACCAGGTTGGCGACGGCCAGGGTCGCCTCGGCGCGCAGCCGCCCCGCGAGGGCGAGGGCGAACCCGGCGAACGCGACGAGCGCGAGCAGGGAGGCGACGACGGCGATGACCGCGCTGGGCAGGTGCAGGACGGGGCGCCAGCCGAGCGCGAACGCGACGGCGGCGATGATGAGGACCTGGAGGGCGGCGATGCCCGCGGTGGCGAGTGCCTTGCCGGCGATGAGGTCACCGCGGGTGAGGGGGGTGGCGACCAGGCGCTCGAGCACGCCGTAGCGCCGCTCGAAGGCGGTGTTGATCGCGAGCGAGGTGAACGACGTCGACCACAGCGCGAGCGCGAGCACCGACGCCGGCAGCAGGGCGGGGTCGAGGCCGACGCGCTCCCCGACGAGGACCCCGGCCACGAGCAGGCCGATCGGGATCACCAGCGCCAGCAGCAGCTGCTCGCCGTTGCGCAGCAGCAGTGACGCCTCGGTGCGGGCGTGGCCGACGATGCGCCGGGCCCTCGGCGCGGACGCCGGGGAGGGGGAGAGGTCGAGCGCGGTCATGCCTGCGCCCCCGTGTGTCGGAGGAAGACGTCCTCGAGGGACTCGGTGGCGGTCAGCTCGGCCACGGTGCCGTCGATCGCGATCCGGCCGGCGTCCATGATCCACACGTGGTCGGCCAGCTGGGCGGCCTCGTCCATCGCGTGGGTGGTGAGCAGGACGCCGACGCCCGCGTCGGCGAGCTGCCGGACCAGGCCCCACGTGCGCCGGCGGGCGTGGGGGTCCATGCCGGCGGTGGGCTCGTCGAGGAGGACGAACTCGGGGCGCCCGACCAGTGCCCCGGCGAGGTTGACCGCCTGCTGCTGGCCGCCGGACAGCCGCCGGTAGGGCGTCCTGGCGAACGAGGTGATCCCGAGGGCCTCGGCGAGGGCGTCCACGTCGTGCGGGTGGGCGTACAGGCCGGCCAAGTAGCGCAGCAGCTCCAGCGGGCGGATGCCCGACCACGCGCCGGTGGCCTGGGGCATCAGGCCGAGGCGGGCGAGGGCGTCCGGGTGGCCGGCCGGGCGGCCGAGCACCTGCGCGGTGCCGCCGTCGACCGGCACGAGGCCGGTGAGCACGCGGATCGTGGTGGTCTTGCCGGCACCGTTGGGGCCGAGCAGCGCCGTGATCGCGCCCGGGACCGCGGTGAACGTCAGCCCGTCCAGCACGCGGCGCCCGCCGAGGGTGACCTCGACCCCGTCGAGGGCGAGTGCAGCGGCGGCGGGCATGGCGGCCACTCTACCGGTGGCCGCCGCCCCCTCAGGTCGCCGGCTCGTCCACGACCGGGTCGATGTCGGCGGTGGTCAGCATGGGCGCGTCGATGCGCATCTTGTAGAACGAGCGCCACATGAAGACCAGCGCCGCGATGAAGCTCGCGACCGCCAGCACGGTCACCAGCGTGTGCGCCTCGGAGTGGCGCAGGCTCACGCCGAGCTCGACGGCCAGCAGGCCGAACAGGGTGGTGAACTTGATGACCGGGTTGAGGGCCACCGAGCTGGTGTCCTTGTAGGGGTCACCCACGGTGTCGCCGACGATCGAGGCGTCGTGCAGCGGCGTCCCCTTTGCGGCGAGGTCGACCTCGACGATCTTCTTGGCGTTGTCCCAGGCGCCACCGGCGTTGGCCATGAAGATCGCCTGGTAGAGCCCGATGATCGCGATCGAGACCAGGTAGCCGATGAAGAAGTACGGGTCGGTGAACGCGAACGCGAGCGTGGCGAAGAACACGCCCAGGAAGATGTTGAACATGCCCTTCTGGGCGTACTGGGTGCAGATCTCGACCACGCGCCGGGAGTCGGCCTCGGACGCCTTGGTGACCCCGTCGAGCTGGATGTTGTCGGCGATGAACCCGACCGCACGGAACGAGCCCGTCGTGACGGCCTGGATGGACGCCCCGGCGAACCAGTGGATGACGCCGCCGCCCATGATCAGGCCGAGCAGGAACGGCGCGTACAGCAGCGACAGCTTGTCGATGTTGGCCGTCATGCCCGAGGTCAGCAGCATCATGATCGAGAAGATCATCGTGGTGGCGCCGACGACCGCGGTGCCGATGAGCACGGGCTTGGCGGTGGCCTTGAAGGTGTTGCCCGCCCCGTCGTTGAGCTCGAGCAGGTGCTTGGCGCGTTCCCAGTCGGGGGTGAAGCCGAAGTCGCGCTCGGCCTGCTCGGAGACGCCGGGGATGTCCTCGATCGTGGACAGCTCGTAGATCGACTGGGCGTTGTCGGTGACCGGGCCGTAGGAGTCGACGGCGATGGTGACCGGTCCCATGGCGAGGAAGCCGAAGGCGACCAGGCCGAAGGCGAAGACGCCGGGGGCGACCATGAGGGTGTCGAGGCCCAGCATCGACAGGAGGTACGCGCCGGTCATCAGGGCGACGATGGACAGGCCCAGCCACAGTGCGGAGAAGTTGCCGGCCACGAGGCCCGACAGGATGTTCAGGGACGCCCCGCCGCGCTGGGAGGACTTCACGACCTCCTCGACGTGCTTGCTCTTGACCGAGGTGAAGACCTTGACCACCTCGGGGATGAGCGCCCCGGCCAGGGTGCCGCACGACATGATCGCCGCGAGCTTCCACCACAGCGAGCCGTCGCCGAGGTCGGGGATGAGCAGCCACGAGACGGCGAAGGTGGCCAGGATCGACACCACCGAGGTGATCCAGACCAGCTCGGTGAGCGGGCGCTCGAAGTCGATGTCCTCGGAGTGCGTGTGCTTGGCCCGCGTGATCGCCGAGCTGGCGACATAGCTGAGCAGCGAGGCGCCGATCATGGTGGCGCTCACGGTGAACAGCCAGACCAGCAGGGTCGCCTGCGTGGCCGGCACGGCGTCGGCGCCGAGCATCTGCCCACCGACGGCGAGCATGATGAAGGTGACCAGCGCGACGCTCGTGACGCCGTAGGTCTCGAAGCCGTCGGCGCTGGGGCCGACCGAGTCGCCGGCGTTGTCGCCGGTGCAGTCGGCGATGACGCCGGGGTTGCGGGCGTCGTCCTCCTTGATCTTGAAGGCGATCTTCATCAGGTCGGAGCCGATGTCGGCGATCTTGGTGAAGATGCCGCCGGCGATGCGCAGGGCGCTGGCGCCGAGGGACTCGCCGATCGCGAAGCCGATGAAGCACGACCCCGCGATCTCGCCGGGCAGCACGAGCAGGATCAGCAACAGGATGAGCAGCTCGAGGCTGATCAGCACCGTGCCGATGCTCATGCCGGCGCGCAGGGGGATGTGGTGCAGGTCGTACGGACGCCCCCGCAGGGAGGCGAAGGTGGTGCGGGAGTTCGCGAACGTGTTCACGCGGATGCCGAACCAGGCGATCCCGTAGGAGCCCGCCATGCCCAGGAGGCTGAAGGCCAGGATGATGAGCGACTGGCCCAAGGGCGTCCCGACGAGGAACTGGAAGTACACGAAGATGACCGCGGCGGTGAACCCCCACAGGATCATCAGGAAGCGTCCCTGCTGGGTGAGGTACGCCCGGCAGGTCGAGTAGATCAGCTCGGAGACCTCGCGCATGGCCGCGTGCACGGGCAGGCGGGACAGGCCGAGGAAGCTCCACAGGCCGAAGCCCAGGCCGACCAAGCTCATCAGGACGCCGAACAGCAGCAGCGTGCGACCGTCGACCGCCCCGCCGAGGAAGGTGGCCAGGGACAGGTCGGGCAGCCGCAGGTTCGCCTCGCCGCCCGGAGGTCGGGCACCGTCGCCCGGTTGGGCCGCCACCGTGCAGCCCGTCAGGGCCAGCAGGGCCAGCAGGGGCAGCAGGGGCACCGCCCAGCGGGCGCGGCGAAGTGAAGAGTTACGGGGGCTGCTACAGCCCGGGAGGTGTTCTCTAGCGGTCACGTGACCCCTTCGTGCGTCGTCGTTGAGCGCACACCCCGCGGGGGCGGGGCGTCGATCCCAGCACAATAGGGGGCTGCCCGCGGGTGCGGGCAACCCCCTGATGGTGGGTGTGTCGGGCGGGTCAGGCGTTCAGCTGGTCCAACCGCTGGCGGACGATGTCGTCGGCCGTCAGCATCGGGGCGTCGATCCGCATGTTGTAGAAGCTGCGGTAGACGAACCACGACGCGGCGAGGAAGAACACCACGGCGAGGCCCAGCACGAGGGCGCCCATGCCGCTCGCCGTGAGGCTCACGCCGAGCTCGACGGCGAGCAGGCCGAAGAGGGTGGTGAACTTGATGACCGGGTTGAGGGCCACCGAGCTGGTGTCCTTGTACGGGTCGCCCACGGTGTCGCCGACGATGGACGCGTCGTGCAGGTCGGTGCCCTTGGCGGCGAGGTCGACCTCGACGATCTTCTTGGCGTTGTCCCAGGCGCCGCCCGCGTTGGCCATGAAGATGGCCTGGTAGAGGCCGAACAGCGCGATCGAGATCAGGTAGCCGATGAAGAAGTACGGCTCGACGAACGCGAAGGCCAGGGTGGCGAAGAACACGCCCAAGAAGATGTTGATCATGCCGCGCTGGGCGTAGACCGTGCAGATCTCGACGACCTTCTTGCTGTCCGCCGCCGAGGCGCGCGTGGCGTTCTCGTCGAGCCTGATGTTGTCCTTGATGAACTCCACCGCGCGGAAGGACCCGGTCGTGACCGCCTGGATCGAGGCGCCGGTGAACCAGTAGATGACAGCCCCGCCGCTGACCAGCCCGAGCAGGAACGGGGCGTGCAGCAGGGACAGCTTGTCGAGGTTCTCGGTCAGGGCGAGGGTGAGGCCCATGATGATCGAGAAGATCATCGTGGTGGCGCCCACGACGGCGGTGCCGATCAGCACCGGCTTCGCTGTGGCCTTGAACGTGTTGCCCGCGCCGTCGTTCTCCTCCAGGAGCCGCTTGGCGCGGTCCCAGTCGGCGTCGAACCCGAAGTCGCGCTCGATCTCCTCGGTCACGCCCGGGATCTCCTCGATCATGGAGAGCTCGTAGACCGACTGCGCGTTGTCGGTCACCGGGCCGTAGGAGTCGACCGCGATGGTGACCGGGCCCATGCCCAGGAAGCCGAAGGCGACCAGGCCGAAGGCGAACACCGCCGGGGCGGCCATGTGCTCGCCGAAGCCCAGGGAGGTGGAGATCGCGTAGGCGATCGCCATCAGCCCGACGATGGCCATGCCGAGCCAGTAGGCGGAGAAGTTGCCGGCCACCAGGCCGGAGAGGATGTTGAGGGACGCCCCGCCGGAGTTGGACGACTTCACGACCTCCTCGGTGTGGCGGCTCTTGACCGAGGTGAACACCTTGACGAGCTCGGGGATGAGCGCGCCGGCCAGGGTGCCGCAGGAGATGATGATCGACAGCTTCCACCACGTGGTGCCGTCGCCCATGTCGGGGATGAGGATCCACGACGTGAAGAAGGTGAGCACGATCGAGACGACGCTGGTGATCCAGACCAGGGACGACAGCGGGGCCTCGAAGTCCATCTGCTCGGCGCCCTCGTACTTCTGGCGGGTGATCGCGGCGTTGACGAAGTACGAGGCACCGGACGCCACCACCATCACGGCGCGGATGAAGAAGATCCACACCAGCAGGGACGCCTGGAGGACGGCCTCGGCCGGGGGGATGGCCAGCATGATGAAGGTGACCAGCGCGACGCCGGTGACGCCGTAGGTCTCGAAGCCGTCGGCCGACGGGCCGACCGAGTCGCCGGCGTTGTCGCCGGTGCAGTCGGCGATGACGCCGGGGTTGCGGGCGTCGTCCTCCTTGATCTTGAACACGATCTTCATCAGGTCGGAGCCGACGTCGGCGATCTTGGTGAAGATGCCGCCGGCGATGCGCAGCGCGGAGGCGCCGAGCGATTCGCCGATCGCGAAGCCGATGAAGCAGGAGCCCGCGATCTCGGCGGGCAGGAACAGCATGATGACGAGCATCATGAACAGCTCGACCGAGATCAGGACCATGCCGACGCTCATGCCCGAGCGCAGCGGGATCTGGTGCAGCGGGTAGGGCTTGCCGCGCAGGGACGCGAACGCGGTGCGGCCGTTGGCGAACGTGTTGACGCGGATGCCATACCACGCGATGCCGTAGGAGCCCGCCATGCCGACGAGGCTGAAGCCCAGGATGATGAACACCTGGCCCCAGCCTGAGCCGACGAGGAACTTGAAGTAGACGAAGATCACCGAGGCGATGAACACCCACAGGATCATCAGGAACCGGCCCTGCTGCTTGAGGTAGGCCTTGCAGGTCTCGTAGATCAGTTCGGAGATCTCACGCATCGCGCGGTGCACGGGGAGTTGCTTGAGCTGGACGTAGCTGGCCAGGCCGAACGCGAGGCCCCCGAGGCAGACCACGAGGCCGATGAACAGCAGCAGCCGGCCGTTGACCATGCCGCCCAGGAAGGTCGCGGCGCCCAGGTCGGGGAGGTGGATGTTGGCCTCGCCGCCACCGGCGTGGCCGCCCGCGGGGGTCGCGGGGGCCGAGCACCCGGCGAGGGCGATCAGGGTGGACAGGGCAAGGAGCGGGGCAGTGAGCCTGCGGGTTACCACGAGTGTTCCTTTGGTCCGGGTGAGCAACGGCGCGATCGTCGTCCACCCTGAACACTACGCCCTGTAGTGGAGATTTTGGTCCGGTCCACAATTTGTCCCGCGGTTCGGAAGGACCCATCCCGAACCCCGTCCCGGGCGCGGCCCGGGTGCCCAGAACCCGGGTGGTCGAGTTGCGCGCTGACGGATATTTGCAAGAATGGTGTTGCCTAATAGGAGTCGAGGGGGTGGGGATGGCTGAGTACGTGCCAGACGCGGTGGTCGAACCGCTCTCCGACGACGTCTCGACCCGCGACCGGGTGGCCCGCTCGATCCTCGAGCACGGCCCCTCCACGGCGGCCGACCTGGCCGAGCGCCTCGACCTGACCGCGGCCGCCATCCGCCGCCACCTGGCGGTCCTGACCGACGCGGGGCACCTCGTCGCCCGCGAGCAGCGGGTGTACGGCCACCGCGGGCGGGGGCGTCCGGCCAAGGTGTTCGCGCTGACGGACGCCGGACGCGAGACCTTCCACCACGCCTACGACCAGCTCGCCATCCGCGCGCTCCAGTTCCTCCGCGCCGCCGGCGGGGCGGAGGCGGTCAACGACTTCGCCGAACAGGTGATGGAGGAGGTGCGCCGTCGGTTCACCGCCGAGGGTGCGGAATACAATGCCCCGGCCGACGCGTTGGCCGAGGTGCTGAACGAACAGGGGTACGTCGCGTCCCTGGAGCCGGTGGCCTCCGGGACGCAGCTGTGCCAGTACCACTGTCCCGTGGCGCACGTGGCGCGCGAGTTCCCCGAACTCTGTGCCGCGGAGACGCGCTTGTTCTCCGAGCTGCTGGGTAGCCATGTCCAGCGGATCGCGACGATTGCCCATGGCGACGGGGTGTGCACCACGCACATCCCACACCCAGTTGAGAGGAAGGTCTCATGACCCAGACCCAGGCCCCCGGGCTCGGTGCCACACAGGACGAGCACCTCGAGGCCCTCGGGAACTACCGCTTCGGCTGGCACGACTCGGACGTCGCCGGCGCCTCTGCGCGCCGTGGTCTGAGCGAGGCCGTCGTGCGCGACATCTCCGGGTTGAAGAACGAGCCGGAGTGGATGCTCGAGCGCCGCCTGCGCGGCCTCAAGCTCTTCGAGCGCAAGCCGATGCCGACGTGGGGTGCGGACCTGTCGACGATCGACTTCGACAACATCAAGTACTTCGTGCGGTCCACCGAGCGCCAGGCGCAGACGTGGGAGGACCTCCCCGAGGACATCAAGAACACCTACGACCGCCTCGGCATCCCCGACGCCGAGAAGCAGCGCCTCGTCGCCGGCGTGGCCGCGCAGTACGAGTCGGAGGTCGTCTACCACAAGATCAACGAGGAGCTCGAGCGCCAGGGCGTCATCTTCCTCGACACCGACACGGGCCTGAAGGAGCACGCCGAGCTCTTCGAGGAGTACTTCGGCACCGTGATCCCCACCGGCGACAACAAGTTCTCGGCGCTCAACACCGCGACCTGGTCGGGCGGCTCGTTCATCTACGTCCCCAAGGGCGTCCACGTCTCGATCCCGTTGCAGGCCTACTTCCGGATCAACACCGAGAACATGGGCCAGTTCGAGCGCACGCTGATCATCGCCGACGAGGGCTCCTACGTGCACTACGTCGAGGGCTGCACCGCGCCGATCTACAAGTCGGACTCGCTGCACTCGGCCGTCGTCGAGATCATCGTGAAGAAGAACGCCCGCGTGCGCTACACGACGATCCAGAACTGGTCGAACAACGTGTACAACCTCGTCACCAAGCGCGCCACCTGCGAGGAGGGCGCGACCATGGAGTGGGTCGACGGCAACATCGGGTCCAAGGTGACCATGAAGTACCCGGCCGTGTGGCTGCTCGGCGAGCACGCCAAGGGGGAGACCCTCTCGATCGCGTTCGCGGGCGAGGGCCAGCACCAGGACACCGGCTCGAAGATGGTGCACGCCGCGCCGCACACGAGCAGCTCGATCATCTCCAAGTCCGTCGCTCGCGGCGGCGGTCGGGCGTCCTACCGCGGCCTGGTCGAGGTGCAGCCGCAGGCGCACCACTCGGCCAGCTCGGTGAAGTGTGACGCCCTGCTCGTCGACACCGTCTCGCGCTCCGACACCTACCCCTACGTCGACGTCCAGGTCGACGACGTGTCGATGGCCCACGAGGCCACCGTGTCGAAGGTCTCCGACGACCAGCTGTTCTACCTGATGCAGCGCGGGATGGAGGAGGACGAGGCCATGGCGATGATCGTGCGCGGCTTCGTCGAGCCCATCGCCCGCGAGTTGCCGATGGAGTACGCCCTGGAGTTGAACCGCCTGATCGAGCTGCAGATGGAAGGAGCCGTGGGCTGACGCCCGCGGGAGGAACCACAACGTGACCGTGACTGAAGTCCCCAACGTCGCCGGCGCGCTCGAGACCCTCGAGTCGCACCTGCACCCGCAGCCGAGCTTCGACCTGGCTGACCACCCGATGCCCGACGGCCGCGAGGAGGTCTGGCGCTTCACCCCGATGCGCCGGATCGCCCCGCTGCTGGCCGAGCGCCCGAACGAGGACCAGCCCGGCGACAACGCCGTCGAGTTCACCCTCCACGAGGTGGCCGGCGTCGAGGCGTCCAACCTCAGGGCGGGCCAAGCGCCCCGCGGCACCGTGCTCACGCCCGGCGACCGCCCGGCCGCGCTGGCGAACCTGGGCTGCGAGGACGCGCTGTACCTGCGCATCCCCGCCAACACCGAGGTGGCCGAGCCGATCCGGCTCGACATCGAGGGCCGGGACGCCGCGCGCCGCAACAACGCGGTGCACGTGATCGTGGCCGAGCCGAACTCGAAGGCCACCGTGGTGTTCCGCCACACGGGCTCGACCCAGCAGCTCGAGAACATCGAGATCGACGTCCGCGACGGCGCGAACCTGACGTTCGTGTCGCTGCAGGACTGGGACGACGACACCCTGCACGCGGCCGAGCACACCGCCCGCGTGGGCCGCGACGCGACCTACCGGCACGTGAACGTCAGCTTCGGCGGCGACCTGGTGCGCATGCACACCAACGTCTCCTACGACGGCCCCGGCGGGTCGGCGGAGTTGTTCGGCCTCTACTTCGCCGACGCCGGCCAGCACATCGAGCACCGCCTGTTCGTCGACCACAACGCCCCGCACACCAAGAGCAACGTCGACTACCGCGGCGCGCTCCAGGGGCAGGACGCCCACGCCGTCTGGATCGGCGACGTGGTGATCCGCAAGGTCGCCGAGGGGATCGAGACCTACGAGTCGAACAAGAACCTCGTGCTCACCGAGGGCGCCCGCGCCGACTCGGTGCCCAACCTCGAGATCGAGACCGGCGAGATCGCCGGCGCCGGGCACAGCTCGACGACCGGCCGCTTCGACGACGAGCACCTGTTCTACCTGACCAGCCGTGGCATCGACCCCGTCGAGGCCAAGCGCCTGGTCGTGATGGGCTTCTTCATCGACATCATCCGGCGCATCGGCGTCGACGACGTCGAGGAGCGCCTCATCGCCGAGGTCGAGCGCGAGCTCGCCGCCAGCGTCGGGGCCGCACCCGCGGCGTCCGTGGAGGCCTGATGGCCTGGACCCGCGCGTGCTCCGTCATCGAGCTGGAGGACGACAAGCCCTTCTCGGCGGAGGTGGGCGACGAGATCGTCGCCCTCGTCCAGCACGAGGGGCAGTTGTTCGCCATCCGTGACGAGTGCAGCCACGGCCGCGTCATGCTCAGCCTCGGCGAGGTGGACGAGTGCACCATCGAGTGCTTCGCCCACGGCAGCCGCTTCGACCTGCGCACCGGCGAGCCGCTCGAGCTGCCCGCGACCCGCCCGGTGCCGGTCTACCCCGTCACCGTCGAGGGCGACGACGTGCTCGTCGACCTCGACAACCCCCTGAACTCGATCTGACAAACCCAGCTACCAGGAGTCACCAGACCCATGTCCCTCGTCATCAGCGACCTGCACGTCGACGTCCTCACCGAGGACGGCCCCAAGGAGATCCTCAAGGGCGTCAACCTGACCATCAACCCGGGTGAGGTCCACGCCATCATGGGTCCCAACGGCTCGGGCAAGTCGACCCTGGCCTACGCCCTCGCCGGCCACCCCAAGTACGAGATCACCTCGGGCTCGGTGACCCTCGACGGCACCGACCTGGCCGAGCTCAGCGTCGACGAGCGCGCCCGCGCCGGCCTGTTCCTCGCCATGCAGTACCCGGTTGAGGTGCCCGGCGTCTCGATGTCCAACTTCCTGCGCACCGCGAAGACCGCGATCGACGGCGAGGCCCCCAAGGTCCGCACGTGGGTCAAGGAGGTCAACCAGGCGATGGGGGACCTCGGGCTCGACAGCTCGTTCTCGGCCCGCTCGCTCAACGAGGGCTTCTCCGGTGGTGAGAAGAAGCGCGCCGAGATCGTCCAGCTGCAGCTGCTCAACCCGAAGTACGCGATCCTCGACGAGACCGACTCCGGCCTCGACATCGACGCGCTGCGCGTCGTCGCCGACGGCGTCAACCGCTACACCGCCCAGGGCGACCGCGGCGTGCTGCTGATCACCCACTACACGCGCATCCTGAACTACATCAAGCCCGACTTCGTGCACGTCTACGTCGACGGCCGGGTCGTCACCGAGGGTGGCCCCGAGCTCGCGGCCAAGCTCGAGGAGACCGGTTACGACGCGTACATCGCGGCGGCGCGGGCGAATGCCTGACACCGACCTCTCGGCAGCCGGCTGGCTGGGGGCGTCCGAGCCGCCCCCGGCCGCGTTCGCGCTGCCGGGGCTCGTCCGGGACGACTTCCCGGTCCTGCAGCGGCACGTGAACGGGCACCCGCTGGCCTACCTCGACTCGGCGAACACCTCCCAGAAGCCGCGGGCGGTCGTCGAGGCGATGAGCAACCACCTGCTGTTCCACAACGCCAATGTCGCCCGGGCCATGCACCAGCTGGGGGCCGAGGCGTCCGAGGCGTTCGAGGGGGGTCGGGCCAAGGTCGCCGCCTTCATCGGCGCGCGGACCGAGGAGGTCGTGTTCACCAAGAACGCCTCCGAGGCGCTGAACCTGGCCGCGCACACCCTCGGCCAGCACCTCGCGGTCGGCCCCGGTGACGAGGTCGTGGTGTCGGTGATGGAGCACCACTCCAACATCGTGCCGTGGCAGCTGCTGTGCCAGCGTACGGGCGCCACCCTGCGCTGGTTCGACATCACCGACGACGGACGCCTCGACCTCGACTCCGCGCGCGAGCAGGGCCTGGTCAACGAGCGCACCAAGGTCGTCTCGCTGACGTGGGTCAGCAACGTGCTCGGCACGGTCAACCCCGTCACCGAGCTCGCCGAGATGGCCCACGCCGTCGGCGCGGTGTTCGTCGTGGACGGGTCGCAGGCCGTGCCGCAGATGCCGGTCGACGTGACCACGCTGGGCGCCGACCTGCTCGCCTTCACCGCCCACAAGATGCTCGGCCCGACCGGGCTGGGCGTGCTGTGGGGCCGGTACGAGCTGCTCGAGCAGCTGCCGCCGTTCCTGGGTGGCGGGGAGATGATCGAGGTCGTCCGCATGGAGGGCTCGACCTTCGCCCGCCCGCCGGCCCGCTTCGAGGCCGGGACGCCGCCGATCGCCGAGGTCGTCGCCCTGGGCGCGGCCGTCGACTACCTGACCATGCTGGGCATGGACCGGGTCGCCGAGCACGAGCACCTGATCACCACCTACGCCCTGGAGCAGCTGCAGCGCGTCGAGGGCCTGCGCATCCTGGGCCCGACCGAGGCGGTCGACCGCGGGGGAGCGATCTCGTTCACGCTGACCAGCTCCGACGGGTTCGACATCCACCCCCACGACGTCATGCAGATCCTCGACTCGCGGGGCGTGGCGGTGCGCGGTGGCCACCACTGCGCACGCCCGCTGCACCACCGCCTGGGCATCCAGGCGTCCAGCCGGGCGTCGGCCTACCTGTACACCACGCCCGACGAGGTGGACGCCCTCGTCGAGGCGCTCGACCACACCCGCGACTTCTTCGGCGGGCACAGCGGGGGAGGACGATGAGCGTCGAGTCGATGTACCAGGAGATCATCCTGGACCACTACAAGGCCAAGCACGGCTCCGGCCTGCGTGACCCCTACGAGGCCGAGGTCACCCACGTGAACCCGTCCTGCGGCGACGAGATCCTGCTGCGCGTGCACCTCGACGGCGACACCGTCGCCGACGTGAGCTACGACGCGGTGGGCTGCTCGATCTCGCAGGCGTCCACGTCGGTGATGCACGACCTCGTGGTCGGCCGCACGGTCGAGGAGGGCATGGCCACGGCCGCCGCCTTCACCGAGATGATGCACAGCCGCGGCAACCACGAACCCGACGAGGACGTCCTGGAGGACGGCATCGCGTTCCTGGGGGTCGCCCAGTTCCCCGCGCGCGTGAAGTGCGCGCTGCTCGGGTGGTCGGCGTGGAAGGACGCCGTCGCCCACGCCCTCACCAACAAGGAGGAATCATGACCGACGAACCGCGCCCGTCCGACCTGGTGCGCGACACCTTCCCCGACGCCGAGCAGCAGCCGGCGCCGGTGCTGGACCGTCCCACCATCGAGGACCTCGAGGAGGCCATGCGCGACGTGGTCGACCCCGAGCTCATGGTGAACGTGGTCGACCTCGGCCTCGTCTACGGCATCCACCTGGACGACGAGAACAACGCCACCGTCGACATGACGCTGACCTCGCCGACGTGCCCGCTCACCGACCGCATCGAGTACGACACGCAGGTCGCGCTCGGGCCGCTGGTGAACTCGGCCACCATCAACTGGGTCTGGCTGCCGCCGTGGACGCTGGACAACATCACCGACGAGGGCCGCGAGCAGCTCCGCGCGGTGGGCTACAACCTGTAGCCGCTCAGCTCTCCGGACGCCCCTGGTCCGGCTCCTCGGGAGCCGGGGCGGGGGCGTCCGTCTTGTCGGGGTCGGGGTCGGGATCTTCGTGCGCCTCCGCGGGGTGGACCGGTGATTCGTGCACCGCGGCCAGGGCCGCGGACTGGCCCTCGGGCAGGGCGGCCCGGCTCAGGTGGAGCCGGTGCGGGTCGGCCATCGTCACGTCGTTGGAGATGAACGCGTTGACCCAGCGCATCTGCGGGTCGTGGTCGATCAGGACCGCCTTGGCCAGCAGGGTCATCGGCAGGGCCAGCAGGGCGCCCAGGGCGCCGAGCACCGAGCTCCACAGCAGCAGCGACAGGAACGAGACCAGCGCGGTCACGCCCACGGCGTCGCCGTTGAACTTCGGCTGGATGATCGACTGGATGACGAAGTTGGCCACCGAGTAGATGATCACGACGAGGAGGGCGGTGAGCGGGTCGTTGGCCAGCAGCGCCATGATCGCCGGCGGGACGAGGCCGATGATGAAGCCCACGTTGGGGATGTAGTTGGTGATGAAGGACAAGATGCCCCACACCAGCGCCAGCGGGACGCCCAGGGTCTCCAGGGCGATCACGTCGATGACGGCGACGATGAGTCCGAAGATCGAGGTGACGACCCAGTAGCGGCGCACGCCGACGATGAAGTCGGCGATCGAGAGCCACACCCGCGGCTGGTGGCGCTGGAGCGATGCGTTGCGCACCCCGAAGCTGTCGGAGTCGAACGCCATCATGAAGATCATCACCACGATGATCGCGAGCAGGGAGACGATGTTCGTCACGCTGCCCAGGGCGCTGGAGAGCAGCCCCGCCAGGCTCGTCGGGTTCACCCCGCGGATCTGGTCGACCACCTGCTGCTCGGAGATGCCGAACTGGCTCAGCAGGGCCACGACCTCGTGGTACAGCGTCCAGAACTGCGACTGGTAGATCGGCAGCTCCTGCACCAGGGCGGTGATCGACCAGGTCAGGGCGTAGAAGAACACGGCGAGGATCGCGAACACCGTCAGGGCCAGCACCACCTGCGCCAGCAGGCGGGGCACCTTCAGGCTCACCAGCCAGGTCTGGATCGGGTACGCGGCGATGAACAGGTTCACCGTCAGCAGGAGTGGGCCGAGGATCTCGGCGTACTGCCGCATGCCGAACAGGATCGCCACCGCGGCCGTGATCGTGAGCAGGATCACCGACACGTTCGGGAGCGGGTTCACGCGGGTGGGCTGATCCATGCGGCCCAACCTAGTCGCTGGCACCGACGGTTTTCGACATGCCCACGGGGGTTCGTCCTACGCTCACGGTATGACCGACTACCTCACCGAGGCCGCCGTACTCGCCCCCCGGATCACCGACCTGCGGCACCGGCTGCACCGCTGGCCCGAGCTGGGCAACGACCTCCCGCGGACGCAGGCTGCCGTCCTGGCGGCGCTCGAGGGGCTCGACCTCGAGGTCACGCGCGGGGTGGCGTCCACCTCGGTCACCGCGGTCCTGCGCGGCAGGGCGGGGTCGGACGCCGCGGCCTCCGGTCGACCGGTGGTGCTGCTGCGGGGCGACATGGACGGCCTGCCGATCCACGAGGAGACCGGCCTGCCGTTCGCCTCGGAGCGGGACGGGCACATGCACGGCTGCGGCCACGACGTGCACACCGCGACCCTCGTCGGGGCGGCGCACCTGCTCCACGCGCACCGCGACGAGCTGCCCGGCGACGTGGTGTTCATGTTCCAGCCGGGGGAACCACCAACGGCGGCAAGGTCTACGACGACGCCGGCAAGTACGTCGCCCACGAGGACGCCAACTCCGTCGCCGCCATGACCGAGTACGCCAAGCGCTTCCAGTCGGGCGAACTCAAGCTCGCCGACCTCCTCCCCGAGGGCGCCGGCTCCGACTCGATGCTGGTCACGCACAAGCTCGGCTTCCTCGCCGCCGGCCGCTACACGATCGGCGCGATCCGCGGCGCGGGCGTGGACGAGAACCTTTACGACATCGTCCGCTGGCCCACCCACGACGGCAAGGCCGCCCCGACGGGCGTCGCCGCGTCCTACCTCGCCATCAACGCCAAGACGAAGGACCCCGAGGCCGCCCTCAAGTTCTTCTCCGCGTTCCTCAACAAGGAAGGCCAGACCCTGCGTCTCGAGGGTCAGGGCAACGCCGTGCCGTCGATCAACGGTGCCGACAACCTGGTCCTGGACGGCGGCTACCCGGCCCACGCCCAGACCATGCTCGACATGCGCGACATCGGCTACTCCAACTACGCGACCGAGGCGGCCGTCCCGGATCTGAGCAACACCATCGCGGTTGAGTACATGCAGCCGCTCTACGAGGGCAAGAAGGACGCCAAGACCGCCCTCAACGAGGTTGCCGCCCTCGTCCAGGAGAAGACGGCCTGATGTCCGCGCCCGCTGTCGCCGAGGCCCACACGGGGCCTCGGCGCGGCTGGCGGGAGAAGGACAATTACTGGGGCATGTTCTTCGTGGCGCCACAAGCGCTCGGCATGCTGCTGTTCACACTTCTCCCGTTCCTCGCCGCGTTCCTGCTCGCGTTCACGGAGTGGAACGGCTTCGGCATGCCCAAGCTGATCGGGTTCGAGAACTTCGCGAACCAGTTGACCAGCCCGCTGCTCGGCCGCGCCATCATCAACACCCTCGTGATCGCCGCCATCACGGTGCCGATCGGCCTGTTCCTGGCCATCGTCGCCTCCGTGGTGCTCAACAAGATCAAGGGCCGCCCGTTCTACCTGGTGCTGTTCTTCGCTCCCGTCGTCACGAGCTCGGTGGCCATCGCGCTCATTTGGCAGCAGCTGCTGCGCGCCGACGGCGTCATCTCGGGCTTCCTGACCAACACGCTCGGCATTGAGCCGATCGACTGGCTGGGCCACCCGTGGCTGGCCCTCATGGCCGTGTGTCTGGTGACGATCTGGAGCTCTCTGGGCCTCAACATCGTCATCTTCATGGCGGGCCTGCAGTCCATCTCGCCGTCGGTCATGGAGGCGGCAGCCATCGACGGCGCCGGCCCCGTCTCACGGTTCTTCAAGGTGGTCCTGCCGCTGCTGAGTCCCATCGTGTTCTACCAGTCCGTCGTCGCGTTCATCTCGTCGCTGCAGACGTTCGACCTGGTGTTCGTCCTCGTGAAGAACGCCGGCCCCGACAACGGCACCCGCACGATCGTCTACCACATCTACGATCTTGGCTTCGCCAAGAGCCAGTTCGGCCTGTCCAGCGCCGCGTCCATCGTCCTTCTCGTGCTGACCCTGGTGATCACCGCTCTCCAGTTCGGCGCGCAGAAGAAGTTCGTCCACTACGAGGGCTGAGTGATGACCACCACCACACAGACACGTCTGGCCCCCGAGCACACCGCCAAGCGGTTCTCCTGGGGCTGGCTGAAGCACCCGTTGGTGTTCGCCGTCGCGCTCCTCATGGTGGCGCCGTTCCTGTGGATGCTGCTGACGGCCTTCAAGGGCCTCCCGCAACTGCTGCAGGACCCACTGTCGGTCTTCCCCGATCCGTGGGTGTTCACGAACTTCGCCGACGCGTGGAACTCGTTGCCGTTCGGCCGCGCCTACGCCAACTCGATCTACATCACCGTGCTCGTCGTGTTCGGCACGCTGCTCACCGCCTCGATGGCCGCCTACGGCTTCGCGCGCATCCCGTTCAAGGGCTCCAAGGTGGTGCTCTTCTGGGTGTTCCTCGCGATGCAGATGGTGCCCAAGCAGGTCACACTCGTGCCGTTCTACTTCCTCATGGCGCAGATCGGGTGGGTGGATTCGCACCTGGCGCTGATCATCCCGGCCATCATGGTCAACCCGTTCGGTGTGTTCCTCGCCCGGCAGTTCATCGCCTCGGTGCCCGTCGAACTCGAGGAGGCCGCCATGATCGACGGCGCCTCGCGTTGGCGGATCTACTGGACGATCATCCTGCCCGCCATCCGGCCGGGTCTGGGCGCGCTGGCGATCATCGTCGCGCTGGACGCGTGGAACAACTTCCTGCTTCCCCTCGTCCTGCTCAACTCGACCGAGCTGTTCACCGTCCCGCTGCTCCTGAGCCAGTTCCAGGGCCAGTACGGCGGCATGAACTACGGCCTGGTCATGGCCGCCACCGCGCTGTCCACGGTGCCGATGCTCATCGCATTCGTCATCGGCCAGCGTCAGATCATCGAATCGCTCGCGACCTCGGGTCTGGGCGGCCGCTGATGATCGACCTCGGCGCAGACCTGGCGCACTGGTTCGACCTCGACGAGGAGCCCTACACCGTGCGCTTCTCGCGCCTGTTCGTCCGCCGCGGGGAGACGGGGCTCACCGTCCACCGCGCGGCGTACGAGCGATCCCTCGCGGACAGCGTCGTCGTCGAGCGCCTGCGGGTGCTCGACGACGACGGCCTGGAGGCACCCGTCTCCACTGCCGATCCATTCCGCATCAGCTTCACCGGCGGCGCCTGGCTCATGGTGACGCCCGACGACGAGATCGCCGTCGGTCTGCCCGACGGCTGGTCCGTGGATCACGTGCCCGGCCCGGCGCTCGGCGAGGCATCCTTCATCCACCCCGCCGAACCACCTGCCGGCGTGATCGCCGACCTTGCGGAGTGGCTGGCGCGTTGCCCCGCCGTCGACCCACGGTGGCGCGACGTGACCCGCTTCGCGTGGTGGACCCTCGGGGTGAACACCCTCGTCCTCGACGCCCCAGCCGGGCTGAACCGCGCCGTCGTGCCCTCGAAGATCGGCTACGTGGGCCTGTGGCAGTGGGACGCCTACTTCATGGCGATCGGGTTGCGCCACGGCGATCCCGGCCTCGCCCGCGAGCAGCTGCGCATCGCGCTCGCCCACCCCAGCACCTCCGGCCAACTGCCCGACGTCGTGCACGAGGACGGCATCCTCGCCTCCTCCGACGACCTCCCCCCGGGCGACCTCGAGAATCTCCGTGCGATGGCCTCCCCCAGCCTCGCCCACACCGCCGTCCCCCTCACCAAGCCGCCGCTCACGGCGCTGGCCGTGGCCCTCATGGGTGACCAGTCGGTCGTCGACGAGTTCCTCGCCACGATGCTGGCGGCGCAGGAGTGGTGGTACCGCGACTCGGCCCCGGCCGGCCGCCCCGCCTACCTCCACCCCTACTCGTCAGGCCTGGACGACTCCCCGATCTTCGACCACGAGGCGATCCTCGTCTCCCCCGACCTGTCGGCCTACCTCGTCTTGGCGGACCGGCTCATGGCCGGCTGGCTGCGCGAGCGCGGCCGCGACGCGGAGGCCGAGCGCTGTACCGCCCGCGCCGATGCCGAGCTGGCGGCCCTCATCGAGTCGTGGAACGGGGAGTTCTTCCCCAGCGTCGGCGAGGCGGGCGACGTCGTCGCCTCCGAGGCCATCGTCTCGCTCATGCCGCTGCTGGCCGACGGCCTGCCGCCGCACCTCGTGGACGGCATCGTCGCAGCCATCGAGGACCCGACCAGGTTCGCGACCGCGCATCCGCTCCCGACCGTGGCCGTGCGCGACCCCGACTTCTCCGAGACCCGGATGTGGCGCGGCCCCGTCTGGGTCAACACCAACTGGCTCGTCGCGCAGGGGCTTCGCCGCCAAGGGCTGATCGACAAGGCCGAACGCCTTGAGCGCGCGACCCTCGAACTGGTCGCGGCGCAAGGACCCAACGAGTACTTCCGCCCCGACACCGGGGTCAAGCCCCCGAGGGCCACGACGGTGTTCGGATGGTCCGCCGCGCTGACCGTCGATCTGGCGGTGGCCCACTCCTGAGCCCTGGCCTAGGGTGGTCGCCGTGACCTTCCTCGGCCAGCCCCACCACGACCCCTCCGAGCTCTACGTCTCGGACCCCCACCCCCACCGGGGCGACACCGTCGAACTGCGCGTGCGCGTGCCCGCCGGCCAGGTGGCAGCGGTGCACCTGCGGCACATGCACGACGGCGAGGCGGCGTTCGTCGCAGCCGCGCCCACCGACGGGCCCGGGCCCGACGAGTGGTGGGCCGCGCGGGTGCTGGTGGACAACCTGACCCTCCAGTACCGCTGGTTCCTCGTCATGGCCGACGGCGGCACCGCTTGGCTGAACGGCTCCGGCGTCCACCGTCGAGACGTCACCGACGCGGCCGACTTCCGCCTCATCACCACCGCCGCGCCCGCCTGGGTGGCCGACGCCGTCGTCTACCAGGTCTTCCCCGACCGGTTCGCGCGCAGCGCCCGCGCCGACGAGCGGCCGACTCCCGAGTGGGCACATGGCGCCCGCTGGGACGAGCCGCTGCGCACCTACGACCAGCAGCAACACCGCCAGATCTACGGCGGCGACCTCGACGGCATCATCGAGCGCCTCGACCACATCGCCTCGCTGGGCGCGACCGTGCTCTACCTCACACCCGCGTTCCCGGCCGACACCAACCACCGCTACAACGCCAGCACGTTCGACCGGATCGACGACCTGCTGGGCGGCGACGACGCCATGCGCCGGCTCATCGACGCCTGCCACGCCCGCGGCATCCGGGTGATGGGCGACTTCACCGCCAACCACACCGGCGCGACGCACGAGTGGTTCCTCGCCGCGCAGAACGATGGGAACGCCCCCGAGCGCGACTTCTACTACTGGACCGACGAGTACCCCGGCTACGCCTGCTGGCTCGGGTTCAAGTCGCTGCCCAAGCTCAACCACGCCTCGCCCGGGCTCACCGAGCGCCTCTACGGCGAGGATGGCGTAATCCGACGCTGGCTACGGTTCGGGCTCGACGGGTGGCGCATCGACGTGGCCAACATGACCGGCCGCCTGGGCGGGATCGACCTCAACCGCGAGGTCGCCGCGCGGACCCGCGCCGCCGTCGACGCCGAGGGCGACCGCTGGCTGGTGGCCGAGCACTTCTACGACCTCCACCACGACGTCGACGGCAGCACCTGGCACGGCGCCATGAACTACGCAGCGTTCTCCCGGCCCGTGTGGGGCTGGCTCGAGCGGCCTTCGACCAATGCCGAGGACGCCCACTTCTCGGTGACGCGGCTGCTGCCGTCGATCGACGGACCGGCGATGATCGAGACGATGGCGGAGTTCATGGCGCAGGTCCCCTGGGCCGTGACGACGGCGTCGTTCAACATCGTGGGCAGCCACGACACGGGTCGGATCCGCTGGCGGGTGGGCGACGAGGGTCGCGCCATGGCCGCGCTGGGCCTGGCCCACACGCTGCCCGGCGTGCCGATGGTCTACTACGGCGACGAGATCGGTCTGGTCGGTGAGACCGGCGAGTACGGGCGCCGCCCCTTCCCGTGGCAGGCCGAGGAGACGTGGGCGACCGGCACCCTCCAGGCAGTGCGCGAGCTGGGCGCGCTGCGGCGCGACTCGCACGCCCTCCGCCACGGCGGGCTGCGCTGGATCGGGGCGACGGAGGACGCCGTCGCGTTCGTGCGTGAGTCGCGGCAGGGGTCGGCGCTGGTGGTCGCCGCTCGCGAGGCGACCGGGCAGAAGACCGTTCCGACGGCGCTGCTGCCGGGCATCGAGTCCGGCCGCCTGGCGCTCGGCAGCGGGATCCGGGTCGAGGGCAACCAGGTCGTGATGGAGGCCGAGCGCGGGGGCATCGCCGTCTGGGTCTGGTGACACACGACAGCGACCCCCGGCGGGTGCCGGGGGTCGCTCTCGTGTGAGGGGTCAGGACGCGGGCGTCGGATCGCCCTGCTCTGCCGGCGGAACGTACTCGCCGCGGCATCTGCTCGGCGGAGGGACGCAGCTCGTCGGCCGCGGCCTTCGGGTCGGAGACCTTCAGGCGCTTGATGTAGCGCTCGTACCAGAGGATGGCCAGGCCGAGGAACACGACCACGCCGCCCACGTTGTAGACGAGGGTCAGCCAGATCTCCTGGCCCAACGGGATGGTGCCGGCGATGAACACGAAGGCGAACACCACGAGCAGGAAGGACGCGACGGCCAGGCCGAAGCTCTTGCTGCCCATGCGGAACTCGCGGGCCACGTTGTCGTACTTGCGGCGCAGGACGAAGTAGGCGAGCAGGATCAGCAGCGGAGGCAGCAGCGCCGTGGCGGCGGTCATGTTGATGACGATGCCGAGCAGGTCGTTGATGTTGCCGGAGCCGAGCGCCGGGATCACGAGGATCGGGACGACGATCGCGAACTGCAGCCAGGCGGCGCGCCACGGGATGCCGTCCTCGTTGAGCTCCACGAGCTTGCCGCCGAAGATGCCCTTGGGGATCTCGGAGAAGAAGATCTTCACCGGGGTCGAGGTCCACATCAGCAGCGAGCCGAGGGTGGCGGCCAGCAGGATCACGCCGACGACGCGGGTGACGAGGCCGGCCGAGAGGCCGAAGTACTCGCCCACGGCGCCCATGACGACGAAGATGCCGTTGGAGTAGTCGAGGGTGCCCACCGGCACGAAGACGTTCATCAGGAGCGACGCGGTGGCGTAGAGCAGGGCGATGACGATGCCGGCGAGGACGATCGTGCGGACGAACGCCTTCACGCCGCCACGGAGGTCGTTGAGGAACACGGCGGAGGACTCAGCGCCGCCCACGCCCTGGATGATCCAGGCCAAGGTGCCCATGAAGGCCCACGCCGTCGCGAAGGTCGAGAAGTCGGGCGTCATCGCGGCACCGGTGATCGGGGTCGCGGGCTCGACGCCGCCGAGCAGGCCGGCCAGCGACAGGAGGATGAAGGCGCCGGTCAGCAGGAGGACCAGCGTGGCGCCGATCGAGGTGACGGAGCCGATCCACTTGGCGCCCTTCGTCGAGACCCAGGTGGCGATCGCGAAGATGATGATCGACAGCAGGGTGATCCACAGCTGGGAGAGCTGCTTCTCCTCGCCGTAGAACAGGTACGACGCGAAGACGAGGATCAGGGGCAGCAGCGAGGCGAAGTAGAACAGGTTGACGAACCAGTAGCAGAAGGCCGTCAGGAAGGCCCAGCGGCCGCCCATCGAGGTCTTCACCCACTGGTAGACGCCCGACTCAGAGTTCTTGTTCAGCGCCACGAACTCGGCGATGACAAGGGTGAATGGGATGAAGTAGAGCAGCGTGGCGAAGAAGAATGCGGGCGCGGAGGCGAGCCCGATCGCCACGTTGTTGTTGATCACGTTGCGGATGTTGAACACCGCGGCCACCGTCATGGTGAGCAGCGCGAACATGCCGATCTTCGCGCGGTTGGTCGTTGTCATGGTTCGACGACTTCCTTATTTGTTGTGGAACGTTGCGCCCTCGACCGTCACGTGGAGGACGACGGCCTCCGCGGCGGGATCGGGCAGGATGCGGGCGGCTTCGTCGATGTCGACGACGAGCACCTCTCCTTGGGGGACGCGCACCGTCTCGCCCGAACCAGCGAAGGGCTGCCGGTCGGTGAGGTCGGAGTAGGCGCCTTGCTCGGCCAGGCTGGCCTTGGGGGCGATCTCGACGGCCGCGTCGCCATCCAGTGGCGCGACGACGAGGTGGTAGCGGCGGCGGCCGACGAAGTCCTCGGTGGAGAGGTCGGCGGTCGAGCCCTTGCGGTAGGTCAGGGAGTCACCGATGGAGTACGCGACTCCGGCGGCGAGACCCGGCGCGGCCTCCAGCGCTTCGAGGGTCCGGATCCACTTCTTGTGGCCGGTGAGTTCGGCTCGGGTGATCAGTCGCATGTCAGGCCTCCTGGGTGGGACGCAGCGTGAAGCTGTAGTCGAATGACTCGAACCGGGTGCGGTAGCTGTCCAGCACCTCGGATCCCCACGAGTTGGAGCCGAGTCCCATGACCTGGTCGTTGAGGTTGAGGGTGACGGTGTCGCGCTCGACCAGGTCGGTGCGGTGCGCGGACTCGTCGAGGTCCTTCTCGGTGTAGGGCCACGCCGAGAAGTGGAAGCCGGCATCGGCGCTGGGGCGGCTGACGTGGAGACCCACGCCCGCGTCGTCGGTGATGGCCATCCAGCGGGTGTCGCCTCGGTTGCCGTAGTCCTGGGGGACGACGTACGGGGTGATCATGTCGTCGACGGTCGTCTCCCAGAAACCGATGGTGTTGGCTGCCTTCGAATCGGGGTAGTTCTCCCCCGGTCCGCGGCCGAACCACTCCACTCGGCGCAGGTCGCCTGGCACCTCGAGGCTGAGCCCGATGCGCGGGATGATGTCGCGGTAGTCGCCGTAGGGCTCGCCCGTGACGCGCACGGTGGCGACGCCCTCGAGCGTGACGCGCCACGCTGACGTCGTACTCCACCACCACCGCGTTGCCGTCCGTGCGCCACTCGACGTTGCGCATGGAGGACTGCATGATCTGCAGGTGGTTGGGGGTCCACAGGTCGTCGGCCTCCTGCTGGTGGTTGTCCACGAGCGGCTTCCAGAACCCGACGCGCAGGGGCGCGGCCACGTGGCCGAGGGCGTCCTCGAGGCGGCCGGGCGGAAGGTCGACCGCGCGTTCGGGCTGCACGTGCTGAGCTCGGTCCTGCCCAGCGGCCGCTGGGCCACGCGCCCCGGAACGCTGATGGCCGGCGCCGACACGCTGTACCTCGACATCGTCGGGACCGGCGGCCACGGCTCGACCCCGTCCCTGGCCAACGACCCTGTGCCCGTCATGGCCGAGGTGATCCTCGCGGTCCAGACGATGGTGGCGAAGAAGTTCCCGGCGTCCGACCCGGTGGTCGTCAACGTGGGCGTGGCCAACGCGGGCGGGGCCGCCAACGTCATCCCCGAGCGGTGCCACCTCGAGATGTCGGTGCGCTCGTTCTCGCCCGGGGCGCGGGAGAAGGTCGAGCGGCTGCTGGTCGCCCTCGTCGAGGGCGTGTGCGCCGCGCACGGCTGCCGGGCCGAGGTCGAGTACCGCCAGGGCGTCGGCCCCACGGTCAACGACCCGGACGCCGCGGCCTTCGTCGCCCGGGTCGTGGGCGGGTTGGTGGGGGAGCGCTACGCCGACATGCCCGACCCGCTGGCCGGGTCGGAGGACTTCTCGGCGGTGCTGGAGCAGGTGCCCGGGGCGTTCGTGTTCTACTCCGGCGTGCCCGCGGGCCGCGACCTGGCCGACACCACCTACAACCACTCGGCGACCGCGTGGTTCGACGACGCCGTGATCGGAGAGGCCATGGCCGTGTACGCGGCGCTGGCCCACGAGGCGTTGCTGGAGCTCGCGACAGGCTGAGCCCGCGGCGTCCGGGCCGGCCGGGGGGGAGGTAGACTCGCCCCTCGTGATTGTCGCGCGCGAGCTCTCGGTGGCCGTCGGCGCCCGCACCCTCCTGGAACCCACGAACTTCCAGATCGCGTCGGGCGACCGCATCGGCCTCGTCGGCCGCAACGGCGCCGGCAAGACCACCATGACCAAGATCCTGGCGGGCGAGGGGATGGCGTCCGGCGGCCAGGTCTCGCGGACCGGCCTCGTCGGCTACCTGCCCCAGGACCCGCGCACCGGCGACCTCTCCCAGCTGGCCCGCGACCGCATCCTGTCCGCGCGTGGGCTGGACTCGATCCTGCGCCGGCTGGCGACGTACTCGGCGGCCATCGCGGACGCCGACACCGACGACGCCCGCGACGAGGCCATGCGCCGTTACGCGCGCGCCGAGGCCGAGCTGGACTCCGCCGGCGGCTACGGTGCCGAGTCCGAGGCGGCCCGCATCTCGGCCAACCTCGGCCTGCCCGACCGCGTGCTGGGCCAGCCGATCGAGACCCTGTCGGGCGGTCAGCGCCGCCGCGTCGAGCTGGCGCGCATCCTGTTCTCGGGCGCCGACGTCCTGCTGCTGGACGAGCCGACCAACCACCTGGACGCCGACTCGATCGTCTGGCTGCGCGCATACCTCGCCAACTACCCCGGCGGCGTGCTGGTGATCAGCCACGACACCGGGCTGCTGGACGCCGTGGTGAACAAGGTCTTCCACCTCGACGCCAACCGCGCCGAGCTGGACCAGTACAACCTGGACTGGAAGAAGTACCTCGTCCAGCGCGAGGTCGACGAGAAGCGCCGCAAGCGCGAGCGCGCCAACGCCGAGAAGAAGGCCGCCCGGCTGCTGGAGCAGGCCGCCAAGCTCGGGGCGAAGGCCACCAAGGCGACCGCCGCGCAGAACATGGCCAAGCGTGCCGAGAAGATGCTCGCGGCCACCGAGGGGGAGCGGGCGGTCGACCGGGTCGCGAAGATCCGGTTCCCCGAGCCCGCGCCGTGCGGCCGGGTGCCGCTGACGGCGTCCGACCTCTCCAAGCACTACGGGTCGCTGGAGGTGTTCACCGGGGTCGACCTGGCCATCGACCGCGGCGCCAACGTGGTCGTGCTCGGGCTGAACGGCGCCGGCAAGACGACGCTGTTGCGCATCCTGGCCGGCATCGAGGCCCCCGACACCGGCGAGGTCGTGCCCGGGCACGGGTTGAAGCTGGGCTACTACGCGCAGGAGCACGAGACCATCGACGTCTCCCGCTCGGTGCTGGACAACATGGTCTCGGCCTCGCCGAACCTGGACGACACCGCGGTGCGCAAGATCCTCGGCTCGTTCCTGTTCACCGGCGACGACGTCGACAAGCCCGCGCGCGTACTGTCGGGCGGGGAGAAGACCCGCCTGGCCCTGGCGATGCTGGTCGTCTCCGCCGCCAACGTGCTGCTGCTGGACGAGCCCACGAACAACCTCGACCCGGCGTCCCGCCGCGAGGTGCTGGAGGCGATCCGCACCTACGCGGGCGCGACTGTGCTGGTCACCCACGACGAGGGTGCCGTCGAGGCCCTGCAGCCCGACCGAGTGCTGATCCTCCCCGACGGCGACGAGGACCTCTGGAGCCCCGAGTACGCCGAGCTCGTCTCCCTGGCCTGACCGGGGCCGGCCCCGGGGCCGACAGCCTGCCCTCCCTGCGCCAAGAGCCTGCCTTCCGTGCTCCGACAGCCTGTGCTGACGACCCTGTCGTCTGTACCCTGACCGGGTGCCCGTGGAACTGATCGCCGCCCTGTCGGTCGTGCTCGTCGTCGTCGGCGTGTGCGGGATCGTCGTCCCGGTGCTGCCGGGGAGCATCGCGATCCTCGGTGGCCTGCTGGTGTGGGCGGTCTGGGGCGGGTCGCCCTTCGGCTGGCTCGTGTTCGGCATCGGCGCGCTGTTCGTCGTGGCCGGCATGAGTGCCCAGTACCTGATCACCGGACGCCGGCTCAAGGAACGCTCCATCCCCAACCGTTCGGTGGTCATCGGCCTCGTGTGCGGGGTCGTGGGACTTTTCGTGCTGCCCTTCCTGGGGCTTCCGATCGGCTTCACGGTCGGGCTGCTGGCGTCCGAGTACGCGCGGGTGCGCAACCTGCGTGAGGCGGCGTCGACCTCCTGGGCGGCGCTGAAGTCCGTCGGCCTCGGGATGCTCGTCGAGCTGTCGCTGGCCCTCGCCGCGGCGACCACCCTGCTCATCGGCGTGTTCACGCACCTGGTGCCCTGACCACGGGGTTGCCGGGGTTGTCGGGGAGACGTCCACGCACTGAGCGGCGAACGTCCGGACATTGGTAGTTGCCACCCAAATTTCTGGGTCACGGAGAGGTCACTGCTACCGTGCGTAGTAGGCACATTTCGCCCATATCTCCCCAATGACGACGAGGTTCTACCTGATGAGTGACCAACTGGCGACACTTCGGGCCAAGCGGCAACAGGCGCTCGAGGGAGGTGGCGCCAAGCGCATCGAGGCCCAGCACGCCAAGGGCAAGCTCACCGCGCGCGAGCGGCTGTCGATCCTCCTCGACGAGGCCTCCTTCCAGGAGCTGGGTGCCCTCGCGACGCACCACAACTCCGACTTCGGGATGGACAAGCAGCGCTTCCCCGGCGACGGCATCATCACCGGCTTCGGCAAGATCGGCGGACGCCGCGTGGCCGTCTACGCCCAGGACTTCACCGTGCTCGGCGGCTCGTTCTCCGAGGTGCAGTCGAACAAGATCTCGCGCATCCTCGACCTGGCCATCGAGGCCGGCATCCCGGTCATCGGCCTGAACGACTCCGGCGGCGCGCGCGTGCAGGAGGGCGTCCGCTCGCTGGCCGCCTACGGCGAGGTGTTCGTCCGCAACGTCAAGGCGTCCGGCGTCGTGCCCCAGCTGTCGCTGATCCTGGGCCCCTGCGCCGGCGGCGCGGTGTACAGCCCGGCGCTGACCGACATCACGATCATGGTCGACCAGACCTCGAACATGTTCCTGACCGGCCCCGACATCATCAAGACCGTCACGGGCGAGGACGTCACCGCCGAGGAGCTCGGCGGAGCCTGGGTGCACAACGCCACCTCGGGTGTCGCGCAGGTCCTCGCCACCGACGAGGCCGACGCGCTGCGCAAGACCAAGCAGCTGCTCAGCTACCTGCCGCAGAACAACACCGAGGACCCGCCGCAGCTCGAGCCGTACGACCCGGCCGACCGCATGGACGAGACGCTGAACCACCACATCCCGGAGGATGACAACGTCCCGTACGACATGAACGCCCTGCTCGCCCAGGTCTTCGACCGCGACTCGATGTTCGGGCTGCACAGCGACTGGGCCGCCAATGCCCTGGTCGGGTTCGCCCGACTGGACGGCCACGCGGTGGGCTACATCGCCAACAACCCGCAGGTCATGTCCGGCTGCCTCGACATCAACGCCTCGGACAAGATCGCCCGGCACATCACGCTGTGCGACCAGTTCAACATCCCGCTCATCACGTTCGTGGACTGCCCCGGCTACCTCCCCGGCGTCGAGCAGGAGTACAACGGCGTCATCCGACACGGCGCGAAGATCATCTACGCGTACTGCCAGGCGACCGTCCCGAAGATCTCCCTCGTCACCCGCAAGGCGTACGGCGGCTCGTACGTGGCGCTGAGCTCCAAGCAGATGAACAACGACGTCGCGTTCGCGTGGCCGTCGGCCCAGATCGCCGTCATGGGCGCCGAGGGGGCCGCGCGGCTGCTGAACCGCCGGGCGATCGAGGCGGCGGAGGACCCGAAGGCCGAGGAGGCCCGCTTCATCGCCGAGTACAAGGAGAAGTTCTTCAACCCCTACCAGGCCGCCGACGTGGGCCAGATCGACGAGGTCATCGAGCCCCGCGAGACCCGTCCGCGCCTGATCCGTGCCCTCGAGGTGCTGCGGACCAAGGTCACGCAGACCATCCCGAAGAAGCACGGCCTCTTCCCGGTGTAAGGAGCGAACCCCGATGCCAAGTCTCCCCACGATGGATGACCTCTCCTGGGGCCTGATGATGATGGTCGTCGGCATGGGCGTGGTCTTCGCCCTGCTGCTGGCACTCATGGCCGTCCTGATGATCATCGGACGCCTCGACGGGACCGGAGCGCCCACGCTCAAGGCCCGCCGCAGCGACCCCGAGCAGGAGCTGGTCACGATCATGCCGGGCGAGGGTGACCCGACGAAGGACGCCGTGGCCAAGCCCGCGGCGCCCGCCGTCCGGATCATCGCCGACGGCCTGGACGAGAACCAGGTCGCGGCGATCACGGTCGCCGTCATCCAGCACGCCGAGATCCGACGCCGGTCCGCCGGCCCCGAGACCCGCGCCCACGCGCCCGGCAGCCAGCTCTTCGCGAGCCGCTGGCTCGCCGTCGGCCGGGGCTACCAGACCAACCCGTTCTCCCGGAGGTAGGCCATGCGCCGCTACACGATCAGCGTCAACAACACGTCCAAGGTGGTGGACGTCGAGGCCGTCGGCGCCAACAACTTCCGCGTCCAGATCGACGGACGCCTCGTCGACGTCACGCTCGACGACCACCGCGACCTGGCCCACTCGGCGATCACGCCCGCGGTGACCGCGCGCGCCGTGGCCGCCGCCCCGGCCGCACCCGCGGCGTCCGCGCCCCTGGCCTCGGACGCCCCAGCCCCGGCGGCCACCGCACCCACGCAGGGGGCTGCACCCACGGCGCCAGGTGGGGCGCCCCGCGCCGCAGCCGCCGCCGGTGGTGGCGGTCGCGACAAGATGACCGCGCCCATGCCCGGCGTGATCCTGACCGTCGACACGGCGGTCGGGGCGTCGGTGAAGCGGGGCGACTCGCTTATGGTGCTCGAGGCCATGAAGATGAAGAACGAGCTGAAGGCGCCCAAGGACGGTGTCGTCGCCGAGATCTACGTGGCGGCCGGCCAGCAGGTGAAGTTCGGCGAGACCCTCGTGAGGTTCGAGGCCTGAGATGAGTCCGGACACACTGCACTACTTGCTGCAGGGGATCAACAACGTCACTTGGCAGAGCCTGACGATGATCGCCATCGGCCTGCTCCTGATCTGGTTGGCGATCAAGAAGGAGTACGAGCCCCTGCTCCTGCTGCCCATCGGCTCGGGCGCGATCCTGGCGAACCTGCCCCTCTCGCCGATGGTGGGGGAGCACGGCATGCTCCAGGCGCTCTACGACATGGGCGTGGGCAACGAGATGTTCCCGCTGCTGATCTTCGTCGGCATCGGCGCCATGACCGACTTCGGGCCCCTGCTGGAGAACCCGAAGATGGTGCTGCTCGGCGCCGCCGGCCAGTTCGGCATCTTCCTGACGCTGCTGCTGGCGTTGCTCCTGGGGTTCAACCACAACCAGGCCGCCTCGATCGGCATCATCGGCGCCATCGACGGGCCGACGTCGATCTACGTGTCGAACAAGCTCGCGCCCGAGTTGGTCGCCCCCATCACGGTGGCCGCCTACTCGTACATGAGCCTCGTGCCGATCATCATGCCGCCGATCATGCGGGCGCTGACCACGGCCAAGGAACGCGCCATCGTCATGCCGTACACGTCGCGGGAGATCTCGCAGCGCACGCGCATCCTGTTCCCGATCATCGTGACGATCGTCGTCGGCACGCTGGTGCCGTTCGCGACGCCGCTGATCGGCATGCTGATGCTGGGCAACCTGATGCGCGAGTCGAAGGTCGTCGAGCGCCTCGTGGGGGCGTCCTCGAACGAGCTCGCCAACGTCGTCACGCTGTTCCTCGGTCTGGCCATCGGCTCGACGATGATCGGTGAGAAGTTCCTCAACCTGCAGACCCTGATGATCCTGGTGCTGGGCCTGATCGCGTTCGTGCTCGACACCGTCATGGGCGTCTCGTTCGGGAAGCTGATGAACGTGTTCTCGGGTGGCAAGTTCAACCCGCTGATCGGTGCCGCCGGCATCTCGGCCTTCCCGATGGCGGCGCGTGTCGTCCAGAAGGAGGCCCAGCGCGAGAACTTCGACAACTTCCTGCTGATGCACGCCATGGGCGCGAACGCGGCCGGTCAGGTCGCCTCCGTCGTCGCCGGCGGTGTGCTGCTGGCCCTGATGGGCGCCAGCTAGCTGGTTGTCCGGCCGGGGATCCTTCCACCCCGGTCGGTGGGTCCGACCGGGCCTGTGCCCGGCCGGTGGGTCCGACCCGCATCGGACCGCGGGTCGGCCCGACCCTTGTGTGGCACCACCGCGGTGCAGCAGGCGCGCCAGACGCGCCCTTCGCACCGCGGTGGTGCCACACGGCGTTCCACGGCCCGGACGCCGCGGGCTCGGCCTCACAGGCCCAGGGCGTCCTTCTCCTCCTGCGTGAACAGCCGCGACCGGGTGAGGAACCGCATGCCCTCGGGTGCCTCCAGCGAGAAGCCGGCCCCGCGTCCGGGGACGGCGTCGATGGTGAGGCGCGTGTGCTTCCACGCCTCGAACTGGGCCCGACCGATCCAGACTTCGATCGGGTCGAGCCCGGGCACCGCCAGCGTGCCGAGCAGCACGTCGGCGTCCCCGGTCAGGAAGTCACCCACCGGATAGCACATGGGCGCGCTGCCGTCGCAGCAGCCCCCCGACTGGTGGAACATCACCGGCCCGTGCCGGCCGACCACCGTACGCAGCAGGTCGGCCGCCGCCGGGGTGAGGGCGACGCGCGTGGGCCCGTCGGTGACGAGCTCGTCCACCCCGACGGCGTCGAACCGGCACTCGTCCATCAGAAAAAGCCCAGCTTGTCCTGGGAGTAGGACACGAGCAGGTTCTTCGTCTGCTGGTAGTGGGCCAGCATCATCTTGTGGTTCTCGCGCCCGATGCCGGACTGCCTGTAGCCGCCGAACGCCGCGTGCGCGGGGTAGTGGTGGTAGCAGTTGGTCCAGACGCGGCCGGCCTTGATGGCGCGGCCCATGGTGTAGGCGCGGTGCACGTGGCGCGACCACACGCCGGCACCGAGGCCGTACAGCGTGTCGTTGGCGATCTGCAGCGCCTCGGCGTCGTCGGCGAACTTCGTCACCGAGACGACCGGGCCGAAGATCTCCTCCTGGAAGATGCGCATCGTGTTGACGCCCTCGAACACGGTCGGTTCGATGTAGAAGCCGCCCGACAGCTCGCCGCCGAGGTCGACCTTGTTGCCGCCGCTGAGAACCTTGGCGCCCTCGTCCTTGCCGATCTGGATGTAGGAGAGGATCTTCTCGTACTGGTCGTTCGAGGCCTGCGCGCCCATCATCGTGTCGGTGTCGAGCGGGTGGCCGCGCTTGACCGCCTCGACGCGCTTGATGCCGTCGGCGAGGAACTCGTCGTAGATCGACGCCTGGATGAGCGCGCGGCTCGGGCAGGTGCAGACCTCGCCGTTGTTGAGGGCGAAGAACGCGAAGCCCTCGAGGGCCTTGTCGTAGAAGTTGTCCTTCTTCTCGGCGATGTCCTCGAAGAAGATGTTCGGGCTCTTGCCGCCCAGCTCGAGGGTGACCGGGATGATGTTCTGGCTCGCGTACTGCATGATCAGGCGGCCGGTGGTGGTCTCGCCGGTGAACGCGATCTTGGCGATGCGCGGGCTGGACGCCAGCGGCTTGCCCGCCTCGACGCCGAAGCCGTTGACGATGTTGACCACGCCCGGGGGCAGCAGGTCGCCGATGATCTCGAACAGCTTCAGGATCGACCACGGGGTCTGCTCGGCCGGCTTGAGCACGATGCAGTTGCCGGCGGCCAGGGCGGGGGCGAGCTTCCAGGTGGCCATCAGGATCGGGAAGTTCCACGGGATGATTTGGCCCACGACGCCCAGCGGCTCGTGGAAGTGGTAGGCGACCGTGGTGTCGTCGAGCTGGCTGAGGCCGCCCTCCTGCGCACGGATGCAGCCGGCGAAGTAGCGGAAGTGGTCGATGGCCAGCGGGATGTCGGCGTTGAGGGTCTCGCGGACGGCCTTGCCGTTGTCCCACGTCTCGATGACCGCGATGTCCTCGAGGTTGGCCTCGATCCGGTCGGCGATCTGGTTGAGGATGTTCGCGCGCTCGGCGGGGGAGGTCTTGCCCCACGCGTCGGCGGCGGCGTGGGCGGCGTCGAGGGCGGCGTCGATGTCCTCGGCGGTGCCGCGGGCCACGCGGGTGAACACCTCGCCGGTGACCGGCGTCGGGTTGTCGAAGTACTCACCCTTGATGGGGTCGCGCCACTCGTTGTTGATCCAGTGGCCGTAGGTGTCCTTGACCTCGATGTTCGAGTCGCTGGACCCGGGGCTGGCGTAACGCGTCACTGCAGGGGCTCCGTTCGTCGTTGGGCGGATAGGGCACCCTAACGATCGGCCCGCCCCAACGGGAAGGGCCTCAGCTGCGAATCTGCGCCGCCGCCGCGACGTAGTTGGCGGCCAGCGCGACCGCGCACAGGCGCAGAGCGCCGCGCCCGGGCAGGAATTGCGCGTGGTGCAGGCCGACGCCCCCCTCCGACCCGACCCCGACGAAGCTCATCAGCGACGGCACCACGTGGCCGTACTCGGAGAAGTCGTCCGATCCGCACGAGCGGAACGGCACGTGCGCCACCGGGATCGCGAGCCCACCCAGCAGGTGGTCGGCCCGGCGCGACAGGTCGGGGTCGTTGACCAGCGCCGGCCCCCCGCGGACGAACGTCGCCGTGGCGGTCGCGCCGCGGGCCAGCGCCGTGCCCTCGGCCAGACGCGCGATCGCCTCGTGGAGGGCGACCCGGTCGGCCTCGTGGAAGGTGCGGATCGACCCCGTGCACGTGGCGGTCTCGGCGATCACGTTGGCCGCGGTGCCGGCCTTGAACGTGCCCACCGACACCACGGAGGGGTGGATGGGGTTCACGATCCGCTGCGGCAGCTCGCCCAGCCCGCCGACGATCGCGGCGAGCACGGTGATCGGGTCGAGCGCGGTGTGCGGGTAGGCCCCGTGCCCGCCGCGCCCGCGCACGGTGATCTCGAAGGAGTCGAAGGCGGCGTTGACCGCGCCGGCACCGGTGGAGACGACGCCCTTCTCGACCTGCGGCTGCACGTGGACGCCGACCATCGCGGCCACCTCCACGTCGTCGAGGAAGCCCGACGCCACGACGTCGGTCGCGCCCGGCGGGTTCTCCTCCTCGCGCGGCTGCAGCAGCGGCACCATCGCGACGGGCAGGTCGAGGTCGCGCGCGGCGGTGACGACCG
The DNA here is from genome assembly GCF_014164675.1 of Propioniciclava sp. MC1683. NCBI lineage: Bacteria > Bacillati > Actinomycetota > Actinomycetes > Propionibacteriales > Propionibacteriaceae > Propioniciclava > Propioniciclava sp. MC1683. The sequence goes on along the minus strand of NZ_JACJFX010000018.1, from coordinate 9,161 downwards.
CCCACAGGGCGGCCATGTGCACGTCGTGGCCGCAGGCGTGCATGATCCCGCGGCGCTGGGAGGCCCACTCGACCCCCGTGGCCTCGGTGATGGGCAGGGCGTCGAGCTCGGCGCGCAGCCCCACGGCCGGCCCGGCGGGGCCGAAGCGGGCGTACGCCCCGGTCTCGGCGACGGGCAGCCAGTCGAGCCAGTCGATCGCCTGGGTGATCGAGTCCCGGGTGTCCATCTCGTCGCCGCCCAGGTGCGGGTCGGCGTGGATGGCGCGGCGCAGCGAGGCCGCCTCGGGCAGCACGGCATCGATGCCGGCGACCAGGCGTGGCAGGAGCGAGTCGGTCACCCGAGCGAGCCTAGTGCAGGCGTGCTCCCCACCTGATGCACGGCTGCATCAGGTTCGGAGCGCGGCGACCACCCCGGGCAGGGAGCGCGCCGCGACCTCCTCGGGGGTGTGCGGGCCCGGCAGCGCGGCGGCGGCCCGGGCCTGCAGGGACGCCGCGAGCGCGGCCGCCCACAACGAGGGAACGCCGGCGGCGAGGAGGGTGCCCAGCATCCCGGCGAGCACGTCGCCCGAGCCGGCGGTGGCGGTCCACGCGGGGCCGGGTTCGGCGAGGATCGCGGTCCGGTCGGGTGCCACCGCGTACTGGGACGCCCCCTTGAGCAGCACGCACGCCCCCGTCTCCGCGGCGGCCCGGCGCGCGTGTCCGAGGGGATCGGCCTCGACGGCGGACCGCTCCACCCCCAGCAGGCGCGCCAGCTCCCCGGCGTGCGGGGTGAGCACCGAGCCGTCCGGCAGCTCGGCAGGCAGGCCGTCGAGGGCGCCGGCGTCCAGCACCATCGGCGCCCAGTCGTCGACCCGGCGGGCGAGCCGGTCGGCGTCACCGCCCGGCCAGCCGGAACCGCACACCCAGGCCTGGACGCGCCCCGGCTCGGCCGGGTCGACCGGTGCGACTACGCTCGGGAACGCCCGCAGCACCTCGTCGCGGGCGGGCCCGGCGTAGCGGACCATGCCCGCCCCCGCGTGCAGGGCGCCCGAGACCCCGAGCACGGCCGCACCCGGGTAGGTGGCGGTGCCGGTGTCGATCCCGACCACGCCGCGGGCGTACTTGTCGGAGGTGGGGCCGGGCCAGGGGTACCAGGCGCGCAGGTCGTCCGCGGTGACCCGCCACACGTCGACCGCCGGGGGAGCGACCCCGATGTCGACCAGCTCGACCCGGCCGCACCGGGACGCCGCGGGCTCGGCCACGTGGGCGAGCTTGCGGGCGATGAAGGTCACCGTGACGTCGGCGACGAAGCTGTCGTGCGCGACGGGGGAGTCGGCCACCAGGCCGGAGGGGATGTCGACAGCCACGACGGGCACGCCCGCCTCGTGCGCCGCGCGGGCGACCGCGGCCACGGCGTCCGGGAGGCCGGGCCTCCCGCCCAGCCCGGAGACGCCGTCGAGCACGAGGCCCACCCCCGTGCAGAGCGTGAGGGCGGCCGCGGCGTCCACGACCACGGCGCCCTCGGCGAGGGCCGCGTCCAGCCCGTCGGCGTGGGTGGCGTCGACCACGGGCCAGACCCAGAGCGGCACCCGGCGCTCGCACAGCTCACCGAGCTCGGACGCCGCGAACAGCGCGTCGCCGGCGTTGTTGCCCGGTCCCGCAACGACGAGGACGCCGAGGTGCTCGCGTCCGGCGAGCACCTCGGCGCAGGTGCGTGCGACCGCCGAGGCCGCCTCCCCCATGAGGTCCCCGCCCGGGTGGGCGGCGAACCACGCGGCCTCGGCGTCGCGGATCGACTGGGCGCTGGCGATGGGCTCCATGGAGCCCACGCTAGCCGTCCTCAGTCGAGGATCGCGGCGTTGAGCCAGCCCTCCTCGACGCCCAGGCCCTCGACGAGCTCCAGCGCCTTGCCCCGCAGGTCGCGGCACAGGGCGTCCACGGCCTCGGTGACGGCCTTGGAGCGGGCGCCGTCGAAGCGCTCGTGCTCCATGTACCAGCCGCGGTTCTCCTCGATGGTGGCCAGCGCGTACAGGTCGCAGACCTTGCCGAGGATGGAGGCGATGTACGGGTCCTGGCACTCGTGGATGCCCTCGATGAAGGCCTCGAGCACCACGCGGTCGGTGTGCGCCCTGGCGGCGGCGAGCATGTGCTGCTGGCAGGCGTTGACGGCCGCGAAGCTGTCGGACGCCTTGGCGGCGGCGCGCATGCGCTTGGCCAGGCCCTCGACGGTGTGCTTCTCGCGGTCCTCGAACATCTCGATGTGCCAGGCGCGGGAGCCGACGTCCTTGCTCTTCGAACCCGACAGGATGCGGTCGATGACCGCCTTGGCGGTGGTGCGCTCGAGGAACGTGCCGCCCAGCATGCGGGCGGTCGCCTGGGCGGTCCCGCGCATGTCCATGTCGCCCCAGGTCTTCTTGTAGTCCAGCAGCAGGGCCTTGGCGACCAGCTGCAGCAGGACGGTGTTGTCCCCCTCGAAGGTGGCGAAGACGTCGGCGTCCTGGCGGAGCATGGTCAGGCCGTTCTCGCTCAGGTAGCCGGCGCCGCCGCAGGCCTCGCGGCAGACCTGGATGGTGTCGTTGGCCCAGCGGGTGAGCAGGGCCTTCATGCCGGCGGCGCGGGTCTCGAGCTCGCGGGCGGCGGTCGGGTCGGAGCCGGCGGCCTCGGTGACGCGCTGCAGCTGCAGCGCGATCTCGTTCTGCGCGAAGCCGTAGGCGTACGCCTTGGCGATGTTCGGCAAGAGCTTGCGCTGGTGGGTCTGGTAGTCCAGCAGCAGGATCTCCTCGCCCAGGCCCGGCTGGCGGAACTGGGTGCGCTTGAGGGCGTAGCGGGTGGCGATCGAGAGGGCCTTGCGGGTGCCGGACGCCGCGCCACCACCGACGCAGATGCGGCCGCGGACCAGCGTGCCGAGCATCGTGAAGAAGCGGGCGTTGCGCGACTCGATGGTCGACTCGTAGACGCCGTCGGCGTTCACGCCGCCGAAGCGGTCGAGCAGGTGCTCGCGCGGGACGCGGACGTGGTCGAAGGTGATGGTGCCGTTGTCGACGCCGAGCAGGCCGCCCTTGTGGCCCTGGTCGCCGCAGGTGACGCCCTCGACCGCGCCGAGGTCCTCCTCACGGATGCGCACGACGATCACGTGGACGCCGTGGTTCTCGCCGTCGACGATCAACTGGCCGAAGACCGCGGCCCACTTGCCGTGGGTGGCGGCGTTGCCGATGTAGGCCTTCGTCGAGCCCGGGGTGGGGGAGTGGACCTCGAACTCGCCGTCCTCGGGGATCCACGTGATCGTGGTCTCGATCGACTGCACGTCGGAGCCGTGGCCGAGCTCGGTCATGGCGAAGCAGCCGGTGGCCTCGCCGGTGATGGTGCCGGGCAGCCAGGTCTCGTGGTGCCACTGGGTGCCGAGGTTGGTCACCGCGCCGCCCCACAGGCCGTGCTGGACGCCGGACTTGATGGTCAGGGAGAGGTCGCCCATGGCGAGCATCTCGAAGTGGGCCACCGACTCGGCGACCGTGCCGCGGCCGCCCTGGGCCTCGGGGAAACCGGCGATCGCGAAGTCGCGGGCGGCGAGCGCCAGGAGCTTGTCGAGGGCCCACTCGCGGGCGGTGGGGATGTCCCAGTCGGGGTCACGCACGAAGTCGGAGGCGGTGACCTCGTCGCGCCAGCGCTGCTTGACGTCGTGGAACGGGCCGTCGAGCGCGCGGCGCAGGGCCTCGCCGGTGGCGGTCAGGGAGCTGGTGCGGGCGGGTGCGGTGGCGGTCATGCGGACTTCCTTGTCTGTGCGGCGAACGCGGGTACGAAGAACTGGTTGACGTAGGCGACGACCTCGGCGCGCGGACGCCGCAGGTCGGTGAGGATCCACCGGTCGGCGACGGCCCAGATGTAGCCGACGGCGCCATGGCCCCAGATGTTGGCGGGATCGGGGTCGAGCCCCTCGGCCTCGAGCCACCGGCGGAAGGCCGCCGACACCTCGTCGCCGATCCGGTTGGTGATGCCCAGGACCGGGTCGGGCGAGTCACCCGGCCGGTTGGACACGAACCGGTAGATCTCGCCGTCGGCCTCGACGACGGCGAGGTAGGCGTCCGCGAGTTGGGCCACCAACCGGTCAGGGGGTAGCTCGGACGCCAGGTGGCCGGTCAGGTTGCCCAGGATGAACTCCTGCACGGACTCGACCACCGCCGCGTACAGCCCGGCGCGGTCGCCGAAGTGCCGGTAGAACACCGTCTTGGACGTCCCGGCGTCGGCCGCCAGGTCGTCCATGCCGATGCCGTGCCCCTTGCGCCGGATGGCGCGCAGGGTGGCCTCGACGAGCTCGCGCCGACGCTGGGCGTTGTGCTCCGCCCAGCGCGTGGTGCGGCCGTCCACGGAAGTTGTCATGTACCGAGGGTATCCGAAACTTCACGTACCTGCTACCCTGAGTTTCGGTCAATCCCGTTCCCACAGAGGAGAACCCATGCTCGAGCGCAACGCCGTCATCGTCGGCGGCAACCGCACTCCCTTCGTCAAGGCCGGCACCGCCTATGCCCAGGCGTCGAACCAGGACATGCTCACCGCGGCCATCGACGGTCTCGTGGCCCGCTTCGGGCTCGCCGGCACCAAGGTCGACGAGGTCGTGGCCGGTGCGGTGCTCAAGCACACGCGTGACTTCAACCTGACCCGCGAGTCGGTCCTGGGCTCCGCCCTCGACCCGCACACCCCGGCCATCGACCTGCAGCAGGCCTGCGGCACCGGCCTCGAGGCCGTCATCTACGCGGCCAACAAGATCCGCCTCGGCCAGGCCACCACGGCCATCGCCGGCGGCGTCGACTCCGCCTCCGACGCGCCGATCGTGGTGAAGGAGGGCCTGCGACGCGCGCTGCTCAAGGCCTCCTACGCCCGCAAGCCGGTCGACCGGATCAAGGCGTTCGCCAAGGTCCGCCCCGCCGACCTCGCGCCGGTCCCGCCGGCGGTCGTCGAGCCGCGCACCGGCCTGTCGATGGGCGAGTCCCAGGCGCAGACCACCCAGAAGTGGGGCATCAGCCGCGAGGACCAGGACGCCCTGACCCTCGCCTCCCACCAGAACCTCGCCAAGGCGTGGCACTCCGGCTTCTTCGACGACCTGGTCACCCCCTTCCTGAAGGTGGCCAAGGACAAGATCCTCCGCCCCGAGACCACCGCCGCCGCCCTGGCCAAGCTCAAGCCCGTCTTCGGCGGCCCGGAGGGCACGATGACGGCCGGCAACTCCACCGCGCTCACCGACGGCGCCGCCGTCGTCCTCCTCGCCGAGGAGTCGCACGCCCGCGCGCAGAACTGGCCGGTCCTGGCCAGGGTCGTGGACGCGCAGGTCGCGGCGTCCGACTACGTCACCGGCAACGAGGACCTGCTGCTCGCCGGCGCCCGCGCCATCCCCGAACTGCTCGAGCGCAACGGCCTGACCGCCGCGGACATCGACCTGTTCGAGATCCACGAGGCGTTCGCGTCCACCGTGCTGGCCACGCTCGCCGCGCTCGAGCAGGGCGGCATCACCATCGACCGCGCCAGGCTCAACGTGAACGGCTCCTCGCTGGCCACCGGCCACCCCTTCGCGGCGACCGGCGGGCGCATCGTCGCCACGCTGGCCAAGATGCTCGCCGAGAAGGGCCCCGGCTCGAAGGGCCTCATCTCGATCTGCGCCGCCGGCGGCATGGCCGTCACCGCGATCCTGGAGGCGGTGTGATGACCGGCCTCCTCGAGGGAATCCTGACCAGCCCCGTCGGCCGCAAGGTCGCCGCCAAGGCCGGCCTCGCCGAGCCGCCGCGCCTGCGCCGCGGCCGGGTGCTGCCCGCCGGGCCCGTCGCGCTGGCGTCCCTGCCCGGAGGCGGCATCGCCGCCGAGGTGCTGGACGCCGTGGGCGTCAGCCCGGTCGAGCCCCTGCTCGACCTGCCGGGCAACCGCACGGACGACGAGAAGGGCCGCCCGCAGCCGCCGCGCTACGAGACCCGGCCGGGCGCGCTCGTCATCGACGCCACCGGGGTGCGCGAGATCGCGCAGCTCGAGCTGCTCCGCCAGGTGCTGCGCCCGGTGATGAAGGGCCTGGAGAAGTCCGGGCGCGTCATCATCCTCGCCACCGAGGCCGACGCGGTCGACGGGCTCGAGGCCAAGGCCGTGGCCCAGGGCATCGACGGCATCATGCGCACCGTCGGCAAGGAGCTGCGCGGCGGCTCGACCGCCAACCTGGTGCTGCTCGCCGAGGGCGTTCAGGCGTCCGACCTCGTCTCGACGATGTCGTTCCTGCTCGAGGGCCGCTCGGCCTTCGTCTCGGGCCAGGTCTGGCGGGTCGCCCCGGCCAAGACCCCGGTCGAGGGCGCGGCGTCCGACAAGCCCTTCGCCGACCGGGTCGTCGTCGTCACCGGCGCCGCCCGCGGCATCGGCGCGGCCATCGCGCGCACCTTCCACCGCGACGGCGCCAAGCTCGTGGTGGTCGACATCCCGGCCGCGGGCGAGAGCCTCGCCCAGGTGGCGAACGAGCTCAAGGGCTCGGCCCTGCAGCTCGACATCACCGCCCCCGACGCCGGCGCCCGCATCGCCGACCACGTGGCCCGCGTGCACGGCCCCGAGGCCCGCATCTGGGCCATGGTCCACAACGCCGGCATCACCCGCGACAAGATGCTGGCCAACCTGGACGAGAAGGTCTGGGCGTCCGTGCTCGACGTCAACCTCGCCGCCGAGATGCGGATCAACGAGGTCCTCCTCGACCACGACCGCCCCGGCGCGCTCGCCGAGGACGGCCGCATCGTCGGCATCGCGTCGACCTCCGGCTGGGCCGGGAACAAGGGCCAGACCAACTACGCGGCGTCCAAGGCCGGCGTGATGGGCCTGGTCTGGGCGATGCGCGACGAGCTCGCCGACAGCCGCGTCACCACCAACGGCGTGGCTCCCGGCTTCATCGAGACCGAGATGACCGGCAAGATCCCCTACGTGCAGCGCGAGGTGTTCCGCCGGACCAACTCACTGTCGCAGGGCGGCCAGCCGGTCGACGTCGCCGAGACCATCGCCTACCTGTGCGACCCCGCCTCCAGCGGCGTCGACGGGCAGGTCATCCGGGTCTGCGGCCAGAACCTGATCGGGCGGTGAACCATGGCTGACCTCGTCTTCTCCGAGCTCCCCGCCATCGCCCCACTGCTCGTCAAGGGCGTGGCCGGCGGGATCGGCGCCAAGGGTGGCCGCCCGCTGCCCGAGCGGTCCGCGATCGTGGCCTCGCACAAGCAGGACCTGGCCCGCCTCGCCGCCTACAACCGGGTGTGCGGGTTCACCCTGCGCGACCAGGTGCCGGCGACGTGGCTGCACGTGCTGACGTTCCCGCTCCAGACCGCGCTGCTCGCGGCGAAGGACTTCCCCTACGCCCTGGCCGGCTTGGTCCACGCCTCCAACAGCATGACGCTGCACCGCCCCGTCGGGGTGGGGGAGGAACTGGCGCTGATCGTGCGCACCGGCAACGCCCGGGCCCACCGCAAGGGCGCCCTGTTCGACGTCATCGGCGAGGTGCGCGGCAAGGGCGGCCAGGTCGCCTGGAGCGGCACCAGCACCTACCTGGCGCTCGGGGCCAAGGCCCCGGCCGGGGAGCAGCCGGCCGAGCCCGCGGCGTCCGTGGTCGAGCTGCCGGCACCGAGCCAGCAGTGGCGCCTGCCCGGCGACCTGGGCCGGCAGTACGCCGAGGTGTCGGGCGACGTGAACCCGATCCACCTCAACGCGCTGACCGCGCGGCTGTTCGGCTTCAAGCGGCCGATCGTGCACGGCATGTGGACGCACGCGCGCTCCCTCGCCGCGCTCGGCCCGCGCCTGCCCGAGGCGTACGCGGTGGACGTGCGGTTCACCAAGCCGATCCTGCTGCCGAACAAGGTGGGCTTCGCCACCGACGGGTCGGCCTTCGCCGTCACCAACCGCGACGGCAAGCCCTACCTGACCGGGGCGATCACCGCCGCCTGACCGGTCCCTCCCCGATCAGGCCACGGCCTGGTCGGGGAGGGCCGCCGGCTCGCCCCGTCGCGGACGATTGGCGAGGTAGACGCCGCCCAGGATCGCGGCCCCGCCCAGCAACTGGGCCCACCCCAGCCGCTCGCCGAGCACGGCGGCGCCGAGCGCGAGGGTGACCAGCGTCGAGATGCCGATGAACGTCGAGAAGCGGGTGGCGCCCAGGTTCCGGATCGCCACGTTCTGCAGGAAGAACGCCCCGATGGTCGGCCCGAGTGCCAGCGCCGCGACCGACAGTCCGAACGAGGGCTCCGCCAGCGGCAGCGTGGCCAGCCTGCCCAGCGTCCCGCCGGCGGCGTGCTGGGCCGCGGCGATGGTCCCGAACACGACGGCGCCGGAGGCGACCATCACGAACGTCCGGTCGACGTCGCGGGTGTGGGCGAACCGGTGCGCGAGGGCGGCGTACAGCGAGAACGCGAGGACGGCGACGAACAGCAGGGCGTAACCCCACGCGTCGAACCGGGCCGAGAGGCCGCCGGCGACGACCGTGACGAGGACGCCGACCAGGGTGACCGCGATGCCCGCGGCCTGCCGCCGCGAGGGCCTGGTCCCCAGGAGCACCGCCGCCGTCGCCAGCATCGCCACGGGGATCGCCGAGATGATCAGCGCGCTCTCCGACGCCGTCGTGCGCATGACGCCGTACGTCTCGGCCGTGTAGTAGACCAGCGGCTGCAGCAGCGCGAGCACCAGCAGGGGCTTCACCACGGCGCGGTCGAGGGAGAGCCGGACGACGCGCAGCGCGACCAGCACGCCCAGGACGGCCAGGGCCGTCGCGAACCGCCAGGCCAGCAGCGTGAACGGGTCGATCGTGGCGGTCACGCCCTTGGTGAAGACGAACGAGCCGCCGTACAGCGCCTCCGTGCCGAGCGCCGCCAGCACCCCCGTGCGCGTCGACCTGTCCATGGCCGGTCAATGTAGTTCCGCGCCAGATGTGGGTGGGCCGTCGCCGACAGGCGGACGCCGACCCCACGGCCTAGGGCGTGTCGCGTAACTGGTCTCGTAGGCAGATGATGGTGCTGGCCAGGACGAGGCCGGCGCGGTAGTTGCGAGCGAGTTTGTCGTAGCGGGTGGCGATGGCGCGGAACTCCTTGATCCGGTTGAAGAAGCGTTCCACCACGTTCCTGCCCTTGTAGATGGTGGGATCGAAGGCAGGTGGGCGACCGCCGCGGCTGCCCTTGGCCTTGCGACGGGCGATCT
>NZ_JACJFX010000017.1:0-70298 GCF_014164675.1 Propioniciclava sp. MC1683 | reverse complement strand
ACGCGCTCGGCGGAGATGATGTCGATGCGCTCGGCCATGTCGGTCATCGCGTCGACCACCTCGGGGGCGGGGGTGAAGCCGAGCTGGGACGCGAACCGTGCGGCCCGCATCATCCGCAGCGGGTCGTCGCTGAAGGAGACCTCGGGGGTCGACGGGGTGCGCAGGACGCCGGCCTCGAGGTCGGCCAGGCCGCCGTGCGGGTCGGCGAACGCCCCGGACACCACCGAGAGCGCCATCGCGTTGACGGTGAAGTCGCGGCGGACGAGGTCGTCGACGAGCGAGTCGCCGAACGAGACGGTGGGCTTGCGCGAGGCCGGGTCGTAGGAGTCGGCGGCGCCTGCCTCGGTCACCATGCACGAATGGCCAGCCGGAGCGCCCGTTCGACCAGCCCCCATCGGTCCGGGGCACGGAAAAAGGGGCGGGGCCGGGAGTGATCCCGGCCCCGCCCCCTGTGCGCAGGACTCAGACGTCGCGCGTCCTGAAGGTGCCCACGGCACCCACCGTCGCCACACCGACCCAGGCCAGGGCGATGCCCAGGGCCGGCAGGACGGCCATCGACAGCGGCGAGGGGTCCTTGTACAGCGATCCGAGCACGGAGGTGAGCAGGTACTTGCCCACCTCGGGCACGGCCTTGGCACCGTAGGTCTCCAGCAGCAGCGTCTGGACGGCGAACAGGCCGACCGCCACCACCGGGTTGCGCAGCAGCACGCCGAGGGCGAACCCCCACACGCCGGCCAGGATGTTGACACCGAGGACACCGGCCACGATCTCGGGGTCGACACCGGCCCCGGCCGTGTCCAGGCCGAACAGGGACAGCGCGATCGGCGGGGTCAGCCAAGCCAGGGCCGCTGCCACGAGGCCGAAGAGCACCGACACGAGCAGCGCCGCCACGAACTTCGTACCCAGCACGCGTCCGCGCGACAGCCGGTGCAGCAGCACCGACCGCTGCATCTGCCCGTCGGTGAACTCACCCGCGAACAGGTAGGCGATGAGGGAGCCGCACGCCAGGTAGACGGTCATCCAGTACCGCGTGGCGTCGTCGAGCGCGGCGCGGACGGTTCCGGCCCCGGAGGCGACGGCGGCGACGTGGTCGGGCGTGATGGCCACGATCGTGATCACGGACAAACCGACTCCGACCAGCAGGAAGGCCCACCACAACTGGCCGGCGAGGACCTTCCGCACCTCGGCGATGGCTGCGCTCATGCCGCGCTCCTTCCCGCTCCGACCAGCGAGAAGTACTGGCCCTCCAGTTCGCCCCGGCCGGCACCGACACCCAGCTCGTCGACACTCCCGGCGAACCGGACGGTCTTGTTGACCACCACCAGGTGGTCCGCGACGTGCTCGACCTCGCCCAGCAGGTGGCTGGACAACAGGACGGTCCCGCCCCGGTCGGCGAAGGATCGCATGACGCCCCGCAGCCACCGGATGCCCTCGGGGTCCAGGCCGTTGACCGGCTCGTCGAGGATGAGGACATCGGGCTCACCCAACAGGGCGATGCCGAGGCCGTGGCGCTGCCGCATCCCCGTGGAGAACTTGGTCACAGGCTTGCGCATGTCCCCGGCACGGAGGCCCACGTACTCGCGGACCTCCTCCACGCGGGAGCGCGGGACGCCGAGCACGCCGGCGACGTAGTCCCAGTCGGCGTCCGCGGACACCTGCCCGCTGCCCCAGCCCCCGTCCAGGCTCGCACCGATCCGTGGCGCCGAGCCCCCCGCATAGGCCACCCGGCCGGACGTGGGCCGGGCCAACCCGAGGATCATCCGCAGGGTGGTGGTCTTGCCCGCGCCGTTCGGGCCGAGCAGCGCCGTCACGCCGCCCCGCGGCACCACGAACGAAGCATTCTCGACCGCCACGACACCACGAAAGGACTTTGTCACGCCCTTCACGTCGATCATGTTCTGGTTCATTGTTCTTTCCTCACGTTTACAGAGGGTCATCATCAGCCTTACAGGGCGGGTGCCGAATGAATAGGCCGAGGCGTCCCTTCTGCCTGAAAGTTAGGCATGCGCCGGTTGCGGCGCCCGGTTGCGGGCGCGGGCCCGGGCGAGGGCGGCGTCCACCCAGTCGAACAGTGCATCCGGCGACATGCCCGCACCCCAGCAGTCGTGGGCACCGTTCGGGTCGAACCACAACTCCACCGAGCCACCCAGCGACCGGTACGCCAGCGCCCACTTGAGGCCCTGCCGCGGGTTCACCCGCACATCCGCGGCCGCCACGATGACGAGGGCCTCGGCCCCGGCCCGGACGAGGTTGTCCTGGCGGAGCAGGCTGGTGAGGGGGTCCACGAATCCGTTGACGATGATGCAGACGTCCACGTCGTCGGCGCAGGTGTTGACGGTCGTCGCCGCCAGGAACCCGCCGGCCGAGGCACCGATGACGACCAGCTCGGTGGCCTCGACCACCGCGCTGCCCCCGGCGCGGAGGTGCCGGATCGCAGCGGCGGCATCGGCGAGGGAACGGTCCCGCTTGGCCCGGGTTCCCGCCTGATGCCGCCGTTCGGGTCCGCCGCCGCGCACGTGCGGGGCGGCCACGGCGAACCCGCGGTCGAGCCAGGTGCGCAGGTCGGGATCCGTGTCGAGGTCGAGGTCGATCCCGCAAGCGCCGTACAGCATCAGCAGGACGGGCCCGACGTGGCGCTCCCCCGACGACGCGGGCCACCGCACGTCGATCTCCACCTCGTAACCGTCGTCGGAGACGTACGACTCCCGGGAACCGCGGGCCATCGAGGTCTGGCGCCGCGCGACACGGTCGGGGTCGTTGAGGGTCCCACCCTCGTTGTCGAAGTACCAGGCGAACGGGGGCAGGCCGCCGCTCATCTCCACGGCACCGAACCCGACGGCGGGCGCGACACGGTTCATGGCCAGGTCGAGCACGCCCGGCGCCCCGAGGAGAATCCCGCGATCGGAACGCGGTGCAGGAACTCCTCACCGTCCCGGACCGCCCGGGCGACCGCGAAACCCCATCCGGTCGTGATCTCCTTGGCCCGGCCGGGCCCGGTGGCGCACGACCACGTCCGGAGGAGGTCACCCCCGTCGATGACGCTGGCTCGCAGGGTCCAGTTGGCCGTCGTGGTTGACCAATTGCACCAGCACCTGGTCCCCGTCGAGGAGGGCGACGGAGGCCTCACGCTCGGGGCGCCGGAGCACGTTCACCCAGCGCGCGACCCCGACCCGTCGAGGTCGGCACGTGCCGTCAACCAACCCTGAAGGTCCTGGGAGTCGTCGTCGATCCGCACGGGCGGTCGACCATCCGTCTCGTGGGGAGGGCGCGGATCCGGCACGAAGGACCCCCACAGGCGCCCCCCTGAGTCGGGTTCGAGACGGAAGCACGCGTGCCCGAGCGGGATCAGCTGGAACCGGTCCCGCTCGCGGACGAAGGAACTCCCCACAAGGCGACGGGTAGGATTCGACCATCCCCGACGCCCCCCGGAGGACCCGATGGCCACCGCTCGTCCACGCCACCTGGCGGTCGACGACGTGTGTGTGTGGCACGCAGTCCGGGCCATCGTGGTCGTGCTGGCCACCACCGAGGCCGTGTTCAGTGCCTGGGTGTGGCGAACCCCCCTCGACGTGCTTCTCGCCGTCGTCTCGGCTGCGGCCGTGATCGTCGCGCTGTTCCACCCCGTGCCCGGCGTCCTGCTGGCACTCGCCCCCCTGCTGTCCGACATCCTCATGCCGCGGGACTACGGTGTCACCCCCATGGTCGTCGTCACCATCGTGGTGGCCGCGCGCGCACAACCCCGGGTGGCACTCCTCGTCCTGACGGGGGTGGCCGGGATCCGGGCGGGGCACCTGTGGTGGTCCTCCGGCAGCACGGAGTCCCTCTTCCTCGCGGCCCTCTTCCTGGCCGCCCTCGGGGTCGGCGTGGTCCTGCGGTGGCTGCTGCGCCACCGGAACCTCTCGACCAGGGAACTGTCCCTCCTGGAGGAACGGGTGCGCGCCACCCGTCAGGAGGAACGGGCGGCCCTGGCCGATGAACTCTCCGGCATCCTCGCGCAGGACCTCCGGGCCACGGGTGCCCTGCTCGACCGGGCCCAGGTGGCGGGTGCCGGTGCGGCCTCCCTCGTCGAGGTGGACGCCCGCGCCCGCGCCAGCCTGACCCGGCTGCGCCGCCTCGTCTCGACCCTGCGGGGCGCCGGCACCGCTGACCAGGCCACCCCGGGCGACCTGGTCAGCGCCCTGGAGGAGGTCGAGGACCACCTGGTGGGGCACGGCCTGACGGTGGAGATCGACTTGCCCGACCCGGCCACCATTCCCCCCACCACCGACGCCGACGCCCTCCTGCGCACCCTGCGCACCGCCGTCGACCGCCTCCGGGAGGAGGGGGGAACCGGCACGATCCACCTGCGCGTCGCCGCGTCCGGGGGTGGGGTGGCCGTGCTCGTCGGGCGCCGCGACGGCGACCTGGGCACGCGCTGGCTGGTCGAGGAGTTCGTCCCGCCCCGTCCCCAGAGCGCAGCCCCCGCGGACGCGCCGCGGCGACCGTTCCTCACCCGCATCAGCCTGAACACAGCCCGACTCGCCCTCGCCCTGCCCGCGACGGCAGCGGCGGGGGTCTGGACCGTCGGTCTCGTGCTCACCTGGCGGGAGCGGCCCGAACTGCTGACCCACGACCTCGCCATGGTCGTGGCGTTCCTCGCCCTCGCCCTCGCCGCCACCTCGCCCCCCGCGTCCGCGCTGGTGCTGGCTGCCGCGGCGATCCTCACCTCGACGCTGCTCGCCCCGCTCCCGGGGTTGTCCCCCCTCTTCTTCCTCAACGTCTTCCTGCTCGCCGTCGTGGCGGCGAACTGGCCGCGGATCGTGCCCGTCGTCGCCCTCGGGTCTGCGTTGACCTTCATCTGGTGGCACCGTGGCAGCGACGACCACCTGGTCATGTCACTCGCGTCGGTGATGCTGCTGACCTTCGGCGTCGCCTTCGGGCTCGGTGTCCGGTACTTCGTGCGGGTGCGGGCCGCGCACCTGCAGGAGTTCACGCGCCTGACGCGAGCCTTCTCGGTGGCGCGCACGACCGAGCGTGCCCAGCTCGCCGGGGAGTTGCACGACATCGTGGCGCACCAGCTCAGCCTCATGACGATGGTCCTGATGGCACACGGCACGTCGGACGAACCGGGGGCCGTGACCGCCACCCGGCTCCGCCTCGTCCGGCTGAACGCCGCGGCACAGGCGGACCTGGCGACGCTGGTCAACCTGACCCGCCAGGACGCCCCGCCCAGCCGGGAGCCGGGCACGACCCCCAGCCGTGCCGCCGCCGCGACGGCCGAGACGCTCCGCGCCGCCGGCCACCCGATCGACCTGCGGGTGTCCGCCGGCGCCGACTCGTCCGATCCCACGACCCAGCGCACGGTGAGCAGCATCCTGCGGGAGGCGACCACCAACATCCTGCGCTACGCCCCGACCGGGTCCCCGGTCGAGATGGTGATCACGGCGTCCGAGGCCACGCTGGGTGTGCGCGTGGTGAGCGCGCTGCCCTCCATGGCCCGGACCAACGCCGATTCGACGGGCTTCGGGCTGATCGGCCTGGCCGAGCGCGTGACGCTGACCGGCGGAACGTTCACGGCCGGCCCGGTCGGCGACCACTGGGTGGTCGCCGCGTCCGTCCCCCGGACGCCGGACTCCGACCCGATCGCCCCCCGGCCCAGTCGCCTGTTCACCCGCCGATCGGCGGCAGTTGGCTCGGATTGACCAGGCCCAACTGGATCGAGCGCACCAGAACCTGGGTGCGCGAGTTGACCTGGAGGGTGTCGCAGATCCGCGCGACGTACTGCTTGACCGTGCCCTCCGACACGTGCATCCGGTTGGCGATCTGCTGGTTGGTGAGGCCGTGGGCGAGCCAGCCGAGGAGTTCCAGTTCGCGGGGCGCCAACCCGTGGCGGTCGGTGACGGGAGGTGCGCCCTGGTCCACGACGGAGGCGACGAGTGCGCGGCGCACCGCCGCAGAGAGGGGCATGTCGCCACCCAGTGCCTGCACGAGCGCGTTGCGCAGCCCCGGCCCCCCGACGTCCTTGACCAGGTAGCCCGACGCCCCGGCCCGCAGCGCGGCGACGACGTACTCCCGGGTGCCGAAGGTCGTCATCGCCACGATGCAAGCGCCCGGGTGCCGCTCGCAGATGAGTCGCGTGGCGTCGATCCCGGACATCCCGGGCATCTGCAGGTCCATCAGGACGACGTCGGGGCGGACCTGGGCGTAGGTCTCGACCGCCTCGGCCCCGGTGCGGGCCTCGCCCACGAGGGTGAACTCCCGCTGCTGCGCGAAGAAGGCGCGATAGGCCGCACGAGCATCGGGGTCGTCGTCGGCGATGAGGACGCGGTGGCGGGCGGGGGTGCTCACGCGTCCACCCTAGACCTGTGGCCGCGCCGGATCCGGTTCCGGACGTGCCGACCGGACCACCCCGACGGACGCCACCACGACGCAGGCCATCGCGACCAGTTCGATGGGCCGCAGGGTCTCCCCCAGCACCAGCAGCGCGAACAGGCCGGCGGCGGCCGGCTCCAACGACATCAGGATGCCGAAGATGCGCGGCTCGATGCGGCGCAGCGCGATCATCTCCAGCCCGTAGGGGATCGCCGAGGACAGCAGTCCGATCAGCACGCCGACCCCCCACACCACGGGCACGGCCGGCGGCAGCAACCCACCCACCAGCACGATCGGCGTCAGCGCGACCAGACCCACCCAGAACGCGACCGAGACCCCCGACACCCCCGACCAGCGGCGTCCGGTCGGGCCGGCCAGCAGGATGTAGCCGGCCCACAGCGCGCCGGCGACCAGCGCCCAGACGATGCCGACGGGGTCCAACTCACCCGGGGAGAAACCCAACAACGCCACGCCGATCGCAGCCAGCCCGACCCAGAGCAGGTCGCGCGCGCGGCGCGACAGGGCGACCGACACCCCCAGGGGCCCGAGGAACTCCAGCGTGACGGCCATACCGATGGGGATGCGCTCGATGGCCAGGTAGAAGGTCACGTTCATGCCCGCCAGGCACACCCCGTAGGCCACCACCCAGAACCAGTCGGACGCCGACCTCCCCCGCAGGCGGGGCCGCGTCAGCACCCCGAGAACGACGGCGGCCCCGAGGAGGCGCAACCAGGCCACCGTGAGAGGGGCGGCAGCCGAGTAGAGGTCCTTGGCGACCGACGAACCGAGCTGCACCGACGCGATCGCCACGACCACGAGCAGCACCGGCGCCCCGGTGAGGCGCTCGGCGGCAGACTTCAGGCGCTCGGGCACGGCCTCATCATGCCTGCTCCGCCCACCAGGCGAGCAGGGCCTCCCGGGCGCGGTCGGGCCCCAGCGGACCCTCGTCGATGCGCTTCTCGAGCAGGAACTTATAGGCCTGCCCGACCACCGGGCCCGGCCCCACGCCGAGCAGCTCCATGATCTGCGTGCCGTCGAGGTCGGGACGCATCGCGTCCAGCTCCTCCTGCTCGGCGAGGGCGTCGATGCGCCACTCCAGCTGCTCGTACGCCGTGCGCAGCCGGTTGGCCTTGCGCTGGTTGCGCGTCGTGCAGTCGGCGCGGGTCAGGACGTGCAGCCGCTCCAACTGGTCGCCGGCGTCGCGCACGTAGCGGCGCACGGCCGAGTCGGTCCAGTCTGCGTCGGCGTAGCCGTGGAACCGCAGGTGCAGCTCGACAAGCTTGGCGACCGCCTTGACCTCGTCGGAGGAGAACCGCAGCTCGGTGAGCCGCTTCTTCGTCATCTTGGCGCCCACCACGTCGTGGTGGTGGAAGGAGACCTTGCCGCCGGCCTCGAACTTCTTGGTGCGCGGCTTGCCGACGTCGTGGAACACCGCGGCCAGCCGGCCGACGAGGTCGGGCGCCCGCCCGCGCTCGCGCTCCAGGTCGATCGACTGCTCCAGCACGGTGAGGGTGTGCTGGTAAATGTCCTTGTGGCGGCCGTGCTCGTCGACCTCGCGCACCAGCGCCGCCACCTCCGGCAGGACGCGGTCGGCCAGTCCGGTGCGGACGAGGAGGTCCAGCCCGGCGCGCGGGGCGTCCGAGAGCAGCAGCCGGGAGAGCTCGTCGCGGACGCGCTCGGCGGAGATGATGTCGATGCGCTCGGCCATGTCGGTCATCGCGTCGACCACCTCGGGGGCGGGGGTGAAGCCGAGCTGGGACGCGAACCGTGCGGCCCGCATCATCCGCAGCGGGTCGTCGCTGAAGGAGACCTCGGGGGTCGACGGGGTGCGCAGGACGCCGGCCTCGAGGTCGGCCAGGCCGCCGTGCGGGTCGGCGAACGCCCCGGACACCACCGAGAGCGCCATCGCGTTGACGGTGAAGTCACGGCGGACGAGGTCGTCGACGAGCGAGTCGCCGAACGAGACGGTGGGCTTGCGCGAGGCCGGGTCGTAGGAGTCGGCGCGGTAGGTGGTGACCTCGACGGTCTCCTCGGCGTCGCCGACCCGCACCACGGCCCCGATGGTGCCGAACTCGCGGCCCATGTCCCACGTCGCCTTGGTGAGGCCCTTGAGCACCGCCTCGATGGCGTCGGGGCGTGCGTCGGTGGTGAAGTCGAGGTCGTGGACGCCGCGGCCCATCAGCGCGTCGCGCACCGGCCCGCCCACCAGGTGGAGGTCGTGGCCCGCCTCGGCGAAGGCCGCGGCGACGTGGCCGATGACCGGGTTCGCCACCACGACGCCCGTGAGGGCGTGACGCTGTTCGACGGAGAGGCTCGGCACGATCGACCAGTCTACCGGCCTACGATGGACAGGTGACTTCGCCCCGGCCCGGCCCCCGCCGCGCCCGGCTGGCTCCCCTGCTCGCCGCGCTCGCGCTGGCCGCCCCGCTGGCGGCCGCACCGGTCGACCCCGCGGTCGCCGCCGAGGAGCCCACGGCCCAGGTCACCCTCACGCGCGCCGACGTCACCGCGACGTCGGTCACCCTCACCGGCATGGTCACCAACACCGGCACGGTGCCCCTCACCGACATCCGGGTCGCCCTGTGGCGCTCGCCCGACCTGCTGCTCTCCCCCGAGGCGGTCGCGGGCGCGGTGACGGCCGGGACCACCACGCCGGGGACCGCCCGCGTCGTGGAGGAGTCCAACCGCGACCGGCTCGGCGACGACCCCACCCAGGAGGTCCCGCCGGGCGCGACGCTGCCGTTCACCGTGTCGGGCACGCGCGAGGCCCTCGGCCTGGTCCACGCCTCCGCCACGTGGTGGGCGGGGGTCGACGCGACCGCGCGGGCCGGCGGCCGGGCCCTGCAGCCGGTCGGCACGGCGCGCACGCTCGTCTCGGCGTCCGAGACCCCCCTGCCGGTCGCCACGGTGGTCGAGCTGTCCGCTCCGCCGCGGCAGGTGAAGAAGGACCTCTTCATCGACGACGGGCTGCGCACCGAGGTCGACGGCGGCCGCCTCGACGCCCTGCTGGACGCCGTGGAGGGCAGCGGGACCACTTGGGTCGTCGACCCCTCCCTCCTGGCCGAGCTCGAGGACATGGCCGACGGCTACCGCATCCGCACGGCCGACGGCACCGAGGCGGGCACGGGGGCGGACGCCGCGGCGGCTTGGCTGGGGCGGCTGCGGGCGCTGCCCACCGGCTCCGGTGCCGTGGAGCTGTTCGGCTCCCCCGACCTGCCGGCCCTGGCCGCCCTGCCCGACGAGGTGCTGCGGACGGCGGTCTCCGCGGAGACCGACGCCAACGCGCCCGACGGGCTGGCCCGGGTCGCGGTCCTGGACCACCCCGACGCGAGCGGCCTGGCCCTCGCCGCCCAGCTCGGCGGCCACGTGGTGCTCCTCGACAGCGGCAACCCACACGTACACGTCCGCGCCGGCGAGGTCGACGCGCTCGTGGCGTCCGAGGAGACCCCCCTCGTCCCCTCCTCCGCCCTCCTGCCCGACACGGCGCTGAACCGGGCGGCCGTCCGGCTGGCGCTGGCCCGGGCCGCGGGCGGCGAGCTGCGCTGGGCCGACTCCCCCGAGGCGATCCCCGCCGACACCACAGCGCTCCCGCCCGGCCTCGTGCCGGCCACCCTGGCCGACCTGGCCGCGCTGCCCGCCCACGACTGGGCGCCCCCGCCCGCCCAGACCCCCGCGATCGGCGCCCTCGACGCGGGCGGCCTTGGCCGCGTCCTCGAGCTGCGCGACCGGATGGCCGCCTACGCCGCGGCCGCCCCGGCGTCCGGGGTCGGGGAGTACGTGGACGCCCAGACCGCACGCGCGGCGTCCCGCTGGTGGACCGGGGAGGCCGATGCCCAGTCCGCGTGGCTGACCAGCGTCGAGCAGCGCGTGGCACTCCCCCAGGGCGACCTGGTCACCCTCGACGCCTCCCCCCGCTTCACGATGACCGGCGGGACCTCCGAGTTCCCGGTGACGGTGACCAACCGGATCCAGGACCCGATCACCGTTCGGGTGGTGGCCAGCACCGACAACCCGCAGCGCATCCGGCTGCTGTCCCCCGACCCGGTGGAGATCCCGTCGGGGTCGGCCAGCACCGTGCTGGTGCCCGCCGAGTCGGCCGGTGGCGGCGTCGTCAGCGCGCGCGTCCACGTGGAGACGGCGGACGGCCATAGGCTGACACCCGACCGCGAGATCGCGGTCGAGACGACGAACGTCGGCACCATCGGGTGGGTCATCGTGATCGCGTCCGGGTTGGTGCTGGTGGTGACGACGGCCCACCGCATCCGGCAGGTGCGCCGACAGGAGAAGGGTGAGGATGGCTGACGGGACGGACAGGACGCCGCAGGCGGCGAGCCGGCGACTCCTCAACGCCACCGCACTCATGGCGGCCGGCACGCTGATCAGCCGGGTGCTCGGCTTCGTGAAGGCCGGCCTCCTCGTCATCGCCCTCGGTGCCACCACCGCCCAGGCCGACACCTACTCCGTCGCGACCGTCGTGCCCAACACCCTGTACATGCTCGTGGCCGGCGGGGCGTTGAACACCGTGCTCGTCCCCCAGATCGTGCGGCACGCCAAGAACGACGCCGACGGCGGCGAGGCCTTCATCAACCGGATCATGACCGCGTTCCTGGTGCTGCTGGTCGCGGTCACCGCGCTGGTCACGCTGGTCACGCCGCTCGTGATGAGCCTGTGGACCGAGGGCTCGTGGCGCGCCGCCGAGAACGCCGGCCACTGGGAACAGCTGGTGTTCATGGCGTTCCTGACCATGCCGCAGCTGTTCTTCTACGGGGCGTTCTTCCTCATCGGCCAGGTCCTCAACGCCCGCGACAACTTCGGCCCGATGATGTGGGCGCCGATCCTGAACAACATCGTGGCGATCTCGGTGCTCGGCATCTTCCTGGCCGTCTGGGGCACCAACACCAACCCCGACGTGCCGTTCAGCGACCAGCAGGTGCTACTGCTCGGCCTCGGCTCCACGCTGGGCATCATCGTGCAGACGCTCGCGCTGGTGCCGGCCATGCGCCGGATCGGGTTCCGGTACCGCCCGCGGTGGGACCTCAAGGGGCAGGGCCTCGGCGAGACCTTCCACCTCGCCAAGTGGATGCTCGGCTACGTCCTGCTCACCACCGTCGTGCAGATCGTCAACACCCGGCTCGGGTCGGGCGCGACGATGGGCGGCGACGGCACCGAGTCGGGCGCCGGCGTCACGGCCTACAACACCGCCTACCTGGTCTGGCTGCTGCCCCACTCCCTGCTGACCGTGTCGCTGGCCACGGCGATGCTGCCCAGCGCCTCGCGGCTGGCCGCCGCCCACGACATGCCGGGTGTCGCCGCCGAGACCACGCGCACCCTGCGCCTGGCCTTGACCTTCCTCGTGCCGGCCGCGGTCGGCTTCCTGGTGCTCGGTGTCCCGTTCAGCCGGCTGGCGTTCGGCCACGGCGCGGCCGAGGGCGGCTGGGTCGCCATCGGCTGGACGCTCGTGGCGCTCGCCCTGGCCCTGGTGCCGTACACGATCCAGTACGTCTACCTGCGCGGCTTCTACGCCCTCGAGGACACCCGGACGCCCTTCCTCATCCAGCTCGTCATCTCGGTGGTCAACGTGGGGGCCGCCTTCCTGTTCGTGGGGCTGGGCAGCGACCCGATGACCGTCGCGCCGCGCCTCGCGCTGGCCTACGGCCTGTCCTACCTGGTCGGGGCCTGGCTGACCCACCGGGCCCTGAAGGGACGACTGCCCCAGATGGCCGGCGGCGAGATCGTCCGCCACACGGTGCAGCTGCTGGTCGCCGTGCTGCCGGGCGCCGTGCTCGCCGGTCTGCTCGCCTGGTGGTCGAACGGCCGCGGCTACGCCGTCGTGCTGGGCGCCTTCGTGGGCGCGGTGGCCCTGGTGCTGCTCACCTTCTTCCTCGTCGCCAAGCGCCTGCACATCCGCGAGACCACCGAGCTGGCGAGCGTGCTGCGCCGCCGCGGCGGGGGTGCGGCCACCGCCGCGCCCGACGACGCCGCCCCGGTCTCGGCGGGGGACGCCGTGGAGGCCACCGCCGAACGCACCGAGTCGGCGCTGCTGGAGTACCCCGAGCCGGGCCGGCCGACCCCGGTCGCCGGCGGCGTGTACGCCGGCCCGCACAACGCGCCCGGGCACATCCTCGACCAGCGCTACCGCCTCGACCAGGCCCTCAACCGGCGCGGGTCCACGGTCACGTGGCGGGGCTGGGACCTCAACCTCTCCCGCCCGGTGCTGCTGCACGTCATGGACCCCGACGAGGGCCGCGTCCTCCAGATCCTCGACCAGGCCCGCCAGGCCGCGCCCGCCGTCGACGCCCGCTACCTGCGGGTCTGGGACGCCGTGCTCGACGAGTCCGGCGACCACGGCTCCTACATCGTGTGCGAGTACGCCCCCGGCCAGTCGCTGGAGCTGGCGCTGCGCCAGGGCGCCTTCACCGACGTCGAGGCGGCGTGGGTCGTCCGCGAGGTCGCGGCCGGCCTGGTCGCGATGCACGCCCAGGGGCTGCACCACCGCCAGCTGAACCCCGACACCGTGGTCGTCACGGCGTCCGGCAACGTGAAGATCGTCGGCTTTCTGGTCGAGTACGCGCTGCACCCGACCCCCGCCGCCGACGAGGACCCCGAGAAGGCCGACGTGCGCGCCCTCGGCGAGCTGCTGTACGCCGGGCTCACCGGGCACTGGCCCGGCCCGGCCCGCTACGGCCTGCGTGCGGCGCCCACCGACAGCAAGGGGCGTCCGGTGGTGCCCCGGCAGGTCAACAAGAAGGTGTCGCTGGAGCTGTCCGACATCGTCGACCGGATCCTGTCCCCGATCCCCCGCGGGCGGGCGACCCGGCTCGAGACGGCGTCCGACATCGCGGTGGCCCTGTCGGCCATCCTCGGCAGCGTCGACGGGTCGCACCTGCTCGAGGCGCGGCTGCGCTACCCGATCGAGCACGTCCGCATCACCGCACCCAAGCCGCCGCGCACCGACCTGCTGGCGTCCCCGCTGGCGGCCGGCGCGTTCGGCGCCACCCAGCTGAGCGAGCCCGTCGGCGCGACCGAGGTCGACCCCGACGACGCCACCGCCGCCCACGACCCGTTCGCCGCGCCGTCCGAGCCCCTGGCCGGGCTGGCCCCCCTCGAGGACGACCTCTCCGCCGACGACGAGCCCACCGGCGCGCTGCACTCTCGCGCCGACGACCGCCCGGCCTCCCCGTGGGGGCCGACCTCGCCGGTCGACGAGGTCCACGACCCCGACGAGGAGATCTCGACGCAGGCCTTCTGGCTCGACGACGTCGACGACGTCGAGGACGCCCCGCCGGCGGCCCCCTTCACCCCGATCCCGCCGCCCCGGTCGGCCGTCTCCGTCTCGCAGCAGGCCCCCTCGCAGGACCCGCCGCGCCGCTGGCAGGCCCTCCTGCTGGGCCTGTTCGCGCTGGTGCTGGTGGCCTCGCTCGTGGGCGTGTTCGTGAACCAGTTCACCAAGTCGCGGGCCGTGCCGCCGACCCCGGACGCCCCCTATGCGCTCGTCTCTGCGCGCGACTTCGACCCGGCCGGCGACGGCGGCGACGGCGTCGAGAACCCCGACCAGGCCCGCTACGTGATGGACGGCGACCCCACCACCGCGTGGACCACCGAGCGCTACGGCCGCTCCGCCAACTTCAACGGGCGCAAGCCCGGCGCGGGCGTGGTGGTCGACCTCGGCGAGGTCAAGGAGGTCTCGTGGGTGACGGTGGACGTCGGCCCCGGCCCGACCACCGCCGACATCCGCGTGCCCGCCGACCCGATGGCGACCGAACCGCCGATGGAGTCGGAGTCGCAGTGGCGCCGCATCGACGGCTTCACCGCCTCCACGGGCGCGGTCCAGGTGAAGCTGGACGCCACGATCGAGACCCGTTGGCTGCTCGTCTACCTCACGGCGATGCCGCGGGACGGGGCCAACTACGTCGGGTCGATCCACGAGATCCGGGTCAGCCCCTGACGGAATACCCGGGGCGTCCGGACGGTTGCAGCTGACGTCGGCGCGGTCACTAGGCTGGTCGACGACCACGAGCGAAGAAGGAATCATGAGCGACGTCCGCGAAGTCATCATCATCGGGTCCGGCCCGGCCGGCTACACCGCCGCTGTCTACGCGGCCCGCGCCTCCCTGGCGCCGCTCGTGTTCACCGGCGCCGTCGACGCCGGCGGCGCCCTGATGAACACCACCGACGTGGAGAACTTCCCCGGCTTCCCCGAGGGCATCATGGGCCCCGACCTCATGATGAACATGAAGGCCCAGGCCGAACGCTTCGGCGCCGAACTCATCGACGACGACGTCACCGAGGTCGACCTCACCGGCCCGGTCAAGGTCGTCAAGGACTCCGACGGCACCGAGTACCGCGCCAAGGCCATCATCCTCGCCATGGGCTCGGGCTACCGCCGCCTCGGCGTCCCCGGCGAGGACAAGCTGTCCGGCAAGGGCGTCTCGTGGTGTGCCACCTGCGACGGCTTCTTCTTCCGCAACAAGCCCATCGCCGTCATCGGCGGCGGCGACTCCGCCGTCGAGGAGGCCACCTTCCTGTCCCGCTTCGGCACCTCGGTCACCATGGTCCACCGCCGCGACGAACTGCGCGCCTCCAAGATCATGGCCGCTCGCGCCGAGGCCGACCCCAAGGTCGACTTCGCCTGGAACTCGGTGGTCGAGTCCATCAACGGCGAGAACACCGTCGAGTCGATCACCCTGCGCGACACCGTCACCGGCCAGACCCGCGACCTCGAGGTCCAGGGCGTGTTCGTCGCCATCGGCCACGACCCCCGCTCCGAACTCGTCAAGGGCCAGGTCGACCTGGACGCCGAGGGCTACGTCCTGGTCCAGCCCGGCAGCACCGCCACCAGCGTGGCCGGCGTCTTCGCCGCCGGCGACCTCGTCGACCACACCTACCGCCAGGCAATCACCGCCGCTGGCACCGGCTGCTCGGCCGCCCTCGACGCCGAACGCTACCTCGCCTCCCTCGCCGACGCGGTCCTCACCGACAAGGCCTTCGCCCGGGCGGAGTGACCGCCGAACCGCAGCAGCCCGCGTCCCCACGGACGCGGGCTGTCGCACGATTTGAGTCTCACGCGACGTGAGGGTTTAGCGTCGTGACCACAGGAGGTGGACATCCATGACCAACCACACCATTGACCAGTTGCTCGCGATCCTCGACGCCCCCACCCAGGCGGGCACGAGCGGGATGCGCACCGAGACCGAGCGCCGCCAAGCGGCGATGAACCTCGGCATGCTCAAGGACCCGGCCGTCGTCCCCGGCCTGCTGCAGCGCCTGCGCGCCGAGACGCCGGGCTGCGGCGTCCACGAGACGCTGACCTGGGCGACCGTCCAGCACATCGACACCGCGCTGCCCGAGGTCCTCGCCATGCTCACCGACGCCGACCCGCACCTGCGGCGCACCGGCGCGCACATCCTCAGCAAGGTGGGCGACCCCGCGCACCTCGACGCCCTGACGCCCCTCGTGGCCGACGAGGACGTCGACGTGGCCCTCAAGGCCTACCGCGCGGTGGCCCACTCGGGCGCCGAGCAGGCCGACAAGGCGCTGGACGCCCTGGCCGGACGCCTCGGCGACGGGGACGCCCTCCAGCGCGACGCGCTGACCGCGGCGTTCCACCGCTTCGGTGAGGCGGCCGTCCCGGCCCTGACCGCGGCGCTGACCGACACCGACGCCGAGGTGCGCGAGCACGCGGCCGACGCCCTCGGCCACCTGGGCGAGGAGGCCGCCACGGCGTCCGAGGCCCTGGCCACGCTGGCCACCGACGAGGTGGACGCCGTGCGCCTGGCCGCGGTCTCCGCGCTCGGCCAGCTCGGCGAGACCGCCGGCCCCGCCCTCGAGCGGCTCGCGGCCTCCGGCGACCCGGTCGTCGCGGCCGTCGCGAGGCGATTCCTGGGCTGATTCCCGGTCGCACCGTCCTGAGGCGCCCCGTACCCCCACCGGGTACGGGGCGCTTCGTGCACCGGCCCCCGAGCGGGGAGTCCTCCCCTGTGGATCGCGGTCGGCGGCCGCGGCGCAGCTGTTAGCGTGGACGGGCCACCACCCCCCCACCGACGAGGTTCCCCCATGACCGACCCGCTCCACGGCACCGCCGAGGACGTCCGCTTCGACCACGTCGCGTCCGCCGACCTGGCGCGCACCTGCCGCAACGCCGCGACCTCCATCGAGGACCAGGCCGGCTCGCGCGCCTCGTGGGTCCAGCACGGGCTGGTCGACTTCGCCGGCTACTACTCCCAGGTGTTCAGCGAGAACGGGCGCATCCAGGCTGCCGACGCGGGTGGGCTGGTCATCGCCCTGCGCAACGTGGCGACGGCAGCCGAGTACCTCGCCGGGTCGGCGACCAAGGAGCAGGAGCGCCGCGAGACCGCCCGGGCGTGGAAGCACCGGCGCGACTACCGCAACGCCCTCGACCACATCCACGACTTCTTCATGGGCGAGGAGGACCCGCCCTTCGGGCCGCCCGACCCGCCCGAGCCGCAGTACCCGCCGATCCCGGCCGTCGCGCCGCGCACCGCCCCGACCTCGGGGTCGTCCTCGAGCGGCACCTCGTCGGCCCGCCCCGGCCACCTGCGCACGTTCGCCGACAACTCCGAGGGCGCCAACGACTCGCTGTCGAGCTACACCACCTCCCTGCGCACGGCGCTGGACGCCTTCACCTCCGGCTGCGGGTGGGGCACCCTGTCGGCCGAGGGCGTCCTGACCGCGTTCGGCTCCTACCTGACCGCCAACGGCAACGACGTCACGTGGGCCCGCACCGTGGCCGCCGCCTTCGAGGAGGCGGGCGACGGCAGCATCGTGACGCTGTCCAACGCGAGCATCACCGCCGCGCTGCAGGCCGGCGGCGTCAGCGCCGAGCGCACCCCCCTCGAGATCGAGCCCCCGCAGGCCTTCGGCGCCCCGCCGACCACCGGCTACTCCGACGACCCGGTGAACACGGCGACGGGCAACTTCCTCGAGCCCGAGGCCGACCTCACGTTCCCGGGCGCGGCGTCGTCCCTGCGCCTCACCCGCATGTACAACGCGATGGACGACTCGACCGGCGCGTTCGGCCCCGGCTGGTCGTCGTGGACCGAGGCCGGCCTCGTCTTCGACGACGACGCCGCGTGGTGGGTGCTCGCCGACGGCCGGCGCGTGCTGTTCCCGCGCCAGGGCTCCGGCTGGGCGCGCGCGACCACCGAGGCGTACTGGCTGGACGCCGCGGCCGACGGCCACGTCGTCACCGACAACCGGGGCGGCCGGTGGCGCTTCGACAACGCCGGACGCCTGGTCGAGACGGCGCGCGGCGCCGGCACCGCCGTCACCCTGGAGTGGTCGGGCACCCGCCTGGCCGCGATGGTCCACGAGCGCGGGCGCCGCATCGACCTCGACTGGGCCGACGACCGGGTCGTGCGCGCGGCGTCCGACGACGGCCGGCAGGTCACCTACGACTACGACGACGCGGGCCGCCTGGTCGCCGTCACCTCCCCCGGCGGCACCCGCCGCTACGCCTGGAACGACGCCGGCCTCATCGCGACCGTGACCGACGCCGACGGCGTGGTCGAGGTCGACAACACCTACGACGAGCACGGCCGCGTGGTCGCGCAGGTCTCCCGGTTCGGGCGCACCTCGCGCTACTCCTACCTGCCCGGCCGGGTGACGGTCGTCTCCGACCCCGACGGAACCCGCGCGAACACGTGGCTGCACGACGCGAAGGGCCGCCTCGTGGGGGTCGTGGACGCCCTCGGCCACCGCCAGTCGATGGCCTACGACGGCCACGGGCACCTCGTGATGGTGACCGCCCGCGACGGGTCGTTGACCGTCGCCGAGCACGACGAGCGCGGGCGGGAGGTCACCCGAGCGCTGCCGTCGGGCGCGCGCGTCGAGACCCGCTGGGACGAGCTCGACCGCGTCACCGAGGTCGCCGTCGTGTCCGGCGACCAGCGGGCGACCACCCGCTACGAGTACGCCGGCGACGACCGCAACCCCAGCACCTGGGTCGACCCCGAGGGCGGCACGACCCGCCTGGCGTGGGCCGGCAACCTCCTCACCTCGGTCACCGACCCGACCGGCGTGCGGCTGGAGTTCACCCACGACGCCCGGGGCGACCTGGTCGCGGTGACCGACGCTGACGGCGCGACCGCCCGCATCGAGCGCGACGCCCTCGGCCTCCCCACGGCCGCGGTCACTCCCGAGGGGCACCGCACCACCTTCGCCCACGACGAGCGGGGCGTCCTCGCCTCCCGCACCGACCCCGACGGCGGCACCTGGCGCTTCGAGCACACGGCGGGCGGGCGCCTCGTCGCGACCGTCGACCCGCTCGGCCACCGCACCGAGCGCACCCTCAGCCAGCACGGCGAGGCCACCGCGGTCACCGACGCCCTGGGCCTGACGACCGCCCGCACCCTCGACGACCTCGGGCTCATCAGCGCCCTCACCCTGCCCGACGGGAGCCGCTGGGAGTACGCCCACGACGCGCTCTCCCGCCTGGTCGCCACCACCGACCCCGAGGGCAACACGTGGCGCGCCGAGTTCGACGAGCAGGGGCTCCCCACGGCGCTCATCGACCCGACCGGCCGCGCGATGCGGGCCACGGCGTCCGGGTCGACGCTGACCGTCGGCCCCGACGGTGTCGACGGCTCCACGTCGGTCACGACCGACCAGCTCGGCCGCATCGTCTCCACGCAGGCCCCCGACGGCGGCCACCGGCTGACCCGGTACGACCGCTGCGGCCGGCCCGTCGAGTTCGTCGACCCCACCGGTGGCGTCACCGCGCTGCGCCGCGACGCCGCCGGGCGGGTGCTGCAGCTGACCCGACCCGACGGCTCCACGACGACGTACGCCTACGACCGCTGCGGCCGACTGTCCACGCTCACCGACGCCGCCGGCTCGACGTGGCGCTTCGCCTACGACAAGGCCGGACGCCTCGCGGTCGAGACCGACCCCACCGGCGCCGACACCCGCCTGGAGTGGGACGCCTGCGGTCGCCTCGCCGCCCGCACCGCCCCCGGCCACGGCCGCACGGCCTGGGAGTACGACCTCGCCGGGCGCGTGGTCGCGATCAGGGACGCCCGGTTCGGCCGCCGCCGCTTCACGTGGGACGCCGCGGGGCGGGTCACCGCGGTCACCGACGCGCTGGGCCGCACCACGACGCACACCTACGACGCGCTCGGCCGGGTCGTCGCCACGACCGACCCGCTCGGCCACATCACCCACCGGTCATGGACGCCCCTGGGCCGGCTCGCCTCCCAGACCGACGCCCTCGGCCGCGAACTGACGGCGGGCTACGACGGCGCCGGGCGCCAGCTGTGGCAGCGCAACGCCACCGGGGAGCACCTGGCCTGGACCCACGACGCCGCCGGGCGCCCCGAGTCCGCGTCGGTCGACGGGCGCACCGTGGCCGCCTTCGTCCGCGACCCGGCGACGCGCACGGTGACGGTGTTCGACCGCACCGACCCCGACCGCGAGGTCACGCACACCCTGGTGTGGGACGCCGCCGGCCACCTCGTCGAGCGCACGCGCGACGGGCGCGGCGTCCGGTGGACGCGGGACGCCCTCGGCCGCGTCACCGCCCTGACCACCCCGGCCGGCACCACCCACATCGAGCGGGACGCCCTCGGTCGCCCGGTCGCCATTGATACCCCGCACGCGGGGCGCGTGCAGGTCGACCACGACGCGGCCGGCCGGCTGGTCGGCACCCGCACCCCCGCGGGCGAGCAGTCCTGGCGCTGGGCCGACGGCCACGTGGTCGCGCACACCCTGCGCTCCGGTGCCGGCACCGCCACCACCACGGTGACCCGCGACGCCGACGGGCGCATCACCGCCCTCGACCGCGACGGGGACACGACCGCCTTCGAGCACGACGCCGCCGGGCAGCTCCTCGCCGCCCGCTCGGCCGAGCACGAGCGCACCTGGGTGTGGGACGCGGCCGGGCGGCTGGCGTCCGAGACCGCCGACGGGGCCACGGTCGAGCACGAGCACGACGCCGCTGGCCAGCTGCTGGCCACGCGCTCGAGCGCCGGCGAGACCCGGTACACCCACGACGCCGCCGGACGCCGCACCGGCCAGCACGGCCCCGACGGCGACCTCCGGCTGACGTGGAGCGCCCTCGGCTGGCTCACCGGCATCACCGGCCCGGCCGGCGCCACCCGGGTGCACGTGGACGCCCTCGGCGAGCTCGCCCGCCTCGACGACGCCGAGCTGTTCTGGGACACCCCCTCCCCCACCCCGCACCCCGTCGCCGTCGGCGACCGCCCGGTCACGGTGGCGCCGGGCGCGACCGCGGTCGGCGACGACTGGCTGGCCGCGGGCTGGCGTCCCGGGCGCGGCACGGGCAGCGACCCGTGGGCGGCGCTGCTCGGCCCGGCGGTCGGCGGCGGCACTGCTCTCGGCCCGGTCGGCCTGCTGGCCGTCGACGGGCTGGAGTGGCTCGGCGCCCGGCCGTACGACCCGGCCACGCGGTCGTTCCTGGCCGTCGACCCGCGCGACCCGGTGCCGGGCAGCGCGTGGGCGTCCAACCCGTACTCGTACGCGGGCAACGACCCGCTGCACGCGCTCGACCCGCTGGGACTCTCGCCGGTCTCGGACGCCGACCTGCAGGCGTACGCGGCCGCCAACGGCGCCGGCTTCTTCGCCGCTGCCGGGGAGTGGCTGTCGGACAACTGGCAGGGCGCCCTCATGGTCGTCGCCGGAGCGGCCCTCATGTTCACCCCGCTCGGGCCGACCCTGGGCGTCGGCCTCATCAGCGCGGGCGGCAACGCCATCATCCAGCAGGCGACGACCGGCGAGGTGAACTGGGGCCAGGTCGCCCTGTCCGGCGTGCTCGGCGCCGCGGGCGGCGGGTTCGCCAGCTGGGCGAGCGCGGCGTCCACGGGCGGCACCGCGGCCCTGCGCACCGCCGTGCTCGTCAACGGCGGGGTGGGCGGCGCCAGCGGTGGCATCTCCTATGCGGTGACCACCGACAACTTCACCTGGCAGGGGCTCGCCGCCTCCGTCTCCGGCGGGATCGTCGCCGGCAGCGTCGGCGGCGCCGCGGGTCCGGCGGGCGGCACGATCGCCCGCACGGTGTTCGGGCAGTCCTCGACCGGGGCGCTGGCCATCGGCACGTCTGCCGTGATCAACGGCATGGGCAGCTCGGCGGGGAACCTCACCAGCCAGATGATCGCCAACCCGGGCGAACCCATCAACTGGGCGTCGGTGGGCGTGAGCGGTGCCTTCAGCACCACCACCAGCGTGGTGACCTCGCAGAGCTGGTACCCGGTCGGGCAGTCGACGGGCACGAGCACGCTCAGCCAGATGTCCTACTTCGGCACCCGCACCCCCCAGGGACTGGTGAACTTCGGCGCCCCCAACACCCAGGCCATCTGGGGCGGCGTCTCCTCGGGCACCGTGATCGGCATCGCCGAGAACCCGCTGCAGGACCTGGTGACGCCGTGACGCGGCCGCGCACCACCCGTGCCCAGCGCGACGCATACCAGCGGCGGGTCCTCAGCCTCGTGGTGGGCGGGCTCGCGACGCTCGGGGGCGTCGCGTGGCCGCTGTGGCTGGGACTCCCCCCGGCCGACGTGCTCACGCGCGCCGGGCTCGCCCTGCTGGCCGGGGTCGTCGTCATGCTGCTCCCGCGCGGGTGGCCCCAGGCGCTGGGCGGGTTCCTCGCGATCCTCGCGATCGTGGCGCTCCGGGCCCGTGGCCTGCCCGCCACGGAGACGGCCGCGATGCACGCCGCGGCCCTGTTGCCCTTCGCCGGGGGGCTCAACCTCGGCGGGCTGGCCGTCGGGGCGCGCCCGCGCACGCGGAAGGGATCGCCCAGAGCCCAGGCCCCCGACCCGGACTGAGTGCGCCGGCACTCACGGCGCGAGGCGCCGGGCCACCGCCCCGGTGCGCCCCTCCGCACCCCGCACCGACACGATCGCTGCCGCGGCCTCGGCACCGCCGATCGCACCCAGCGCCATCAGCGCGGTGATGCGCACGTCCTCCTCGGGGTCGGCCAGCAGCCCGGCGAGCCCGGGCACGGAGCGTTCGTCGGCCAGCGCCCCCAGCACCTCGGCCGCATCGGCGCGCGCGGTGGCCGACGCCGATCCCAGCCGCCCCAGCACGGCCTCCACCGCCGCCGCACCGAGGCCACCGAGCGCGGTGACCACCGTGGCGCGGACCCCCGAGACGCCCGAGCCGAGCATGCCCGTCAGGGCCGCCACGGCGTCCGGGCCGCCGACCTGGCCCAGGCCGAACGCGGCCTTGGCGGCCACCTCTGGCTCGTCGCCCAGCAGGCCCACCAGCGCCGGCACCGCCGCCGGGTCGGCCATCTTGCCCAGCACGTGGGCGAACTGGCGCCGCACCGCGGGGTCGTCGTCGGCGAGGCCGGCCACCACGGCGTCCAGCGCCTCGGGGCCGTGCTGCACGATCGCCCAGGTCACCACCTCGCGCACGCCCGGCTCGGGCTCGCCGCGCAGCACGTCGAGCAGATCGGCCAGGGGTGCGGCGGTGGGCGCCTCGAGCGCCGCCCTGAACCGCACCCACGCGTCGGGGTGGCGCAGCCGCTCGGTCAGGGCGATGGCGTCGAGCACCTCCTCCCAGCTCCCCGAGGCCTCGCGGAGGCGGTGCAGGCGGTCGAGCAGCTCCTGCTCGGCGGCGATGCGGCCCTCGACCAGGGCCACGTGGCGCTCCAGGGCCTGGGACGCGTCGAAGCCCGGGTCGTCCAGGGCCCGGCCGATCTCGTCCAGGCCCATGCCGAGCGACTTGAGGTGCTGGATGGCTAGGAGCCGGTCGAGGTCCTCCGGGGCGTAGAGCCGGTAGTCACCGCCCGAGCGGCCCGACGGGACGAGCAGCCCCAGGTCGTCGTAGTGGCGCAGGGTGCGGTGCGTGAGCCCGGTCCGGCGGGCGACCTCCCCGATGCGCAGCCACTCCATGGCCGCAGGGTACGCCGAAACAAACCGTCGGCGTCCGGCGTTAGCATGGAGGCCGTTGCCGATTCCCTGATCCGAGGAGCCACCCATGGTCGCCGCCGTCACCGACGCCACCTTCGCCGAGGATGTCCTGAAGTCCACCAAGCCGGTGCTGGTCGACTACTGGGCCGACTGGTGCACCCCCTGCAAGCAGATCGCCCCGATCATCGAGGAGCTCGACCGCGAGTACGGCGACAAGATCACGTTCCTGAAGCTCGACACCAACGACAACCCGAACACCCCGATGCAGTACGGGATCATGAGCATCCCCACCCTGCAGCTGTTCGTGAACGGCGAGGTCGTGCAGTCGCTGACCGGCAGCAAGAGCAAGGGCGCGATCGTCAAGGCGCTGGGCGAGTACCTCTGACCTGACCCGGGCCACCCCGACCGACGACCGACGGGCCGTCATCGCCTCACAGGGCGGTGGCGGCCCTTCGCTTGCGCGCGACGGTGGTCGGACGCCCGGGCAGGCCGTGGCGGGCGATGCGGTCGATGCGCAGGCACAGGGCCACGTGCAGGCCGACCGAGACCAGGAAGGCCGTGACGATCGACGTGGTCGTGCCCCAGGTGAAGGCGGCGGCGCTGGCGCCGACGGAGACGAGGGCGAGCACGGCCAGCGCGATGCTGGGCAGGTCACGCATCCACGGGCCCCCGAGCAACGCCAGGTGCACGACGAACAGGACCCAGGCGGCGATGATCATGACCGCGGCGACCAGCTGCACCGGGTGCAGGGAGAAAAGCCAGCGGGTGGACGCGAAGCCCGGCGCAGCGAACGAGGAACCGGGGATGAGCGCGAACAGGCCCACACCGGCGAGGGTGAGGACGAGCCACCGGGCCATGGCGTCCAGTGCAGTGGGGTTGCGCATGACAGAAGTCTAAGAATTCCCTGTGATTCCGAAAGGGGGAACACTCCCCGGCTGACGGAAATCAGCCTGTCGATGGAGGGTTCAGCCCGGATTTTCAGACTTAAGTACCACTCAGGAAACGCGGGCGCTCCTTGCCGGACCGGGCATGATGCGTCCGTGCTCGATACGCTCGCCGCCACGCTGACGCTCGTGGTGGACGTCCTGACCCGCGACGCCACCGTCGCGCGGAGCCTGGCCTCCGACCCGCCGCTGGCCGGCGCCTTCGGCGTGGCCCTGCTGGCGTGGGCCTCGACGGGCATCGCCCACACGAGCGTGCTGTACCTCAACCACGTCGGGCGAGTCCGCGCGGTGGTGGCCGGAGTCGCCGGCCTCGTCTGGCTCACCTTGCTCCGGGTGCTGGAGGCCTTCGTCACGTGGGGCGTCGCCACCCTCGTCACGCGCCGCGACGTCCCGGTCGAGACGGTCGTCACGATCTTCCTGCTCGCCCTGGCCCCGCAGGTCTTCGCGGCCCTCACCTTCCTCCCCCACGTCGGCCTCGGCCTGGGCCGGGTGCTCGGCGCCTGGTCGTTCCTCGTGCTGTTCCTGCTCCTCGGCGCCGCCTACGCGCTCCCCGCCTGGCAGGCGCTGCTCGTGGCGGCGTCCGGGTGGCTCGTCGCCCAACTCGTGAGCCGCCTGCTGGCCGCCCCGCTGGGCTGGCTGGGCTCGCGGCTGTGGACCCTCGCGTCCGGCCAGCCCGTCCTGGTCACCAGCCGCGACATCCTGGCCGGCACGCCGTTCATCCCGGTCGGTGCTCCCGAGCAGGTACGGGAGGTCGGCCGATGACCTGGGGGACGTGGCTCCTCGGCGGGGCGCTCGCGCTGCTCGTGGCGTTCGCGCTGCTCGCGCCGCTGGAGTCCCTGCGCTGGTGGGCCACCCGCGGCGCCGTCGAGACCCGGCGCACGTTCGCGCGCGTGGGCGCACCCGCGCCGCGGGCGTACGGCCCGTTGCCCGACCGGTTCGTCGTGTACCTGTCGGGGGTCGGCGTGGTCTCCGGCGACGGGCTGAGCCTGCGCGAGCGCGCCGTTCTGGACGCCGTGGCCGCGGCCCTGCCCGGCGTGCGGGTGCTGGCCGACGTGTTCCCCTACTCGGTGGAGAACCGCAGCCTCGTGCAGCGCGCCACCCGCTGGCTGTGGACGCGCCTCGACCGCCTGCGCCGCGTCCGCCGCGAGAGCCTCACCCCGAAGCTGATCAACGTCCGCAACA
Organism: Propioniciclava sp. MC1683; assembly: GCF_014164675.1. Lineage (NCBI taxonomy): Bacteria > Bacillati > Actinomycetota > Actinomycetes > Propionibacteriales > Propionibacteriaceae > Propioniciclava > Propioniciclava sp. MC1683. Next base: position 44,935 of record NZ_JACJFX010000017.1, on the reverse strand, counting down.
TCCTGCAGGTGCTGGTCTCGGCCGACCCGCGCTACGGGCCGACGTTCAACGCGGGGCTGGCCCAGCAGGTCGTCCGGTCCCTCGACCGCGCCGGGTGGGCGCCCGGGTGCGGGGTGCCGGTCACCCTCATCGGGTTCAGCGGGGGTGCGCAGATGGCGCTCGGGGCGTCCACGATGCTCAGCCTGATGGGCATGCGCGTCTCGGTCGTGTCGATCGGCGGGGTGTTCGGCGACGACCCGGGCCTGGAGCACGTCGAGCACCTGTGGGACATCCGCGGCTCGCGCGACCTCTCCCGCAAGCTGGGGCCGCTGGTGTTCCCGGGGCGGTGGCCGTTCGCCAAGGGATCGGCCTGGCACCACGCGGTCGCCGACGGCCGGGTCACCGTCCTCGACGGCGGGCCGGTGCACCACGACGGGCGGGGCGCCTACTTCGAGGGCCGGCGTCCGGGACCCGACGGGGTGGTGCCCGCCGAGCGCACGGTGGGCCTGCTGGTCGAGATCCTCGGTGCGGGGACGCCGAGCGCCGCCTCCCCTCGCCAGCCGGACTAGTCTCAGCGACATGCGCCGCCGCCTCACCACCGCCCTCGGATCGCTCGCCACCGGGACCGCGTTGGGCGCCATCGGCGTGGCCGGCTACACCGCGTGGAGCCTCAACGGGCCCCGGCGTCCGTGGCCCGACTACGCGTTCACCCCGTTCGAGGTGCGCGCCGACGCCGAGGACGTGCGCTTCGCGGCCGCCGACGGGGTGCAACTGGCTGGCTGGTGGATGGACGCCCCCGGCTCCGACACCGTCGTCATCTGCGCCCACGGCCACCGGGGCACCAAGTCGGACATGCTCGGCATCGGCTCGGGCCTGTGGCGGGCCGGGCACACGGTGCTGATGTTCGACTTCCGCGGCAACGGGGACTCCGGTGACGGGCCGCAGTCGCTGTCCCACCACGAGCAAGCCGACCTGCGGGCGGCGATCGACCTCGCGGTGCGCCGGCGCCCCGACGCCCGCATCGCCGTGGTCGGCTTCTCGATGGGCGCCTCGACCGCCATCCTCGAGGGGGCGTCCGACCCGCGCGTGGCCGCGTTCGTGCTCGACTCGCCGTTCGCCACCATGGGCGACGTCGTGGCCGCCAACTACCGCCGCTACCGCCTGCCGTCCCAGCCGATCGTGCCGCTCGCCGACCTGGTCAACCGGCTGCGCTACGGGTACTCCTACGCGCAGGTGCGGCCACTCGACGCCATCGCGGGGCTCGCCCCGCGCCCGGTCCTGCTGCTGCACGGCACCCGCGACCGCGTCATCCCGTACGCGCACGCCGAGCAACTCGCGGACGCCGCGGGTCCGGCCTGCACGCTGGTCACCTTCCCCGGCGCGGACCACTGCGAGGCCTACTTCACCGACCGGCCCGGTTACATCGCCCGTGTGGACGCCTTCCTGCGGTCCGCCCTGGGGTGAGAACACCCCTTGAATCCGGCGTCCGGCCTTGTCAGGCTGGGGCGCATGAGCATCGACGCGAACGACGGCAGCTACGACGGCATCGAGGGACAGGACGCGGTCGAGGCCGCCGACGCCAACCGCCCCTACGGCGAGGTGACGGCCGAGGACCTGGACACGCGTGAGCTCGTGTACGACGGCGCCGACGCGGCGACGATGGTCCCCGACGACCCGGTCACGCCCGTGGACGCGGCCTTCCACACCGACGACGTGGCGACCGAGGAGTCCATCGAGGAGCGCCTCGCGCAGGAGCAGCCCGACCCGGCCGCCGAGGTGGCCTACGGCGAGGAGGTCGACGCCGACGAGGTCGAGGCCGACCTCGAGGCCTGACACCCCTGCTCGGGATCCTGCCCATGTCGTCCCCCGACGGGACCCCCACCAAGGGCGTCCTGCTGCTCCCACTCGAGCCCGGCGACGCGCCGGTGATGGCGGCATGGGGCGACGACCTGTTGTTCTGCGACGAGGCCGGCTGGTCGCGTGACCTCGACCCGGCCGAGCGCCGCGAGCGCTGGGCCGAGCTCGTCGCGGACCCGCCCGCCGACCTGCTCCGCCTGACCGCGGTCGCAGGCGGTGAGGTGGTCGGCTACGTCGACCTGCACGGCTCCGAACCCGGACGCCGCGAGCTCGGCTACCTCGTCGGCGGGCGCGAGCGCTTCGGGAGGGGCCTCGGCACGGCGATGGCCCGGCAGGGGCTGGACCACGCCTTCGGCGTCCTCGGTCTGGACGAGGTGTGGGCCGAGGCCGCGGACGCCAACCCCGCCTCCGTGCGCATCCTGCAGCGGATCGGCATGACCGAGACGGGCCGGGGAACCGACACCTGGCACCTGGACCGGCGCACCTTCCACCGCCAGTTCGCGATCACCCGGGACGCTTGGGAATCGCTGAATGTGTCCTGACGCGCGTTTGCTGTTGCACGGCGCGGAACCGTCAAGAATCACCCCTCCTTCTTGACGGTCGCGCCCCCTCCAACAGCAAACGGCCGGGCCGACACCCACAGGGTGCCGACCCGGCCGCAGCCAGCGTGATCAGGCCTTCTTCTGCACCTGCAGCAGGACGGGCTTGGTGACCTCGGCGAAGAAGTCGTTGCCCTTGTCGTCGACGACGATGAAGGCCGGGAAGTCCTCGACCTCGATCTTCCAGACGGCCTCCATGCCGAGCTCGGGGTACTCGAGCACCTCGACGGACTTGATGCAGTCCTGCGCCAGACGGGCGGCCGGACCACCGATCGAGCCGAGGTAGAAGCCACCGTGCGCGGCGCAGGCGTCGGTCACGGCCTTGGAGCGGTTGCCCTTGGCCAGCATGACCTTCGAGCCGCCCGCGGCCTGGAACTGCTCGACGTAGGAGTCCATACGACCGGCGGTGGTGGGGCCGAACGAGCCGGACGCCATGCCCTCGGGGGTCTTGGCGGGGCCGGCGTAGTAGACCGGGTGGTCCTTGAGGTACTGCGGCATGTCCTCGCCGGCGTCCAGGCGCTCCTTGATCTTGGCGTGCGCGATGTCGCGGGCCACGACCACGGTGCCGGTCAGCTGCACGCGGGTCTTCACCGGGTGCTTGCTGAGCTCGGCGAGGATCTCCTCCATCGGCTGGCCGAGGTCGATCTTGACCGCGGCGCCCTTGCCGGTGCCGGTGATGCCGTGGGAGTCGGCGTCCAGGTCGGAGTCGACGACATCGGGCATGTACTTGGCCGGCTCGGTCTCGAGCTGCTCGATGAACGCGCCCTCGGGCGTGATCTTGGCCAAGCACTGGCGGTCGGCGGAGCAGGACACCGCGATGGCGACCGGCAGCGACGCGCCGTGGCGCGGCAGGCGGATCACGCGGACGTCGTGGCAGAAGTACTTGCCGCCGAACTGGGCGCCGATGCCGAAGTCCTGCGTCAGCTTGAGCACCTTCTGCTCGAACTCGACGTCACGGAAGCCGTGCGCCGAGATCGAACCCGAGGTGGGCAGCGTGTCGAGGTACTTCGCCGAGGCGTACTTGGCCGTCTTCAGAGCGAACTCGGCCGACGTGCCGCCGACGACGATCGCGAGGTGGTACGGCGGGCAGGCGGCGGTGCCGAGCGCACGGAGCTTCTCGTCGAGGAAGCGCATCATCGCGGCCTCGTTCAGGACGGCCTTGGTCTCCTGGTACAGGTAGCTCTTGTTGGCCGAGCCGCCGCCCTTGGCCATGAACAGGAACTTGTAGGTGTTCTCGTGGCCGGGCGCGGTGTCGGCGTACAGCTCGATCTGCGCGGGCAGGTTGGAGCCGGTGTTCTTCTCCTCCCACATGGTGATGGGGGCGTTCTGCGAGTAGCGCAGGTTGAGCTTGGTGTAGGCGTCGTAGATGCCCTTGCTCAGCGGCCTCTCGTCCGTGCCCTCGGTGAGGATCTGCTGGCCGCGCTTGCCCATGACGATCGCGGTGCCCGTGTCCTGGCACATCGGCAGGACGCCGCCGGCCGCGATGTTGGCGTTCTTCAGCAGGTCGAGCGCCACGAACTTGTCGTTGTCGGACGCCTCGGGGTCGTCCATGATCTTCCGCAGCTGGGACAGGTGCGCCGGGCGGAGGTAGTGGGCGATGTCGTGCATGGCGACCTCGGCCAGCTTCTCGAACACCTCGGGCGCGATCTTGAGGAACGTGCGGCCGTCGGGTCCCTCGACGGTCTCGATGCCTTCCTTGGTGACGAGCCGGTAGGGCGTCTCGTCAGCACCGATCGGAAGCATGTCTTCGTAGAGGAACTCAGCCATTTCCACTCCTTCGTCGCAGGCCCTCACCATCTTTCCACGAAACCCCTTCCGAACGCCTGCCGCGGTGATCGGCCACCCCGACTTTCGACCCGGCCTGCCCGCACGTAGACTGGAGGGCGGTCACCCGATCCCCCGGGAAGTGACCGTGACAAGGAGTGTCACTTTGTTCGGAGCCGATACCCACGCCGAGACCAACGGCCTGCTCAACCGCCTCGTCGAGGCCCACCGCCCGCTGGTGGTGTCGCACGGCGGTGTCAGCACCAGCACGGTCCCGTCGAACACGACACTCGCCGCGCGCGCGGCCCTGCTGTCGGGCGCCGACATCATCAAGATCGACGTCTCCAGCAGCGTCGACCACGTCTTCTTCGCATTCCACGACGGCTTCGAGAACGAGTTCCTCGGGGTGGACCGCAACATCCAGACCATGACCGCCGGCGAGATCGGCGAGCTGTCCTACCACTGGAAGGACCGCCCGCTGCGCCGCAGCCGGGTCGAGCGCCTGACCGCGCTGCTCGGGGAATTCCGGGGGCGTCCGTTCATGTTCGCGCTCGACCGCTCGTGGTGGCGGTGGCCGACCCTGCTGCGCGTGCTCGACGGCCTCGGCATGGCCGAGCAGGTCCTGCTCAAGGTGCCGGCGTGGGAGGCCCAGGCGCTGGAGAAGCTGCGCCAGCACCGCACCAAGTACCCGGTCCTGGCGATCTGCTACACCCTCGACGAGGTCCGGGCGCTGCCGATCCACGACGACGAGATCAACCTCGTCGGGGTCGAGCTGATCGCCCACGACGACGACTCGCCGTGGTTCGACGACAGCGTCATGGAGCAGCTGCACCGCGACCACCTGCTCACCTGGGTGAACTCCGAGACCCTCACCACCGGCATCCCCCTGTTCGCCGGGAACGACGACGAGAAGGCTGTCGCCGAGAGCCCGTCCGCGGCTTGGTCACGCCTGTTCGACCTCGGGGTGGACGCCGTGCAGACCGAGCTGCCCTGGCTGCTGTACCACCTGCGCTCGCGCCGGGAGCTGCCCTGATGGCCGGCGGCGGCACCGACCGGTTCAGGATCTTCGCGATCGTCGCGGGTGTGGTGGCCGGGTTGGCCATGCTCGGCGGGCTCGCGCTGGTGTTGGCGGCCTTCTTCTGGGTCGGCGCGTGAGCGACCACGAGCGCCTCGACGTCCCCGAGGAGCTGCGCCCCCACCCGTTCGAGGACGACGCCCCGCCGCGCCGCAGCGTCGGCGTCCGGGTCGCGGTCGTCGTCGTGGTGCTGGCGCTGATCCTGATGACCGTCGGCGTCTGGATCGTCCAGTCGGGGATCATCTTCCCGATGTGAGCGCGGCCGCGAGCCCCTGGTCGAGCGAGAGCCGGGGGTACAGCGTCGCCTGGAACACGTGGTACAGGTCGGGTTTGCCGTCCCAGGTGACCAGCACGGGCCGTCCGTCGCCGTCGACCTCGGAGTGCCACCCACCCCGCTCGTGGTCGACGAAGTGGGCCTGCGCCTGCTGCCAGACCCGGCCGTACAGCTCCTGCCAGCGGTCCTCGCCGCTGGCCAGCACGAGCGCGTGCAGCGCACCGGTCGCCTCGGCCATCGGCCAGAAGAAGCGTGCGTCGACGACCGGTGTCCCATCCCAGTCGACGGTGTAGACGAAGCCGGGCTCGTGCCAGCCGTCGGCGAACGCGCCCTCGACGAGCGTGCGGGCGGCGTCGAGCAGCCACTCCTGGCCCGTGATGCCGTACAACTGCAGGTCGAGCTTGGCCCACTCCAGCCAGTGCCCGACCGTCGACCCGTACGGCCGGAACGGGTGGTTCGGCACCTCCCGGTTGTAGTCCCGCACGGGCGTCCAGCCTTGGTCGCAGTGCTCCACGAGCCGGTACTCCCCGGACGCCGCGGGCCCCGACAGCCGCCGGGCCAGCCGCAGCGCCCGGTCGAGGAAGACGTCGTCACCGAAGGCCTCGTACGCGGCGAGGTAGGCCTCGGTCAGGTGCATGTTGCCGTTGAGCCCGCGGTAGGGGTCGGGATTGGCGAAGGTCCGGTCGAGCGAGTCGAGGCCCGCGCCGTCGGCCTCCACCCAGTAGTGCCGGTCGATGAGTTCGGACGCCTCGCGGGCCAGTCGCTCCCCCTCGGCGAACCCGGCCTGGGCGACGCTGCTGCCGGCCAGCAGGACGTGCGCGTGCCCGTACAGCTCCTTGCGGTCGTCGACCCCGTCGGGCATGACCGCGTTGAACCACCCGCCGTGCTCGTCGTCGTGGCCGGGGCCGTCCACGTAGTACACCAGCCCGTGGCAGACGATGTCGGCCGCCCCCTCGCGGCCGAGCAGGTGGGCCAGGGCGTGCACGTGCAGCATGCGCGCGCCGATCCACAGCTGCTGGCCCTGGGCCGGGATGGCGTGGCCGTCGTTGCCGATCCAGTGGTAGCCGCCCTCGGCGCGGCACACCTCGGGGGCGTAGAAGTCGAGCAGCTGCGTGCGGTGGTCCTCCAGCCACGCGAGGTGGGCGGGGTCGCCCCACGTGGCGATCGGTGCGGTCGGCATCGGTGTCCTCCTTGGCACGCACTGTCTCACACCGGCGTGTTCCCGTTGCGGCGGCGGACGACCAGCCTCACGCGCGCGCCCGCAGGCGCCCCTCGACCACCTCCTGGCAGAGGTCGACGGTCTCGGGCAGCAGGTCGACGCCGAGCGTGCGTGCGGTGCGGGTGACGCGGGCCACGAGGCGTTCGACCTCGTCGGCGCGGCCGGCCGCGTGCTCGGTGCGGATCCGCTCCCCCAGCAGCAGCTCGTCGTCGGGCGCGGCCACGAGTGCACGGTTGGCCGCCCAGCGGCTGGTGTCCAGGTCGCCGCGCTCCCGGGCGGCGCGCGCGGCCATGACCCCGACGTCGCGGACCAGCGCCGCCGCGTCGGTGCGGAACTCCTCGGCCCAGCCCCACTGGCCCGGCGCCGCGTCGGCCAGGGGTGCCCCGCGCACGAGCTCCAGCGCGGCCAGCAACCGGTCGAGCGGCTGGCGGTTCACGCCGCCGGCGGTGAGCAGGAGCAGCTCGTCCCAGTCGGAGGTGACCTCGTCGTGGAGTTGGATCCGCCCCGAGTAGGCGTCGGGCAGGTAGAGGTCGCCTGCGGCGTCGGCGCCGAGCCAGGTCCGAAGGCGGCTCATGTTCGAACGCCGGGTGCCGTCGGCCACGAGCAGGGCCGCGCCCATCTGCTGCGGGGTGCTTCCCGGGTGCAGCAGCAGCCACGCGCAGTACTCGACGCACTGGCGCACCGCGCGGCCCGGCGGGGTGCCGGCGGTACCGAGGAGTTCGACGGGGCCGAGCAGGTTCAGGCGCGGGCCGGTCTTCGGGGCGGGGGCCGGCACGGGGCGCAGGGCGATGATGTTCACGTCGTCCTCCGAGGGGGATTGCCACCACGGGGCGCGCTCGGTGGTGGCGTCGTTGGCGAGGCGGTACAGGTCGGCGAGCGCCCGGCGCGTGCCGGCCGGGACCCGCTGCGGGGTGATCTCCGAGTCGGGGCCGGCCAGGCGGCGCACGCCCCCCGACGTCGACAGCACCCAGTCGACGGACGTCGCGCGGGCCGCATCGACCACCGCCACGGCCGCGACGCCGCACGGGTTGTCCGAGACGGCGGCCTCGAGCCGGGCGAGCTGGTCGGCGTCGGGCGCGACCTCGAACAGGACCACCTGCGCCGACCACGCCTCGGCGAGGTCGGGGTCGAGGCGGCCGGCGTCCCACCCGCCCTCCGTCATGATGCGCGAGCGCTGCCGGACGAGCCGCTCCACGGTGGCCACGGCGTCCTCGACCTCGCGGTCGCAGACGATGCGGCCCTCCCCGGCGGCGTCGGCGAACTGCGGGTCGGCGGTGACGACCAGCAGGCCCAGCTCGGACGCCCACGGCGCGCACGCCAGCTCGACGAGCATCGCCGACAGCACCTCGGACGCCTCACCACCCTCGTCGCGCAGCCCGAGCACGCCGGCCGACATGACGTCGACCATCACGAGGTGGCCGGGCTCACGCTCCCCGAGCGTCACCAACGCCGGCCAGGCGACGGGGTGGTCGACGTCAGCGAGGGTCGCCAGCATGGACCAGCGCACCGCGACGCTCTCGCCCAGCAGCGTGAACCCGTCGGGCACCGAGGACGGCTGCGCGCGCAGCACGAACTCCAGGTCGTCGGGACCGACCAGCGCGTGCACCAGCGTGGGCGCGGGCTGGCCCGCCTGCCACCAGTGGTGGGCGAGCAGACGCAGCGCGCGCTCGAGCAGGCGCGAGCGGTCAGGGCCCGCCTCGGCGGGAACGGTCTGGGCCAGGGCGGCCTCGTACCGGGAGAGCTCGCCGGTCGGCTGGGCGTAGCGCCGGCCCAGCGGCCGCGCCTGCGCCTGCACCCGGCGCCGCACCCCGATGCCGCCGATCACGGCGGCGGCCGACAGGGCGGTCATCCCGCCCAGCAGGCCGGCGGCGGGCCCAGCGTCGGTCTCGGGGGCGAGCAGGGACGCCGTGGGCCCGGCCGAGCCGGTGGTGGCGCCAGCCTCGGCCGGGGCGTCGACGGAAGCGGCGCCGGTGTAAGCGCCGGTGCCGGCGGCACTGTCCTCGCCGGCGGCCTCGGGGGCCGACTCCGGCAGGGGCACCGGGGCCGGGGCGTCCGGGAGCTCACCCGCCTGCCAGGCCATCGGAACCTTGAGCACCCAGCCGGGGAGGATGAGGTCGGGGTCGGCGATGCGCGCGGTGTTGAGCGCGTGGATCTCGGGCCAGCGGTCGGGGTCGCCGAGGTGGGTGCGGGCGATGCCGCTCAGGGTGTCGCCGGTGCGCACGGTGACGAGCACCACCGGGCCGGGCACCGACAGCACCGTGCCGGGCACCAGCCGCGCCATCGGGTCGGACTGCAACGACGGGTTGGCGGCGACGATCGTGCGCCAGCGTGCGCCCTCGCCGTAGTAGCGCTCGGCGAGGCTCCAGAGCTCATCACCCGGGACGACCGTATGGGTCGGACCCGCCGCGACCGCGGGGGCCTCGACCACCTGGGCGAGCGAGTCCGGGCGAGGCTGGGCGACCGGCACCGCCTGCTGGGTGACCGACGCCACGGGCGGCGGGGCCGCGTGGGCGAGCGAGGCCGCCCCGGAGGCGAGGATGGTGGTGACCAGGGCCGAGGCGACCGCGCGCGGGAGCGCGAACCCGGGCAGGGTGAACCGGACGCGGCGCCCGGCCAGCGCGCCGGCGAACTCGATGCCCAGCGCGGCGACCCACACCGCCCAGGCGAGCCACCCCACGACGGTCAGGGCGCCGAGCAGCACCCGGACGTCGGTGGCGCTCCACAGGCCGATGGCCGACCAGTCGGTGAAACCCCAGGCGAGCAGCAGCCACGGTGGCACCACGACGGTGGCGAGCACGGCGGCCAGGGCCAGGATGCGACGCATCATCAGCCTCTCCCTCGGTAGCGATCGAGTGTCGACGAGGCGTCGGCCTCGACGAGGATGGTGCCGGGGACCCCCGGCAGGAGCAGGTCGGCCATGGCGACCGGGCAGCGCACGGTGGTGCGCACCGTGCCCGGCTGGCCGACCGGGAGCGCGAACGCCCCGGTGTCGACGGTGAGCTGCCAGCCGCCCGCGCACCGCAGGTCGGAGCCCCCGGCGTCGGAGGCCACCACCGCGTGGGCGCGGGCCTGGGCCGAGTGGGCGTCGCGGGCCAGCGTCGCCGTCCGCGCCGCGGAGTCGGCCCACTGCTGGACGGAGATGCGGGCGAGCGCGAGGCGTCCGGCGCCCACGAGCAGCGCGATGATCACCACCAGCGCGGGCAACAGGATGGCCAGCTCGACCGAGATCGACATGCCGCGCTCGCCCCGGCGTCCGGTCGTCGTCATGGTCGGGTCACCTGCTCCCGGGGGCGGGTGGCCTGTTCGCTGACGCGGGTCTGGCCGAGGTCGACGAAGGTGGGCATGCGGCCGCGCACGGTGGCGCGGGCGTTGTTGGCGTCGACGACGAGCTGCACCTGGATGTCGGTGAGCCCCCCGCCGGAGGCGATCTCGGTGCCGAGGGCCCGGGCGTCCGCCTCGGACGCCCCCAGCAGCGCCGCCTCCTCAGCGGCCGCGATCGCGGCGTGGGAGGCGACGGTGCGCCCGTACGCCCACAGACCGACCTGGATCGCGCCCAGGACGGTGAGCAGGATGACGGGGACGAGGATCGCCCACTGCACGGACCCCGACATCCCTCTGTCGGGGCGGTTCACTACGGGCCGCCGGTGATCGTGACGCCGCCGCCGGACAGCTTCGACTGCACGAAGTTCCAGACCCCGATGCCGATCGCGCCGGCCACGAGGATGGCCGCGGCGACGAGCAGCGCCTGCTCGGTGGACTGGGACAGGCCGCGCTCGTCGCGGGGGCGCAGCAGCGCGCGCAGCCGCGTGGGGACCAGGTGGGCCGTGCCGACGGCACGGTGGACCAGGGCAGTGTTCAACAAGGACGTGGTGGACATGTGACGGTTCTCCTTCGGGGGTGGTGGGTGGGTCAACCGCTACTGACGAGTGTAAGGAGCGGGGGCACGAGAAAGAACAAACCGAAGACGAGGCTGGGGACAACCATCCACATCGTCATCCGTTCCGAGACCTCGGAGGCCGCCATCTTCATGGCGGTGAGGTGGCCGTCGCGCAGCTCCTTGACGCGGGCGCGCAGGGCGGTCGAGAGCGAGGCCCCCGACTCGTCGAGGCGCATCACATCGGCGAGGTCGCGCAGGGCGGGCAGGTCGAGCTCGCGGCCGAGCTCCTTGAGGTCGGTGTAGGGCGCGCGCTGCTGGAGCCGGGCGCGCTCGAGTGCCGCGCGGATGTCGGCGAACACCGGGACGTCGGAGAGTGCCGCGGCCGCGTGCAGGGCCTGGGTGCCCGACTGATTGGCCAGCCGCTCGAGGGTGACGAGGTCGAAGAAGGCCAGCAGGGCCTCGGTGGCGTCCTCGGACGCCTCGGCGCTGGCGCCGCGCAGCATCAGGTCGGGCGTGACGAAGCCCACGATCGCCAGCGCGACGCTGAACACGACCGGCATCAACGGGGACTCCCCGAACCCGAGCCACAGCACCATCCCCACGACGAGCGGCAGCAGGAACCCGCCCGCCGCGGCGAGCAGCTTGTAGGCGTAGTGCCGGGTCAGCGAGCGGCCGCGCAGGCGCAGCTGGCGCTCCAGGTCGGGCGGCGCGACGACCTGGCGCGAACGGACCCACCACTCCCCCAGCCGCTCGACGCCCTGCGCACCCGACGCGTCCTCGACCGGCGTGATGGCTGGCGCCCGGTCGGTCAACACGGCGAGCGCGTCGCCGAGGCGGGCGTGCTGGGGCCGGAACGACGCAACGACGAGCACGAGCCCGAGCGCGAGCACCGCCCCGGGCAGGATCAGCGAGAGGGCCGTCACGACAGGCTCCTCAGGATGCGGTGGCGCTCGCGGGGCAGCGTCATCTTGCGCAGCATGACCAGCGAGCCGACGTAGGCGGCGATCAGCCCAGCGAGCAGCGCCTGCCCGACCGGGGTGCCGTAGGGGGCGAAGAAGTCGCGCGCCAGGAGCAGCGACCCGCTGAGCAGCACCAGCGTGATGATCGTCACCTGCTTGACGACCGCGCGGGGCTTCGAGCGCTCCGACTCGATCTCGCGCAGCGCCTTGAGCCGCTCCTGGATGGTGTCGGCCAGGGCGGCGAGGGTTGACGTGGCGCCCGTCCCGCCGCGGTGGGCGGCCAGGACGAGGCTGGCCAGCACCGCGTCCGCGTCGGGCGAGTCGAGGTCGTCGGCCAGCGCCAGCAGCGCCTGCGGGGCGGGCCAGCGATCGTCCAGCCGTCGGATGAGCAGGACCAGGTGGTCCGCCAACAGGGGCGGGGGCGTCCGGGCCGACAGCCGCAGCGCGTCGGTGATCGACTTGCCCGTGGCCATCGTGGCCGTCATGCCGCGCACCCAGCGGTCGAGGGCCTGGAGCAGCTCGATCTGGTCCTGCTTGGGCGCCGACAGCAGGTGCGGCACGCCGACCACCGCGACCGGCACCACGACGAGCATCAGGGGCCAGCCCGTCCACAGGGTGGCCACCACCCCGGCGACCAGTCCGACAGCGATCGTCAGGCGGGAGCGCTTGGACAACCCGGCCAGCTTGTCCACAGCCTTCTTCCACAGGCCTGTGGACGCCCCGGCCCGCCGCGGCCGCTGCACCAGCACCCCCGCGGCGACCGCCGCCAGGATGACGATGCCGCCCACGAGGAGCATGGCGGCCAGGACGGCGAGGAGGAGGGTCACGGTTCTGCCCGCCAGCTCGCGAGGAAGGGCGACAGCTCGTCCATCATGCGGGGCTCGGGCTGGAACCGCTCCGACGTGCCGGGGGTCTCGGCTTGGTAGACGAGGTGCGACACGGGCCGGTTGCCCTCGACCGCCCCGGTGAGGGCGATGACCTGCGAGACCTTGCGGGTCCGGACCCCGCCGCGCCAGGTGTCGTCCACCAGGTGCACGTGCACGATCAGCCCGATGTGGAGGGCGATCTGCCGGTAGGCCTCGTCGACGCTGAGCACGCCGCCCTGCGCGACGCGGGCCGCCAGGCGGTCCATGGTCGAGACCGCCGAGTGGGAGTGGGTCGTGCTCAGCGTTCCCGCGCCCGACTGCATGGCCTCGAACATCGCCCCGGCCTCCACACCGCGGACCTCGCCGACGACCAGGCGGGCCAGGTTCTGGCGCAGCGCCTCGGGGATCAGCTCGGCGACGGAGAACTCGCCCACGTGGCGTCCGTCGGTCACCTCGCCCAGGCCGACGCGGGCCTGCAGGGCGAGCATGTTGCGGCGTCCGGGCTGGAGGTGGGTGAGCAGTTCGTAGTCGGTCTCGAGGGTGCCGAACCGCTCGTTGTGCGGGATGGAGGCGATCAGGGCCCGCAGCAGGGTCGTCTTGCCCGCGCCCTGGTCGCCGGCGATGACGATCGAGGTGCGGTTGAGCACGGCCGCGTGCAGGAGGCGGCCGACGTCGTCGGGCATCATGCCGCGGTCGACCAACTCGGGCAGGTCGATGGTCGTCAGGATGTGCTGACGGATGACGATCGACGGCCGGAAGCTCAATCCAAAGCCGATCGCATGCAGCCGGTGCCGGTCGCCGAGGGCGAGCGTCATCGTGGGGTGCGCGTCGTCGAACGGGCGCGGCGGGTTCACCGACTCGCCCAGGAACCGGATGGCCTCGATCAGCTCCTCGTCGGAGTCGGCCACGGGCGGCAGCTCGACGCGGTGCCCGTCGCCGTACTGCACCACGACCGAGTCGCAGCCGTGGATCTCGATGTTCTCCACGTCGGGCATCTCGAACAGGGGCTGCAGGCGGCCGTAGCCGAAGATCGCGTCTTCGAGGGCGTCGGCGTAGGTGTGCTCGCGCTCGACGGTCCACATCTCGCCGAGGTGGGTCTGGTCCTCGGCCCACTGGTGGACGATCCGGCTGATGATCGACCGGGCGAGCAGCCGGCGGTCGGCGTCGGGCATCGGATTCCCGGTGCGCTCGGCGTGGGCCTCGGTCTCGCGGGTGACCTCGTCGGAGACGCGGCGGCGCAGCACGACGACCAGGCCCCAGTCGACCTCCTCGTCGCCGGGAAGCGGCGCGGCCGCACGCCGCAGGTCGTCGGCCGGCACCGCGAAGGGCTGCTCGGGACCCGCCAGCAACGGGATGTCGGCGAGGCGGCGCATGGCCGCCGTCGGGTTCACGAGGCCTCCTCGAGGCGTCCGGCGCGCATGGCCTCGCTGAGGGCGACGGCGGCGCGCTCGAACGACCGGGCCAGCGCGGTGCGCGCCCAGCGCTTGCCGACCGGTGCGCCCTCGTTGAGCTCGGCGGCAGACGCCGCGTCCCACGCCACCTCGGCCAGCACCGGGACGCCGAACTGCTCGGCGACCTCGCGCACCCCGTACGGGCGGCCGGGGCCGACGACGACGAGCCCCACGCGGCCGGGCGCGCCCGACTCGACGAGCGGCGCCAGGTGCAGCGGCAGCGCGGCCAGGGAGGCGAGCGAGGTGCGGCAGACCAGGCCCACGGCGTCCGCGCCCGCGACCAAGTTGGCGGGCAGGCCGCGGTGGCCGGTGCGGCCCGCGTCCACCACCACGTCGAAGGACGCCTCGCGCGCGGTCTCGACGACCGACGGCCAAGCCCCCTCGAAGAGGTCCACGGACCCGAGGTGGGTGAAGCCGGGGACGAACCGGCGCTCGCCGGGGGCGTCCTGACCTGGTGGGCGCGGCAGGTCGGGCAGCGGGCGCCACTCGGCGGCCAGCGCGGCCGCCATCGACGAGCGCTCGCGGTGCGCCTGCAGGAGGCCCTGCATGCCGTTGCCGCGGGTGGACTGCCCGCTCAGGTACCCGGCCAGGATCGAGTGGGGGGCCGAGCGGTCGGCGTCGACGAGCACGGCGTCCCGCGGCCAGGCCAGGGTCAGCCCCAGCGCCGTGGTCGACACCCCGGGCGCCCCGGCGGCGGAGGTGAGGACGAGGAGGCTCATCGGCCGTTCCCCGTCTGGACCAGCGCCACCCGGTCGGCCGCGGCGAGGCGCGCCACGAGCTCGGCGGAGGCGCTGGGCACGGCGAGCGCGAACAGGGTCGAGCCGTCGGGCTGGGTCCCGGCGTCGCCGACGAGGGTCGCGGGCACGCTGGCGGGCAGTTCCTCCGCCACGGCCCCGCCCTGCGCGGGCAGCGCGACGACGAGCACGGTCGTGCCGGGGCGCAGGTCGGTGGTCGGGAACCGTCCCGGGGCCAGCCGCAGGCCCACCCGGGAGCTGCCCAGGGGCACGTCGGCGTCCCCCCACGACCCGTCGACGAGCAGGCTGCCGCCGGGCAGGTCGGTGACCGCCGCCCGGCCGACGACCTCGGACGCCCGCGCGTCGGGCACGGTGCGCACATCGAGGCCGGCCCCCACCTGGACCACCGAGAGGTCGGCGGCCTGGATGACCTCGCCGCGGTGGATGGTGCGGTTGACCCGCAGCACGGGGTCGGACGCCGCGACCTGCAGGTACACGAACGCCGAGGCGAGGCCGCCGAGGGACACGGCGAGGATGCCCGCGACCAGCCACACGGGGCTGCGACGGAGGCGAACACGCGGACGCGCGGCGGCGTCCGGAACGGGGGTTTCCATGGGGGTGGGTCCTTGTTCCTGGGGGTACGTCGTGATCGAGGGTAGGCAACCACCCAGGGGAAATGCCACCCATTCCAGTCCGTGGGCTGTGGATGGAGTGGTCGACGCCCAGCAGGTGGACCGATTCCTCCCACGAACCGGGATCTGGTGCCCGACACCAATTCGCGGGGTACCCTGATTGGTGAAATCTTCGTGACATCGCCGTCTGAGAAGGAAGAACGCATGGGTCGCCAGCCAACCTCCGCCGTCTCCGTGGACGCGATCACGCTGAGGTACAACAACGAGACCCGGCAGGTCGAGATCGGCGTCTCCAAGCGCATGTCCGAGCCGTACATCGACCAGCTGGCCCTTCCGGGCGTCACGCTGTGGGAGGGCGAACGCCTCGCCGAGGCCGCCGAGCGCGCGGTGCAGACCAAGCTTGGCCTGGGCGTCCGGGGCCTCGGGCAGCTGACCGTGTTCGACGAGCCCCACCGCGACCCGCGCGGCCAGACCCTGTCGGTCGCGATGTGGGCGGTCGCCGACCACCCGGCCGATGCCCCCGACTACGTGCAGTGGCACCCGATCGACGACCTGCCGCCCCTGGCCTTCGACCACAACCGCATGGTCGACTCGTGCCGCCCGCTGCTGGTCGATCGGCTGTGGCGCGACCTCACGTTCACGCGCGCGCTGACCGGCCCCACGTTCCCGGTGTCCGCGGCCGTGGCGATCACGCGGTCGCTGACCGGTACCTCCCCCGACCGCGGCAATCTCAACCGTCGCCTCGCCTCCGTGCGCGGCCTGGGCATCAGCCACAAGCGCGTCGTCCTCGGCCGCGGCCGCCCCGGCACGCTGTGGGAGTGGCAGAGCACCCACATGGAGCCCGAGTCGGCGGACATCGCCTGATCGGCGCGCCCCTCACCGGCCGCGCAACAACCCCGCTCGCTCGGCGATGACGGCGACGCCCACACGATTGCGGGCGCCCAGCTTGTCCTGGGCGGCGGCAAGGTGCGTCTTGACCGTCGCCTCGGAGATGTAGAGCCGCTGACCGACCTCGGCGTTGCCCAGGCCCTCGGCCACGGCGACGACCACGTCGCGCTCGCGGTCGGTGAGGGTCGCGACCGCCTCCTCGGCGGTGCGCCGTGCGGCCGCGTCGGAGGAGCGACCCAGGTGGTCGAGCAGCTGGCGCGTCGAGCGTGGGGAGAGGACGGCGTCCCCGTTCACGACCGCCCGCACCGCGCCCAGGATCTCGGCCGGGGCGGCCGTCTTGAGCAGGAACCCGGACGCCCCCGCGTCGAGGGTGCGGACCACGGCGTCGTCCACATCCCACGTCGTCAGGGCCACGACGTGCGGCGGGTCGGGCAGGGCGCGCACGAGGCGGGTGGCGTCGACGCCACTCACGCGGGGCATCCGCAGGTCCATGAGCACGACGTCGGGCTGAGATGCGCGCACGGCGGCCACGACCTCGTCGCCGTCACCGGCCTCACCCACGACCGTGAGGTCGTCGGCGCTGTCGAGCAGGAAGCGCAGGCCGGCCCGCACGAGCGGGTCGTCGTCGACGAGCAGCACACGAATGGGCACGAGCCGCATCCTAGGGCGCGGGACCGACAACGCGCCTGGGGCCGAGGCCCGCGGCGACTCAGCCCGAGACCGCCTCCCGCCACGGGAGTTCCACCCGCACGCGGAACACGGTGCCGTCCTGGTCGAGGCCGTAGCGCAGGTGCCCACCGAGCAATTCGGCCCGTTCGGCGATGCCCTTCAGGCCGCGCGCCGTCCCGGGCGGCCCGGCCGCACCACCGACGTAGCGGTTGCGCGCCTCGATGAGGATCCCGGACGCCGGCCCACCATCGACGACCAGCTCCACCGGCTGCCCCGGGGCGTGCTTGCGCGCGTTGGTCAGCACCTCCTGGACGATGCGGTACACAGCACGCGACAGCTGCGGGTCGGCGCGGTCGGGCTCGGAGACGAAGATCGACGAGCTCACCACCTGCCCGGCGCCGAAGGAGTCGCGGACCACCTCGGTCAGCCGCGACAGCGGGATCACCGGCGGGTCCTCCCCCAGCGGTTCGCGCAGCACGTGCAGGAGGCCGCGCAGGTCGTCCATCGCCTCGCCCGCGCTCTGCCGCACGAGGCTCGCCGACTGCTGCAGCCGCGGGTCGTCGCCCGCGTTCAGCTCGAGCGCTCCGGCGTGCAGGTTGAGCAACGACAGCCGGTGGCCCATCGCGTCGTGCACCTCGCGGGCGATGCGCTCCCGCTCCTGTCGGCGGGCGGCCTCGTCGCCCAGCCGCCCGGACGCCTCGCGCTCGACCTCCACCTCACCCACCGCCTGCATGTTCTGGCGGCGCAGCCGGACCAGGAACCCCGTACCGATGGCCAGGCCAAGCCCGAGGACCGCCACCGTCGCCACCGCCCACGCGGAGACGTTGACGTGGGCGAGCGGGTCGGACGCGTCGCCGGTCGGGCCCAGGATGGTCTTGATCACCGACGCCTGCCGCGGTTGGGCCAGCGCGTCGGCGACGACCACCCACGTCGAGGTCGCGGCCACCAGCGCTGTGGTCGCCCACACGGCCGGGCCGCGCCGCCGACCGATCAGCGCCGCCAGGAACGCGAACGCCAGCAGGTTGCCGATCGGGACCACGAGGGGCACCACAGCCGCCGCGATCGTGAGCACGAACGGGTACCGGTGGCGCCAGAACAGGGCGGCCGGGGCCGCGACGGCGAGGAGCAGGGCGAACATGGCCCCGAGGACGGTGGCCCCGTCGGGATCCTTCCCCGACATGGCCGACCCCAGCGGCGAGAACACCACCGAGACGATGCCCAGGAGCCCGATCGGCACGGCGAACAGCAGCGTCCGCCACCACGGGGGGCGGGCACCGTCGCCGACCAGCTCGTACTCCAACACAGCCCTCATCGTAGGGACGCCGGCCGACAATTCCCCTCCCCCGATCGGCTGCCGACAAGGACCTCGGACGAGCCGATCGGCGGAGGCCACCGCAGCCGACCCGTCGATGTGCCGGCAGCCCCCGCGGCAGTGGGATGGAGACGTGTCCCAGTCAGGGACGACGACGTGAAGGAGTGCCCGATGTCCCAGACCCAGCCCGGCCAGGTCCCCCCGTTCCCCGGGGCCCAGCCGCCGCCCGCCGCCAAGCCGAAGAAGCCGTGGTTCAAGAAGTGGTGGGTGTGGGTGCTCGCCGTGCTCGTGCTCGTCGGCATCGGCAACGCCCTCGGTGGCGGTGGTGGCGACAAGGCAGCCGCGCCGAGCCAGTCGGTCAGCACCCCGGCTCCGGCCGGCTCGTCGGACGCTGCAGCCCCGGCCGCGTCCGAGGCCCCCGCCGAGCCGGCCCAGGAGCCCGCGAAGGAGCGCCTCACGCTTGAGGACGGCTGGGAGATCGACCGGTCCAACCCGTTCGCCATCTTCATCACGGGCTACGTGGCCAACAACAGCGACCGCCCGGTCGACACCTACGTGCAGATCACGTTCGACGCCCTCGACAAGGAGGGCGCCAACGTCGGCACCTGCATCGCGAACACGAACACCATCGACGCCCAGGGCAAGTGGAAGTTCAAGGCGATGTGCACCGGCGAGGCCGAGGAGATCGAGACCGTCCGGTTCAAGGACATCACGGGCTTCTGACCCACCCCCGACGCGACCGCTCCCGAACTGCCCCACGGCTGGGGCGGTTCGGGAGCGGTTCTGTTCAGGTGTCCGGACGCCGCGGGTGCGGCCCGGTGTCAGCCCTTGTGGCGGGGCTTCTTGAACTTCTTGTCGGCGTTGAAGCCGGACTTCTTGAACGGCTTGTCACGGAAGGGACGATCACCGCGGTCACGCGCCGGACGGTCACCCCAGCTGCGGTCACCCCGGTCACCGCGATCCCCACGGTCCCCCCGGTCATCACGGTCGCGCTCCCGCGTTCGGTCGCGCACGAACGAGGGACCCTCGTCGCGCTGCAGCTCGATCAGCTTGCCCGACACACGCGTGCGGGAGAGCTTGTCGAGCACGGAGGACGGCAGGTCCGGGGGCAGCTCGATGATCGAGTGGTCGCCGCGGATGTTGATCCGGCCCATGTCGGCGCTGGTCAGGCCACCCTCGTTGGCGAGGGCGCCCACGATCTGGCGCGGGGTGATGCGGTGGCGGCGTCCGACGGCGACGCGCCACGGCACGAGGTCGCCGGTCGGGCGCGGGCGGCGCTCGCGCACCACGCCGTCCCGCGGACCCTCGGAGCCACGGTCGGAGTCGCGCCCGCGGCGTCCGGACTTGTCCTCGCGGAAGCGCTCGTCGCGACGCTCCTGCTCGGGGTCGAGCAGCATCGGCTCGTCGCCCTGCATGACCGCGGCCAGGGCGGCGGCGACGTCGACCTCGGGCACGTCGTACTCGTTGACGTAGTGCGCCACCACGTCGCGGAAGAAGTCGATCTTCTCCTGCTGGCCGAGCGCCGCGGTGATCGCGTCGTCGAACCGCGACAGGCGGGTGGCGTTGATGTCGTCGGCCGTCGGGAGCGGCATGTGCGACAGCTCCTGGCCGGTCGCCCGCTCGATGGCGCGCAGCAGGTGGCGCTCACGGGGGGTGACGAACGAGATCGCGTCGCCCGAACGACCCGCGCGGCCGGTGCGCCCGATGCGGTGCACGTAGCTCTCGGTGTCGGTGGGGATGTCGAAGTTCACCACGTGGCTGATGCGATCGACGTCCAGTCCGCGCGCGGCGACGTCGGTGGCCACGAGCACGTCGAGCTTGGCGGCCTTCAGCTGGTTGATGGTCCGCTCGCGGGCGGCCTGGGGCAGGTCGCCGTTGATCGCGGCGGCGCTGATGCCGCGGGCGCGCAGCTTCTCGGCGACCGTCTCGGTCTCGTTCTTGGTGCGGACGAACACGATCATGCCGTCGAAGTTCTCGACCTCGAGGATGCGGGTGAGGGCATCCACCTTCTGCGGGTAGCTGACGATCGTGTAGCGGTGGGTCACGTTGGTCGCGGTGGCCGTCTTGCCCTTGACCGAGATCTCGACCGGGTCGGTGAGGTAGGTCGCGGCCAGCTTGCGGATCGACGGCGGCATCGTCGCCGAGAACAGCGCCACCTGCTTGTCGGAAGGGGTGTCGGCAAGGATCTTCTCGACGTCCTCGGCGAAGCCCATGTTGAGCATCTCGTCGGCCTCGTCGAGGACCAGGTACTCCAGCTGGGTGAGGTCGAGCGTGCCGCGGTCGAGGTGGTCCATGACGCGGCCGGGCGTGCCGACGACCACGTCGACGCCCCGGGCGAGCGCCGACAGCTGGACGCCGTAGCCCTGCCCGCCGTACACCGGCAGCAGGCGCACCTTGAGGTGGGCGGCGTAGGTCTCGAAGGCCTCCGCAACCTGGAGCGCCAGCTCACGGGTCGGGGCGAGCACCAGCGCCTGCACGTGCTTTGCGCGCGGGGTGAGCCGCTCGAGGATCGGCAGCGCGAACGCGGCGGTCTTGCCCGTTCCGGTCTGCGCGAGGCCGACCACGTCGTGGCCGGCCAGCAGCGCCGGGATCGTCTCCGCCTGGATCGGGCTCGGCCGCTCGTAGCCCAGGTCGCGCAGGGCCTTCAGGATCTTGTCGTCCAGCCCCAGGTCGGCGAACGTCGGGCCCTGCGGCTCCTCCGCTTCAGCGTCCTCCGGCTCGTCGGGCTCGGACGCCGCGGGCTCGGCCGCGCTGTCCTCCACCTCCACGACGTCGGACGCCTCGGGCTCGGCCGGCTCGCCGGTCAGGTCGTGTTCCTCGGGGACGTCCGTCTGCTCGGGCAGGCCCGCTCCGCTTTCACTCACTTCTCAACCCTAGACCGCGAGGGGGTTCAGGCACGAGTGGGGTGGCAACCATCCCCGCGCGACTAGCTCAGGCGAAGCGCACCCAGTTGGCGCCGGAACCGGTGTCGCGACGGTCCAGCTCGGTCAGGACGCCCTCGTCGGAGAGCTCGTAGAGCGCCACCCCACCCGAGCGCTCGCCGGCGACGACGACGTGCCGGCTGTCGGGCGCGACGGCGAAAGCGCGCGGCTGCGCCTCGGTGGGCGTCAGGCCGATGACCGAACCGAGCAACCCCTCGGGCTCCATCGAGACGGTCGCGACGGTGCTGGCGGTGCGCTCCGTGGCGAGCAGGAACGACCCGAACTGGGCCAGGTGCACGTCGGCCCCCCAGATGAGGTGCTCCTCCATCGGGTCGGCGCCCAGGCGGCTGGTCGACAGGCCGGCCCCGGGGTCGACGATCGAGACCGACTCGGCCCGGGTCAGCACGCCGGTGGCGTCGTCGCGCTCGAACCGGATCACCTCGCCGGTGAACTCGGTGACCAGATACGCCGAGCGCTCGTTGGCGGCCAGCACGAGGTGGCGCGGGCCGGCGCCCTCCTCGACCGACACGGTGCCGGGGTCGAGTGGCTCCAAGCCCCCGTCCTCGGTGATCGCCGTCTGCGCGACCAGGTCGTCGCCCAAGGCGACCCAGTAGGCGTGGCGGCCCGCGGCGTCCGGGACCACGCAGTGGAGGTGGCGGTGCTCGACCCGCCCGACCGGCTCGCCGGGCACCCCGTTGGGCGTCGGCCAGCTGGCGCCCCAGTTGCCGGCGTAGGACGCCCCGAGCAGCAGCTCGCCGTCGCGCGTGAGCGCGAGGTAGGCCAACGGGTCGGGGAGGGTGCGGCGGGAGGTTTCGGTCAGCTCTCCCGTCGCCCGATCGAACGACAACGTGACGATCGCGGGTTCGGGTTCCTTGACGGCGGTGTGCACGAGGCCGCGGGCGTGGTCGAGGGCGAAGGTGCCGCACCCCACTCCGACCTCGTTCTCGGCGACAGGGTCGAGGGACCCCTCACCCAGCCGCAGCACCGAGATGGTGCCGGCCTTTGCGTTTCCGACAAGGACCAATGTCGCGTCGTTCATGCCGCCATCGTAGGTGCCGCCCCCTCACCGAGCTCGGCCTCGACCCGTCGGCGCATGGCCGGGGCGCTGCGCAGGGCCCAGACGAGCAGGGCGGCGGTGACCAGTGTGAGGCCGATGCTGGCGAGCAGGGCGACGGTGTAGCTGCCGGTGCGGTCGACGGCCATGCCCCACAGGGGCGTCCCGAGGGCCATGCCGGCGGGCATGGTCGCCATCGCCGGCCCGAGGATCGTCGCGTAGTCCCGCATGCCGAACACCCGCTGGACCATGATCGGCAGCAGCACGCCCGGAAGCACGGCGCCGAACCCGAACAGCACGGTCGCGAGGGCGAGCGGCACGAAGCCGGTGCCGACGACGTAGGCGGCCATCGAGACCAGCTGGCAGGCGAGCGCGAACACCGCGGCGGTGACGGTGCCGCGGCGGTCGTTGAGCGTGCCGACGGCCATGTTGCTGACGACGCCGGTGAGGGCCATCACCGAGATCAGCGTGCCGGCGACGGCGAGCTCGACGCCGTGCTCGACGAACAGCGGCGCGAAGTGCTGCTGCACCGCCTGCACCATGCCGAACAGCACGACCCCCAGGAACAGCGCGGCGAACTGCGGGGTCCGGAAGGCGCGGCGGGCCGGCACGCCGGGCAGCACGACGGTCCCGGACGCCGCGGGCCCCCGTTCGCTCGCCCCCAGGGCAAGGAGGCCGAGCCGGTCGGGTGCGGAGCGGATCAGGAACAGGCCGGGGAGCACGATCAGCGCCACCATCACGCCGGCGAGGGTGAGGAAGCCGCCCTGCCAGCCCCACGCGCCCACGATCGCCGGCATGACCAGCCCGGCCGCGATGCCGCCCGCGCCCGACAGGGCGAACACGGCGCCCATCATCGTGCCGCGCTTCGCCTCGAACCAGGTGTTGATCAGCATCGAGGCGCCCATGGTGGTGCAGATGCCGAACATCAGGCCGCTGGCGAAGCCGAGCACCGCGAGGAGCAGCACGTTCGGCACGAACGCGACGGCGCCGACGGTGAGGGCCATCCAGGCCCCGCCACCCACGATCGCCGCCCGGACGCCGATCGCCTGGTACAGCGGGGGCCCGACGAACGTCATCGCGATCACCCCGGACAGCGCCATCATCGAGTTGTAGGCCATCACCTCGGACAGGCCGACGCCGAGGTGCTTCGCCAGCGGCGGGTTGAGGATCGAGCTGCTCAGGAACAGGAACATGCCCGCCGACATGAGGCAGGCGCCGCCGGCGACGACCATCCAGTGGCGGGCGCTGCCCGCGGCGGGGGTGGGCGCGCGGGCCGGGTCCGGTGCCGGTGCGGGGGTCATGGCTTCTTTGTAGGGCATCGGGTGCCGCGGCGTCCGGGATCGTGCATTGTTTCCCCATGAGCATCGACGAGCCCGTGGTGACGATCTTCGAGATGTACGGGTCGGGTGCGGCCGAGGTGGGTCCGGCCGTCGCTGGGGCCCTGGGCGTCCCGTGGGTGTCGCAGGTCTACTCGTCGGA
Source organism: Propioniciclava sp. MC1683 (assembly GCF_014164675.1). Classification (NCBI taxonomy): domain Bacteria; kingdom Bacillati; phylum Actinomycetota; class Actinomycetes; order Propionibacteriales; family Propionibacteriaceae; genus Propioniciclava; species Propioniciclava sp. MC1683. The sequence continues at coordinate 21,326 of NZ_JACJFX010000017.1, read as the reverse complement.
GGACCTCGAGGCCGCCGAGGGCCGCGGCTCCGACGACGGCAGCCTGCTGTCGCGGGTGCTCAACACGCTGGGGCGCACCGCGGCGTCGGCCGACGTGGGGGTCTTCTCGGGGCAGCTCGAGATGCTCGACGCCGAGGACGCCGTGCGCGAGCTCCGCGCCCAGGTCGCCGGGGGCGGCGTGGTGCTGGGCCGCAACGCGACGGTGATCCTGGCCGACGAGCCGCGCGCGTTGCACGTGAAGCTGGACGGTCCGGTCGAGCAACGCATCGCCCGCGGGGCCGCGGCGGCCGGCATCGACCTCGCCCACGCGCGCGCCCGCCAGAACCGCGAGGACTCCGCCCGCGCCGCCATGTCGCAGCGCCTCTTCAACTGGGACCCCCGCCACAACGACAACTTCGACCTGGTCATCAACACGGGTCGCGTGCCGCTCGACACCGCTGTCGAGTTGATCCTCGCCGCGTACCGGTTGAAGGTCCGTGAGAAGGATTCTAGTTTCTAGTACTTATGACTAGACTGAGTGTCATCATCAGGAGGTGACACCATGAAGCAGCTCATCCAGTTCTGGAACCACTACCAGGAGTTCCTGACCAAGGAGATCGCCGAGGACCTCGGCTACTACAACTGACCCACCCCCGGCCCGCGCCGACAGCCCGCCTTCCGGCCGCCGACAGCCTGCGCTCCGCGCGCCGACAGCCCGCCTTCCGGCCGCCGACAGCCCGTCCCCGCCACATCCGTGGCGGGGATTCGTGTTTCTCGAGCACGTCGGCAACTTGGTTGACATTTCAATGATCCACCTCTAGATTGATTGACACGTCAAGCAATCAGGTGGGCCCGGAGAGGGTTCGCCCGGCACCAAGGAGAACCCATGACCGCGCTCACCGACTTCAACGGCACCTATGTCCTCGACACCGCCCACACCGAGATCGGCTTCACCGCCCGCCACGCGATGGTGACGAAGGTCCGCGGCGCGTTCGGTGAGTTCAAGGGCTCCGCGACCACCGGCGCCATCCTGGCCGACGCCCGCATCGACGTGACGATCCAGGCCGCGTCGGTCGACACCAAGAACGCCGACCGCGACAACCACCTGCGCTCGGGCGACTTCTTCGACGTCGAGACCTACCCGACGATCCGCTTCGCCTCCACCTCGGTCGAGGCGGCCAACGACGACATCCTGCGCGTCGCCGGTGACCTCACCATCAAGGACGTCACCCGCCCCGTCGTCATCGACTTCGAGTTCGAGGGCTCCGCGCTCGACCCGTTCGGCAACCAGCGCGTGGGCCTGAGCGGCAAGGTCGACGTCAACCGCAAGGACTTCGGCCTCGTCTGGAACGCCGCCCTCGAGACCGGTGGCGTCCTCGTCTCCGAGAACGTCACGCTGACCTTCGAGGTCTCCGCCATCAAGCAGGCGGACGCCGAGGCCCCGGCCGAGCCGGTGGTCGAGTCCACCGAGTCCGAGGTCGTCGCCGAGCCGGTCGTCGCCGAGCCCGCCGTCGAGGCGTCCGAGAAGGGTGGCCTGGTGGGCTGGGTGAAGAACCTCTTCGCCACCAGCACCCGCTGAGCCCGAACCGCCGCGGCGGAGCGGGAGGCACGACCACAGCCCGTCTTCCGAACGCCGACAGCCCGCCCTCATCGCGAGGGCGGGCTGTCGGCAGTTTGAGCACAGGCTCTCGGCACAGGGAGCACAGGCTCTCGGCACAGGGAGCACAAGCTCTCGGCGCAGGAGGGGCGCCTACCCCAGGGCGGGCGCCACCAGGGCGGCGGCCATCACCAGCGGCAGCGAGACAAGGGACGCGATGGTGGTCACGGTGGTCATCGACTTCAGGGCTCCGGAGGTGGTCAGGCCCAGAAGGGCCTTGAACATCCAGAAGAAGTTGGAGTTCACCTGCAGGGCGAACAGCGCGCCCGAAGCGATCGCCAACGCAAGGATGACCGGCGCCACGTCCAGCTGTCCGGCGATCGGGGCGATGATGCCCGCGGCGGTGATGGCGGCGACCGACACCGAGCCGATGGCCAGGTGCAGCAGGGCCGCGATGAACCACGCCAGCAGGATCGACAGGATCACGGGGGCGCCGGTGTCCACCGAGAACAGCCCGCCGAGCAGGTCCGCCAGGCCGGTGCCCTTGATGACCGCGCCGAGCGAGCCGCCGACGCCGGTCACGAGGAGGATCTCACCGGTGGTCTTGAGCCCGTCGCCGAACGCGTCGGCGGTGGCCTCGGTGCCGACGAAGCGGCGCGCCATCACGTAGGCCCCGAGCAGGCCGAGGAACAGGGCCACGTTGGCGTCCCCGAAGAAGGCGATGACGTCGTTGGTGAAGCCGGCCAGTTCGGCGAACGCGCCGAAGGCGATCATCAGCAGCGGCACGATGATCGGCGCGAGCGCCAGCGCGAGGCTCGGACGCCGGCCCGACTCCCCGGCCACCAGCTCGGCGGCCTCGACCTCCTCGAGGGCCTCGGAGGTCTCCTCATCGCGGGCGGGATTCCACCAGCCGAAGTTGAGCATGCGGCGGAAGATCCACACGGTCAGGGTGGCGGTGATGATGCCGATGACGATGCCGAAGATCATGTAGGTGCCCAGCGGGACCGACAGCAGGCCCGCGGTCGAGATGGCCGACAGGCCGGGCACGACGAACACGTAGCCACAGAAGATGCCGGTGCCGAGCGCGCCGGCGAGCCAGGCCAGGCCGTGGCGCTCGATGAACTTCGACGACGAGCGGGCGACCGGCGCGGCCAGCACGACCTGCACGTCGACGTAGATCGAGGGGGCGATGGTGGTCAGGGCGAGGGCCAGGGCATAGGGCAGCTTGTTGGCCGGGACGACGCGCACCAGCGCCTCGACCATCACCTTGAACGCGCCCATCCGGTGCAGCAGCGCGCCCATGAGCACGCCGAAGCCGATCAGCAGGCCGATCTTGGCCATGATGTCGCCGAAGCCGGACGTAACGGCCTCGATGGTGGCCACGAACCCCATCCCCGACGCGAGGCCGAGGTAGAGCGCGCCGAGCACCAGCGCGATGATCGGGTCCACCTTGACCTTGATGATGAGGAAGATGATCGCGACGATCGCGATCGCTGTGTGCAGGGCAATCATTGTCCGTACTCCTTGGGTCGGCCACCGCTGTGTGGCTGCGCAACAGCGTGCGACGCCGCCCCGGGCAAGGGCATCCTTGTGTTCATAGTGTTCAGAGGACCCCGCAGCGTCGCCTCGCACGTCCTGATCGTGCTGGGCGCCGTCGTCGCGCTCGTGGTCGCCGTCGCGCTGGTCACGGCCTACGTCCAGGCGACCCGCCTCGTCGAGGACGCCGCCGCCACCCGCGTCACCGACGTCGCCCGGGCCATCGCCTCGACCGACGACGTGCGCGAGGGGCTCGCCTCGCCCGACCCGGCGTCCGAGCTGCGCGACTTCATCGAGCGCGAACGGCAGGCCACGCAGACCGACTTCATCGTGGTGATGTCGCCCGACGGCATCCGTTACACGCACCCCAACCCCGACCTGATCGGGCAGCACTTCCTCGGCACCATCGCCGACGCGCAGGCCGGCGGCACCGTGATCGAGCAGTACACCGGCACGCTCGGCCCCTCGACGCGTGCGGTGGTGCCGGTGTTGGTCGACAACGAGGTCAAGGGTCTGGTGTCGGTCGGCATCCACCAGTCGCGGGTGGGCGAGCAGCTGACGCGCACGCTGCCGCAGGCGCTGCTGCCGGGCCTGGCCGCCGCGGGCGTCGCGACGCTGGGCGCCGCGGTGGTCGGCCAGCGGGTGCGCCGCCAGACCCTCGGACTCAACGCGACCGAGCTGCGCCGCCTGCACGACCACCACGAGGCGGTGCTGCACGCGGTCCGCGAGGGGCTGGTCATCACCGACGAGAAGGGGCGCGTCCAGGTCGTCAACGACGAGGCCCGCCGCCTGCTCGACCTGCCCCCGGACGCCGTGGGCCGCGAGGCGTCCGACCTCGGCCTGGCCCCCGACCTGGCCGCGCTGCTGGCCGGGCGCGAGCAGCACGTCGACGTGCCACACGCGAGCGGTGGACGGGTGCTGCTGGTGAGCTCCGACGTGGTGCAGCGGCAGGGGCGCGCGGTCGCGACCCTCACCACCCTGCGCGACCGCACCGAGCTCGAGGCGCTCACCGGACGCCTCAACACCACCCAGTCCCTCGCCGACGCCCTCCACGCGCAGGCGCACGAGGCCGCGAACCGGCTGCACACCGTCGTCACGCTCATCGAGCTCGGACGCCCCGACGACGCCGTCGCCTTCGCCACCGACGAGCTGCGCGCCAGCCAGCGGCACGGGGAGGCGATCGCCGCCGCCCTCGAGGACCCCGCCGTCGCCGCGCTGGTGATCGGCAAGTCCTCGCAGGCGGCCGAGCGGGGCGCCACCCTCGACGTCGACCCGGACGCCCACCTCCCCGCCGGCCTCCTGCCGTCGGGCGCGGTGGTGACGATCCTCGGCAACCTCATCGACAACGCCTTGGACGCCGTGGCGGGCCAGCCGGGCGGGTCCGAGAAGGCGGTGCTGGTGGACGCCCAGGCCTCCGACAGCGTCGTGACGCTGACGGTCGCCGACACCGGGCCGGGGTTGCCGGCCCCGGACCGGGAGCTGGCGTTCGAGCGCGGGACGACGTCGAAGCCCGCGTCGGGACCGGCGGGGCGCGGCATCGGGCTGGCCCTCGTGCGGCAGACCGTCGACCTGCTGGGCGGACGGATCGAGGTGTCCGAACCACCGGGAGCGACGTTCACCGTGACGCTGCCGGTGGCCGTCGCGTCGGAAGGGGGCGGCGATGGCTGACCTGCGCGTGCTCGTCGTCGACGACGAACCCGAGGTGGCCGCGGGGCACGCGGCCTACCTACGGCGGGTGCCGGGGTTCGAGCTGGTGGGCACGGCCGGGACGGTCCAGACCGCAGTCTCCGTCCTCACCCGCCAAGCGGTCGATCTGGTGCTGCTCGACCTGAACCTGCCCGACGGGCACGGGCTGGACGTGGTGCGGGGCATCCGGGCGGCGGGGCGTCCGATCGACATCCTGGCCATCACGGCGGCCCGCGAGGTCGAGCACGTGCGGTCGGCGCTCGCGCTGGGGGTGGTCGGGTACCTGCTGAAGCCGTTCACGTTCGCCGACCTGCGCGAGCGGCTGGAGGCGTACCGGCGCTTCCGGGAGGGGTTGGCCGGGGCGACCTCTGCGAGCCAGGCCACGGTCGACGCGATGTTCGGCGAGCTCCGCCGACCCACCACGTCGGGAACCTCGCCCAAGGGGCTCGCCCGTGACGTCCTGGAGGCGGTAATCGGAGCGCTGACCGACGTCCAGCCGGCCGCGCTGTCGGCGTCCGAGGTCGCCGACGCGGTCGGCACCTCGCGCGTGACCGCGCGCCGGTACCTGCAGTACCTCGCCGACGAGGGACGCGTGGCCCGCGCCCAGCGCCTCGGCGGTTCCGGACGCCCCGAGGTCACCTTCGCCTGGCGCCGCTGACCCGCCGAAAGCCCGCCTTCCGGCCGCCGAGGGGGACGCCCGGGGACCGCCCTGCCTGGAGGGAATCAGTGCAGGCGGCGGTCCCCGGGCAGGAGGAGGCGCAGCCAGTGGTGGCCGTACCCCGGAACGGTGACGGTGAGGCGTCCGCCCTTCTCGACCTCGCACTCGTCGTCGGCGAACAGGTCGACCACGCGGGTGCCCTCCTCGACGTCGGGCAGCTCGACGGTGATCTCGGTCGCGTCGGGCCCCAGGTTGTGGACCAGCACCGACGAGGCCACTCCCCCGCCGAACTGCGACCACGTGCACCGATGAGCGAGCACCGACGGCGCGTCGTGGGACAGCACCTCGAAGTCGCCCATCCCCACCTCGGGGCACTCGCGGTAGCGCCGAGCGAGCTGGCCGACGAACGCCAACAACGAGGAAGGATCCGACCGCTGGTCCTCGGCGTTCACGTGCTCGGGCGCGTAGGCGCCAGACGGCGGCGAGCAGGGCAGGCGCGAGGGGGCGGCCTCCGAGAACCCGCCGTTGCGGCCGGGGGTCCACTGCATGGGCGTCCGCACGGCCAGGCGTCCCGGCACGTCGAGGTTCTCGCCCATGCCGATCTCCTCGCCGTAGAACAGAACCGGCGTGCCGGGCAGGGAGAACATCAGCGAGTAGACCATCTTGATCCGGCGCGGGTCGCCGTCCAGCATCGGGGGCAGCCGCCGGCGCAGGCCGCGGTCGAACAGCTGCATGTCGGGGTCAGGGCCGAACGCCTCGAACACCTCGGCCCGCTCCGATTCGGTGAGCTTGTCCAGCGTCAGCTCGTCGTGGTTGCGCACGAAGTTGGCGAACTGGTTGTGCCGCGCCAGCTTCGGCCGCTTCTTGAGCATCTTCTCCATGGGCGCGGCCGATCCGCGCGCCAGGGCGAGGTACATGCGCTGCATGAGTTCGAAGTCGAACATCATGGTGAGCTCGTCGCCCTCGTCGCCGCCGAAGAACTTCACCTGCTCGTCGTAGGTGACGTTCACCTCGCCGAGGAAGATCGCGTCCCCGCGGCGGCGTCCCATGAACGCCCGCAGCTCGCGCAGGTACTCGTGGGGGTCGCCGTACTCGGCGGTCCACTCGGCGTCGATGCCGACGGTCTCGATGAAGAACGGCACGGCGTCCACGCGGAACCCGTCGACGCCCAGCTGCAGCCAGAACCCGATGATCTTGGCGACCTCGGCCTGCACGGCCGGGTTGGCGATGTTGAGGTCGGGCTGCTCGGCGTAGAAGTTGTGCAGGTACCACTCGCCGGTCTTGTCGTCGAGGGTCCAGATCCCGTCCTCGGCGTCGGGGAACACGACCTTGTCCGACGTGTCCGGCGGCTCCGTGTCGCGCCACACGTACCAGTCGCGGTACGGGTTGTCCTTGCTCGAGCGCGAGGCCTTGAACCACGGGTGCTTGTGCGAGGTGTGGTTGACGACGAGGTCGACGATGACGCGCATGCCGCGGTCCTTGGCGGTGCGGACCAGCTCGACGAAGTCGCCGTGCGTGCCCAGCTTGGGGTCGACGCCGTAGTAGTCGGTGATGTCGTAGCCGTCGTCGCGGTTGTCGGTCGGGTAGAACGGCATCAGCCACAGGCACGTCACGCCGAGCTCGGCGAGGTAGTCGATGCGCTGGGCCAGCCCGGTGATGTCGCCCGTCCCGTCGCCGTCGGCGTCGAAGAACTTCTGGATGTCCAGGCAGTACACGACGGCGGACTTCCACCACAGGTCAGAGGTCTCGGTCTTCAGCATGCTTCTCCTGATCGTCGGTTGGTCAGGTGGTCACGATGGTCGGCGGGCTCAGCTGGTCAGTTGCGGCAGAACGGACGCCCCGGCGGCTTCCAGCCACGGCTTCTGTTCCTGCCCCACGTGGTGCAGGTAGACGGCGTCGAACCCCAGTTCGGCGAGGTCGTGGATGCGCCCGGCGAGCTCGCCGAGGTCGGAGGAGATGATCACCGAGCGGTGCACCTGCTCGGGCGTGATGCCCTCTCGGCTCACGGCGTCGAAGGCGGGAACGGTGAGATCCCAGCACGCGGGCGGCGCGAACACGTTCGAGCGCCACTGGTCGTAGGCGATGGCATACGCCTCGTCGGGCGTCGGCGCCCACGACACGTGCACCTGCAGCACCTTGTGGTCGGCGCCGCCGGCGTCGTCCCAGCGCGCGAGCATCTCGCGCAGCACGGCTGGGTCCTGGTTGATGGTGGCCAGTCCGTCGGCCCAGGACGCCCCGCGCACCGCAGTGTCGACGCTGATGGCTGGCGCGATCAGCTTCGGACGCGGATCCGCGATCTCCCACAGCTTCGCCTCGTGCACGGTGACCAGGCCGTCGTGGGAGACGGTCTCGCCATCGAGCAGCCGCCCGATGACGTCGACGCACTCCTCGAGCCGCGCCTGCCGCACCTCCTTGCGCGGCCACGCGTCGCCGGTGACGTGCTCGTTGGCGTTCTCGCCCGAGCCGAGCGCCGTCCAGAACCGTCCGGGGAACATCTGCCCCAGCGTCGCGATCGCATGGGCGACGACCACGGGGTGGTAGCGCTGCCCGGGTGCGGTCACGGTGCCGAACGAGAGGTTCGTGGACGCCAGCGCCGCACCCAGCCACGGCCACGCCATGCCCGAGTGCCCCTGCCGCTCGGACCAGGGTTCGAGGTGGTCCGAACACATGGCCGCGGTGAAGCCGACCTCCTCGGCCAGTACCACGTCAGCGAGCAGCTGACGCGGCGAGATCTGTTCGTGTGACGCGTGGAACCCGTAGGTCGTCATTCACCGTGTCTACCAGACGATGAGCCATTGACAAGCCCCGATGTGGTGGCGCCCCCCGCCGGCGGGCGTCACGAACCCGCGTAGGGGGCGCCACCGACCCAGGGGTCGCGCACCCCCACGCGCGACGCCGCGAGACAGGCTCAGTCGCGCGCCGCCTCGACGAACTCGCGGTACGCGCGCCGGATCACCTGGGCGACCTGCTCGAGGGTGGCATCGGTGGCGAACGCCCCGAAGCGACCCGCACGCAGGAAGAGGTTCTCGCCGACGAGCACCAGCTCGGGGTCGACGGGGTCGGCCCAGCCGACGGTACCGAAGTTGCCGATGTCCACCGACTCCGTGACCTCGAGGTACAACTCCGCACCACGTCGCTCGACCGAAACCGGGAGCGCCGTCAGGCCGTTCACTGACATGTGTCCTCCTCCACCCCGGCACGACCATAAGCAGTGGGACTGACAACCAGCGGCCCATCACGGAGCAACTGTCCGGAAACTGTCCGGATGCGGGGAACAGGCCGAGCAGGGAGCCCCGACGGCCAGACCGATCAGGCCGGCTTCGGCTCCAGCTGGTCCCAGGCGATGCCGTAGGCCAGGCCCACGCGGGGCGTGAAGTCGCACGTCACCCGCCCCACGGCCGGCTTCGCATCGCGCGGCACCGGCATGGTGCCGACCGGGCCGAGGTCGGTGGGCAGCACGCCGTTGAGCACCCAGTAGGACGTGCCGGGGAAGGAATCCCCGAAGTCCACCTCGACCCGCGCGTGCGGGGTCTCGCGCAGGGGCGCCAGCACGACGTAGGGCTGCAACGCCGACGCGCGCGGCACGCGGATGCGGATCACGGTGTCGACCGCCTCGCCGGGCCCCAGGTCGCGCGGCAGTTCGAGGCTGAGCCGCCAGCCGGTGGGTCCGGTGCGCTCGACCTGCAGGATCGTGAACCCGAGCAGCGCCTCGAAGGTGGGCTCCTCGTCGCCGGGCAGGATCCCGGGGATCGTGAACATGAGCGACGCGTACTTCGGCTGCGCGGTCAGGGCGAGCACCTCGTGGCGCAGGGACATCACGGCGTCGTCCCGCAGCACGAGGCTGGCGTCGAGGCCGAGCCACTGCCAGCCCTGGGCGTCCCACCACTCGTTCGTGCTGGCCCGCTGGTGCAGGATCGCGTCGGCCATGAGCACCTCGGCTTCGCGCAACCGCCGCCGCAGCACCCGCACGGACCGGTCCATCCCCTCCGCGGCGCGCTCCATCCGGTCCTCGAGCCGCGGCAGGTCGACGTCCAGGCCCACGGCCGTCCGGAACAGCTCACGCAGGTCGCGCGGCAGGGCCTGGGTGTGCCGGGCCAGGAGCCGGGCGAGGGCGACGCGCAGTTCGGCGTCCGAGTGCTGCGGTGTGGCACCCAGCGCTTCGAGCAGGGCGGGGCCCAACCACCCGCGGACGCCCGCGCGCCGCAGCCCCCGCCCGTGGTGAAGGGCCTTGAGATCGCTCAACAACCCTTCACGGTCCATGGGGAGCATTCTCCACCACGCGCGGCCCCGCAGGGCCGCTTGGCCACGGGCGCGCGTGGCCAAGCGTGGAGCGCGTGGTTCAGTCGGCCAGGTGCTCCTCGAGCGGGACGCCGGGGTCGGCCAGGCGTCCACGGTCGACGACCTGCCCCACGATCTTGCGCAGCGGACCGGCCAGCCGCGGCTCGTTGACCTGCATGGCCGCGGTCACGGTGTCGCCGGCGAGCCAGTAGGCCGAGAAGTGGTCGTCGTCGAGGCTGCCGCGCACGACGAGCTCGTCGTCGCGCCCGCCGCGGCCGAGGTACTCCATGGCCACGTCGTACTGGTCGGAGTAGAAGTACGGCTGCCAGTCGTACACGTCGTCGCGGTCGAGCAGCACCACGGCGGCCAGGCGTCCCTGGCGACGGGCGTTGTCCCAGTGCTCGACGCGCAGCGGGTGCCCGAGCGCGGTGTTGTGGGCGTTCGCGATGTCGCCGACGGCGTACACGTGCGGGTCATCGGTGCGCAGGTGCTCATCGACCCGGACGCCGTTGTCCACCCTCAGCCCCGCTGCCGCGGCCAGGTCGGTGTTGGGGATCGCGCCGACGCCTACGAGCACGACGTCGGCCGGGACCACCTCACCGTCGTCGAGCCGCACGCCGGTGACCCGTCCGGACCCCTCGAACCCCGCCACCCCTACGCCGGTGCGCAGGTCGACCCCGTGCCCGCGGTGCAGCCGGGCGAACCAGCCGGCGATGTCGGCGCCGAGCACGTTCAGCAGCGGCAGCTCGAAGTGCTCGAGCACGGTGACGGAGCAGTCGGCCTCGATCGCGGCCGAGGCGACCTCGAGCCCGATCCAGCCGCCGCCGACGATGACCAGCTTCGTGCCGGGGGTCAGGGCGTCGAGCAGGGCGAGGGTGTCCTCGAACTTGCGCAGGGTGAGGATGCCGTCGAGGTCCGCCCCCGGCAGGTCGAGCCGGCGCGCGGTCGAGCCGGTGGCGAGCACGAGCGCGTCGTAGTCCAGCACCGCCCCGGACGCCAGCGTGACCGTCCGCGCCTCACGGTCGATCGCGGTCGCGGCGTCCCCGAAGTGGGTCTCGACGTCCTTCTCCTCGTAGAAGCCCGCCTTGGCGAGGTAGAGGTCCTTGGGCTCGGCGTCCCCCAGCAGCACGGCCTTGGAGAGGCCCGGCCGGTCGTAGGGGCGGTGCTTCTCGTCGCCCACGAGCACCAGGCGCCCGGTGTAGCCCTCCTTGCGGAGGTTCTCCACGACCTTGTGGGCGGCCAGTCCGGCGCCCACCACGACCACGTTCTCGACCATCGCCCGATTCTACAACCAGTGTGTAGAAATGTCAGCGGTCGCCGAGGCGGCGGCGGACGAGGTCCATCGCGCGCACCGGGTCGAGGGCGGCCAGGTGCGGCATGGGGTCCAGCCCGGTCGCCTCGACGACGTCGGTCAACAGCTTGCGCACCACGGTGTCCAGCTCGGCGACCGACCACGGCTTGGCGATGTAGTAGTCGAGCCCGGCGAGGTTGACCGCCTTGATGGTGTCGGCCTGGTCGGCCTGGCCGGTGACGAGCACGGTCGCGATGTACGCGGTGTCAGGGTCGGCGGCGAGCTCGCACAGGAAGTCGACGCCGGTCGTCCCGGGCAGGCGGTGGTCGGCGAGCACGAGCGCCAGCACGTCACCCTCGGCCTCGATCTGGGCCACCACCTCGCGGGCGTCGGCCACGTCCTGGGCGGGTTCGATGCGCACGGTGCGCGCAAGGGGCTCGATGTCACGCTCCAGGGCGGCACGGACGTCGGGCTCGTCCTCGAGCACCAGGATCGCCAGTTTCATCGTTCCTCCTCCATCGCGGGCAGGCGCACCTCGAAGACCGTGCGGCCCGGGCGCGACTCCAGCCCGATGGTGCCGCTGTGGTCGTGGACGATCGTGTGGGCGATGCCCAGCCCCAGGCCGAGCCCGAACCGGACCACCCCGTGCCTGGTCGTGAAGACGTGCGGTTGCAACTCCTCGGGCACCCCGGGGCCGTCGTCCTCGACGCGCACGCGCACCCACGTGACCTTGCGGTCATCGGTCACCGTGTCGAGGCGGATCTTGACGGTCCCGCTGTCGCCCAGGGCGTCCACGGCGTTGGTGACCAGGTTGGTCCAGACCTGGACGAGGTCGGCCGGCGTGCCGAGCACCAGGGGCAGGCCGGGCTTGGCCTTGACGCTGACGGTGACGTCGGTGAGCCGGTGGCCGAGCAGCAGCGCCGAACGGACGGTCTCGCGCACGTCGACGGGGACCCGCTGCGCACCGTCCAAGCCGTCGGGGCGGGCGTGCTGGCGCAGGCCGCCACGAGCGTGGCGATGTGGGACGCCGCGACCTCCAGCGCCTGCAGCGAGGCCCCGATGCCGGCGGCCCGTTCGACGCGGTCCACGCCCGCGGCGTCCCGGCCCTTGACGAGCGTGCGGGCCTGCTCGGGGTCGGTGACGCCGGCGGCGACGAGGCGGCGGGCGAGGACCGGGTCCTTGACGACCGCCAGCACCTCCTTGCGGGCGGCGCGCTCGGCGCGGGCGTCCAGCTGGGTGCCCCCGCGGGCCTGCTCGAGCACGCCGCGGGTCACCGGGTCGTCCCCCAGCAGCTGGGGCAGGTCGTCGGCGAGGTGCTCGGCGCTGCGGGTGAGGGCGGCGACGGGGTTGTTGAGCTCGTGGGCGATGCCGGCGGCGAGCTCGCCGAGGGTGGCCATGCGCGCCTGGGCGACGAGGTCGGCGCGGGCCTGGCGGAGTTCGGTCAGGGCGTCCTGGAGCTTGCGGTTGAGCTCGGTCTTCTGCACCCGGTCGGACTGCGCCCGCCGTAGCCGCGCCGACAGCGCCCGGAACGACAGCGTGGCCAGGATCGCGCCCACCCGCGCGCTGGAGGCGAGCGCTCGGTCGAGCTGTTCGACGGTCAGCTGGACGATCTCGCAGGGGGTCGTGGTGCGCGCGGTGACCATCGAGCCGCGGCGGTCGGTGAGCGCGAGCAGGCCGATGATCGGGCCGGTGGAGGCGTGGTTGAGGGTGACGTTGCCGGTGGTGGGCGACTTGACCGTGAGCGAGACGCGCCCGGACACGACGATGCACAGCTGGTCCATGTCGAGGTCCTCGCGCGAGATGTGCACCCCGGCGGGGAGGTGGATGCGCGGGCGCGGGCCGAGCGCCTCCTCGAGCGCCTCGAGCAACTCGTGGGTCGCCGCCTCCAGCGGCATCCGGAGCTCGCGGAGCAGGTCGCTGCCGAGCGGGGGCGGCTCGGGCACGGGCTCGCCCTGCGGGTGCAGGCGCAGCCACCGCGACACCTCGGCCCGGGTGTAGCGGGCCAGGACCCCCGGCGTCCACGGGTTGGCGACGACGCCGGCGACGTCGCGGCGGTCCAGCGCCCGGCTGATGTCGTCCAGGTACGGGCGGTCGGTGACGAGCAGGATGCGCGGGTCGGGGCTGGCCGGGTGCGCGATGACCGACTCGATGAGGTCGTCGACGTTGTCGTCGTCGCCGGGCACGAGCACGACGAGCGCGACGGCGGTGGCACCGGCGCCCGGTCCGGACCAGTCGGCGAGGTTCTGGGTGCGCTTGAAGGAGTGGACCACGGCGGTCCCGCCGATGTCGTCGGTGATCTCGCGGACGGCGGTCTGCGCGCGCTCCCCCTCGCCGATGACGAGCACGGTCGTGATCATCCGGTCACCCCCAGCAGCGCCCACAGGTGCGGCAGCACGAGCCCGAGCAGCAGGACGCCGGGGACGGCCGCCCAGTCGACGAGGCCGACCAGCCACTCGTCCAGGCCGCTGGCGACCACGCCGCCGCCCAGGGCGATGCCGCCGGCGACCAGCCACAGCACCGGCCACTGCAGGGCGCGGAGGTCGTCACCGGTCATCACCTTGCTGCCGAGCAGGATGACCACCGCGAGGAACGCCGCCCCGCTGGCCGGGATGCCGTGGAAGGGCTCGGTGAACCACAGCAGGATCGTGAGCGCCGAGGCCACGTAGTAGACCTTCGCCGACAGGCGGGTGTCGAAGTCGCGCTCGAGGGTGAACTCCAGCGCCAGCCCCTTGGGCACGTACCGGATCACCAGGTACAGCCACCCGATCGCCAGCAGCACGATGATCAGCGGCCACATCGCGAGCATCCAGCCGACGAACGAGATCGACTCCCCTCGGGCGGCGACCGCGGCGACGCCGATGGCGTTGGGCGGCGAGGCGACGGGCGTCCCGAGGCCACCTACGTTGGACGCCAGCGGGATCGACAGCGCGAACCCGGCCCGCGCCTTCTCGTGGGGCAGCGCGTACAGGACGGGCAGCAGCACCGCGATCATCGTCGCCGCCGTCGCGGTGTTCGACATGAACTGGTCCAGCACCGCCGTGAGCAGCATGAGCGCCAGCAGCGCCGTGCGGGCGTTGTGCTTGAACGGGGTCAGCACGAGGCTGGCGAGGTTGCGGTCGAGGCGGTACTTGGCCGCACCGTCGGCGATGAGGAAGCCGCCGAGGAACAGGATGACCACGAGGTCGGCGAGCGCGGAGTAGAAGTGGCGCGCGGTGCCGGCGGGCTCGGCCAGCGGCACGAGCGCCCGGTCGGAGATCACAGCACCGGCAGCAGGATGATCAGCGCCGCGGTCGCGAACAGCGGGATCGCCTCGGTGACGAACAGCACCAGCGCGACGAGGAAGATCGACAGCATCCGCTCGCCGACGTCGTCGAGGTCGGGCACGTCGACCAGCAGCGGCACCCAGAACAGGGCGAATGCCACGAGCAGCCCGATCGCGTTGAGGCGGGTGAGCTCCAGACGTTCCAGCGACGCCCGGGGCGGTCGCTTCGTCGTCGTGGTGGTCGGGCCCATCGCCTCACCGTATCCGAGGCCGAGGTGGGCAGGGCGGGCGTCAGGGGATAGGCCCCAGCATCCCTTCCCGAACAGATACAACTGGAACTATTTACAGATACAAGTGAAAGGTGTGTATCGTGGGTCGCATGGCGACAACGATGGCACCCCCCGAACGCAGCCGTGTGATCGCAACCGAACGTGAGGTATCACAGGCTCGCGACGTGCTCGCGCAGTTGGAGGGTCCACAGGGCACCTTGGTCGTCGAGCGCGCCGGGGAAGCCGCGAGCACGATGCCCCCCGAGGTCGGACGTATTCTCCAGCAGGTGCTGGACGCCATGGCTCGCGGTGGCACCATCACGGTCACCTCGGTTCCTAAGGAACTGACTCCTGCGGGCGCGGCCGAGATCCTGGGCATCTCTCGACCCACGCTGATGAAGATGGTCAAGGAAGGACACATCGCCTCGCACCGCGTCGGCACCCACCATCGGCTGAAGTCCGAGGATGTGTTCGCCGAACTGAAGGCGCGACGCGCACGCGAACGCGCGGCATTCGCCGCGTTGTTGGAGGCGGAGGGCGACGACGACTGAGCCTCCGACAACCGGCTGAGTGTCGCCGCTAGGCTCAGCGCATGCCCGCCCCGGGAACCATGGTTGTCTTTGTCGACGCGAACGTCTGGTACTCACGGACGCTTCGAGACTGGGTGGGAAGGTTGTACACGCTTCCCGAGACACCGCCGTTCGAGGTGCGGTGGACGGAAGACGTCATGGCAGAGGTGCTCTACTCGCTTCGACGCAAGCATCCCGCCTGGGATGGTGGACGGATCACGCGGATCCGAGACCTACTCCAGTCGACCTTCGAGGTGGGACGTGTCGAGAGCTTCCCCATGGACGAGCGCTACCAGGGCAAAGATCCACTCGACGCCCATGTGCACGCCGCAGCGGTAGCCTGCGGGGCGGGGATCCTCCTCACGTGCAACGTCTCCGATTTTGTCTGGGACGAGGACACCGCCCCGTACGACGTGCTCCATCCAGATGCGTTCCTGACGCTCTTGGACGACTCCGCACCGGAACTCATCAGGGCGGCGACGCTGAGCATGAACCAGTACTGGTTCTCCAAGACCGGAAGCGCCAATCTGCCCGCCCGACTCAAGAAGGCAGGGTGCCCTGAGTTTGCGGAACGTGTCCGGCGCCACACGCAGGGCCAGGAGCACGCATTGCTCAAGACGACTGACTGACCCCCATTGCAGAGCGGCAGGTGGCCCCGTACCGTCTCAGGATGAGTGCCACCAACCATGAGATTCGTGAGCGGGCCGCACGAGAGGCCTTCGAGAAGCTGGGGCCGAGCCCGAGCGAGAAGGCGAGGGTGGCCGTGCACTGCAGCAAGGGCCATCACCTGGGGTCGGTCTACGACACGCGTAGAGGCCACATTCGTCGTACGCGGCGCAGGATTCGACGATCGCGAAGTCAAAGCCGATCTCGACGCCGAGGAACTCCGCGGCGTTCTTCTGGGCGATCGCGAGGCCCCTTTGGTGGGCAGCGTCCACGTACTCCCGCGCGAGCGCGATCGCTCCGTCACGATCGATCCGAGCGAAGCGCGTCCAGGTGTCGAGGTTGTCGATCTCGACGGCGTCATACCCGGCCTCACGGCACGCATCGACGAGGGGCACGACGGCGCCAAGGATGACCTCGCGCTGTTCGCGGGTCGAGGGATCGAGGACGTACTCGTCCGGCCAATCCGGGTCGATCACGGGACGCCCGGCGGAGTCGAGGAGGAGCGCATCCGCCCGCTCGCCGAGCCACACGGCCTCGTCTCCGGGTTGGGTCTGGAAGCCGTTGATGTAGCAGACGTTGTAGGCGCCGACGAGCGGCTCTTCCGTCGAATCTCGGACCACGATGTCGATCCGACTCTCGCCGTCCGGGGTGGAGATCCGGCCGTATGTCCCGCCCAGTTGGTAGTCGAAGACGCCGTGCGTTGGAGGGTACTCGACGCCCGTATCGCCGTCCCCGCCGCACCCACTCACGCCGATCGCGAGCGCAACGAGCGCCAGTCTGCGTGCCGCGCGAGAAGTCATACGTCACGATAACCTCCACCCGCGGAACCCTCGCCCAAGCGGCGATTCCCGCCGGCTCCCGCGACACACGAAAACTCAATACGACACTTGTCAGAAGTTTCCTCACGCGCGTGCCAAGATGAGACGTCGCGTCGATCCGCACGCTCAAGAAGAGCCGGGCGATCGGGCGGCGCCCTCACCGCCGTCGAACGCGACGACCTTCTGAAAGGCCGCGGAATGCCTGACGTCTCCACCTCCCATTCGGCCCCGGCCCACCCCTACGCCGATCTGGGAACCACCAAGAAAGTCCTCTTGGTCGCCACCACGTTCACCAGTTACATGCTCTTCGCGGTCGCGTGGAACTGGGGCGACATGTACGTCACGAGCCTCGGGTTCTCCGCTTCGCGGACCGCCGTGATGACGAACGCCATCACGCTCGCCCAGGTGGTGGGATCGATCGTGGCCGCCAACGTGATCGTGCAGCTCGGTACGCGCAAGGCGTACACACTGGCCGGTGCCCTCATCGTCTTCGGCGGTCTGGTCTCGCTCACGCAGGCGTTTCCGCTTGTCTTCTTCATCCGGTTCGTCATGGGCCTCGGCGGCGCGCTGATGGTCGTGATGGGGTCCGCGATCGCCGCGAAGGTACTGACGGGGCGCGATCTCCAGATCGCGAACGGCATCGGCTCGGTGGCATTCAACACGGGCCTCGCCGTGGCCATCACCTTTGGCGTGCGTTTCAGCGGGCGTCCGACGATCGCCGTCGTCATCGCCGCGACGCTGTCCATCATCCTTCTCGTCACCTGGCTTGTGGTCTCGAAGATGGTCCTGAAGCCCGAGCAGGCTCAAGAGGCCGCGGTGGATCACTCCTACACGATGGCGGACGGCTTCAAGGAGTGGTTCAACTGGGTGTTCGCGCTCGCCTACACCGGCCTGCTGTCCTACTACATCGTGGCGTTCACGTTCATGGACCCCTCGACGATCCGCTGGGTCATCTACGCGGGAATCGTCGGGGCCCTGTCCGGTACCGTGGTCTCCGCCCGCGTGGAGGACCGCCTCAAGCCGGTGATCGTCGTCTGGAGCGCCCTCGCGCAGGTGATCGCGGCGGCGAGCGTCCTGGCGCTCGCGGGCCACCGCCTCGAGGTGCTCATCGGCGTGATTCTTGGCTTCGTGATCTTCTTCCCGATGCCCTTCTTCGTGCAGACGGCGTTCATCCGCCCCGGCGTCACGCCCCGCCAAATCGCCGTGACGTTCTCCATCTTCTGGGCCGTCAGCTACGCGGGATCGGTGTTCATCATCCAGATCTTCGCGTGGATCGCGGACGCGACCGGTGGGCTCATTCCCGGCTCGAACGTGCCGGTCTCCGTGGCGCCGATGATCTTCATCGTCATCGCCGAGGCGTCGTTCCTGATCGGCACCTTCTTCATCTGGCGCTGGTTCAAAGCGCAGAACGCGTTCTCCGAGGAGATTACGGCATGAGCCTCCACCCCGCCTTTCGCGCGTATCTCGACGAGCTGAACCCGCTGGTGGACCAGGCGGCCGCCTCCGGATTCGTCCCCACCCCCGAGTCCGCGCGGGCCGCGCTCGCGGGCCTGAACCAGTTCGCGGCCGCACCAATCGAAGTCGCCGACGTGTCCGATCGCGAGATCGACGGCGTTCCCGTGCGCGTGTACGTGCCCACCCCCGGAGTCCCGAGCGACGTCGTCTACTTCATCCACGGCGGTGGCCACATGGCCGGGGACCTCGACGTCTACGACTTCCAGTGCCGCCGCGTGGCTGCGGCAACCCGCATGGTGGTCGTCTCGGTGGACTATGCGCGCGCACCCGAGGCCCCGTACCCTTGCGGCCTCGAAGAGGCGTACCGCGTCCTTCGCGCGCTCCCGACGGCGTTGGGTGACGTCGCGACCACCGGCCGCATCCACGCCGTGGCGGACTCGGGCGGCGGCGCGAAACTCGCCTCGATCGCCCAGCGGGTTGCCCGCGGCGAGTGGGAGTCCCCCATCGACCGCCAGGTGCTGATCTACCCGAGCCTCGACTACACGATGAGCGGCCCCTCGATGGAGAGGCTCGGGCGGGGTTACTTCCTGTCCGCGGAGCGCGTCGCGTGGTATTTCGACAACTATTTCCCGGAGGGGACGGACCGCGCGGCCGCCTCGCCCGCCCTGGGACCGTTCGACGCGGCGATGCCCGAGACCCTCGTCATCGCCGCCGAGTACGATCCTCTCCTGTCCGAGGCCGAGACGTACGTGGAACGGGCGGCCGGGGCCGGAGCTCCCGTTCGCCTCCTCATCGCCAGCGGAATGATCCACGCCTTCGCCTTCTTCGAGACGATGATTCCCGAAGACATCGAGAGGCTTTTCTCGGTCATCACCGGGTACCTGCGCGAAGGAGAGGCGCCCGCGGACTGGGCGTGACGCCGTCGGGCTCATGATGGTGGGCGCGGTGCGCTCCGCAATGCTTCGGGTGGCCGTCGCGTGCGAGACCAAACGACGTGAGCCCTTTCGCCCTGCAGTTCCCCGACATCGACCCGGTGGCCATCACCGTGTTCGGACGCCCGAACTATTGGTACGCCATCATGTACCTCCTCGCGTTCGCGATCGCGTACGTGCTGATGCGGCGCCGGCTTCACCACGAGCCCTACCGCTCGATCACGAAGCCTTCCGCGTGGACGCCGGAGCTGATCGACGACGTCCTCTTCTACTCGATCCTCGGCGTGATCCTCGGCGTCCGGCTCGGGTACTGCTTCTTCTACAACCCGGCCTACTACCTCGCGAATCCGCTCGACATCATCCGAATCTGGGACGGCGGGATGAGCTTCCATGGTGGGGCGCTCGGCGTGATCCTCGCGCTCGCCCTCCTCGCGCGCGTCAAGGGCCGCCCATTCCTGCAGCTCGGCGACTTCCTGGTCCCCACGATCCCGCTCGGCCTCGCGGCCGGCCGGATCGGCAACTTCATCAACGGCGAGCTGTGGGGGCGCGAGGCGCCCGAGGGTCTGCCGTGGGCGATGATCTTCCCGACGGGTGGCGCGGTGGCCCGCCACCCGTCGCAGATCTACCAGGCTCTCCTCGAAGGCGTTCTGCTCTTCGTCATCCTGTGGCTCTACGCACGCGCACCCCGCCTGCGCGGCCAGGTGGCCGGCGCCTTCCTGCTCGGTTACGGCATCCTGCGCTTCATCGGCGAGTTCTTCCGCGAGCCGGACGCCCACCTGGGATTCCTCTCGCTCGGCATGAGCATGGGCCAGTGGCTCTGCGTGCCGATGGTCATCGCGGGCGTGGCGCTGCTCGTGTGGGCTCAGAGGGCCGGGATCGATGATCGCGAAGACGAGACCGACGGCGACGGGACGGCCGAGAGGACCCCCGTCGGGGAGGTTGCCGGTGCCGGTGCCGGGCCAAGCGAGGGGAGCGATGGGAGCGAGGGGAACGAGGGCAAGGGCACCGAGATGGGCGAAGACGCGGGGAACGACACCGCGCCAGCCGACAACCGGTAGCGGCTCGCCATCCACACGGCGCCCGCCGCGACGAACAGCCCAGCGAGCACGGCACCAATACGCAGACTCAACGAAAGCGCCCCCTGAGACGGGTGCATGTACCAACAAGCGATGAAGATGAGCGAAGCGAGCAGGCTCGTCGAGTTCGTGAAGAATCCAAGGTAGTCCATCAGGCTCGTACGTCCCGCAAGTGCCCCTCTTCCGTACGTGTATCCAAGGACGGCGAGAACCGAGACGCCGCCGAGAAGGCGTGCCACTCCGATGCCCCGCACGGCCGTCGCGCCGGACCACGGCGCCTCTCCCGAAGCGCGCTCGGTCCTCACCTCGCGCGGGCGCGGCCGCAAGGACCTGCCCGTGAGCCGCTCCACCGGCTCCGAGGAGGGACGCGACTGGTTCTACCTGCTGGACGCCGGCGACGACCCGACGGTGCCGGACGAGCTCCAGTCCGGGTGCGCGTGTGGGCCCTACCAGCTGTCCCGGGCGTTGCTGGCCAAGCAGATCAGGCTCGGCGAGAAGCGCGTCATCGTGGAGTGAGGGGGCTCACCCCTCCTCGGTGAGGGCCAGGTCCTCGACGGCGGGTCCCTCCAGCCGGGTGCCGTCGGCGGCGAAGCGCGAGCCGTGCAGCGGGCAGTCCCACGACAGCTCGGCGTCGTTCAGCGCAGCACCCCGCCCAGGTGCGTGCACACCGCCCGGACGCGGCAGGTGCGGCCCGCGACCGTGGACACGCCCTCCGGGAGGCCGCCCGCACCGCGTCCGACGACGCCCTCACCCTCGGCGGGGGGCTCGTCGGGGACGGCGCGCAGCTCGGCCGCCACCCAGTCCTTGGCGAGCTCGGCCGCGATCTGGATGTTCGGCGCGACGGTGCCGAAGGCGGCGGCGGGGGTCGGCGTCCGGTCGCGCAGCGCCGAGGTCGGCGACCGCGTCCGCCTCGGAGTCGGAGCGCCCCACCACGTGCCCGTTCCCGCCGACCATGAGCAGCTCCTCGTCGCCGACCGGCACCGTCCGCAGCGACCGCTTGGGGTCGTCGGCGCTGAGGTACATCCCCTGCGGGATCGCACCCGGGACGCGGTGCGTGGTGGCGTACGAGCGCGAGGGCACTAGGGCGTGTCGCGTAACTGATTTGGGTGGTTTGGGTCAGGGTTGTCTTTGTGACCAGGAGTCCTCAGTTCAGTGACGAGATGTGGGCGCGGATTGAGCCGTTGATGCCGCGTGGGGGCGCGAAGGGCGGCCGTCCGTGGAATGACCACCGGCGGACGGTGGAGGGCATCTGTT
>NZ_JACJFX010000016.1:0-74352 GCF_014164675.1 Propioniciclava sp. MC1683 | reverse complement strand
AAGGAAACCCAAGTGGAAGACCCGGACAGACCGGGCGATCACGCATGCCCGCACACCCTCGTGACGTCAATCCCAGACGGGATCCACAAGCACAAACACACGCACAACGTCAACCGGTGGATTGAGGTTAAGGTAGTCGAGGCTGTTCTTCATCGAGTCGGTGAATCGCTGCGCGGCGATAACAAAGGCGAAATCGCCTGTTTGGAGCACCTCGGTGAGCCGTTCGAAGAGCGCCGTTCGATCATCACTGGTCAGGTCCCATGAGGTCCGCTCGATCGCCTCGGACAACGTTCGTGCACCGCGGAAGGCCGCGTCCACTCTCCCGCCGGCGAGATACCGTTGAACCACGCCGCGGTCGAAGTCCTCGACGCTGAGACGCCATAGATCCGAGCCATAGTCGATCGCCTGCGCCAAGGCATGGCGGAAATCAGGGTTCTGCGGGCCGGTCTTGAATTCGACAAGCACCAGGTCACCTGACCTCGCCAAACAAAGCAGATCGATATAGCCCGAGGCGAGACTCGTCTCCCTGCCCACCACCAAGAGATCCCCGTCGAGCCCGAGGTCGTCAGCCGGAATCAATTGGGGGCTCGTCTTCACTACCTCCTGGAGGTGGTGCTCGCTCGGCGCGGGCGCTTCAATCAGGTCGAACGACTGCTCAGAGCGCGTTACCAACACACGACGCGGCATCGGGCCTCCCTCTCGACCGCACTCTATCGGCAGCTCCTCCGGAGGCATCCAAGTCACAGCGACGGCCACTTGCCCGCTCCGAACGACCGCTTCTGGCGCTGCGGGCGCGCGGTTCCTCACTCGATCGGGGTCTGGTGGGCTGGTCCTGCCCGACGGGCGCAGCGTTCGTTGGTGTCAGCGGTTCGCACGGAGAGAGGTCCGCCATGCGTTCCAAGCTCCGGTCGCCCACAATGCCCAAGCCACGAGGACCGGCTGGAAGAAGAGCCTCACCAGTCGTGCCTCGTCACTGTTGAGCCCGAAGGCGTCTCGACGGGTCAGGTACTGCGCGACGTTGCCCGGGAAGACAGCCACGAAGAACGCCGCCGTCGCCCAGCCGAGCGCCGGACGCAGGGCACGCGGCGCCAAGAGAAGCACGGCCCCGAGTCCGACCTCGACCACGCCAGAGGCAACGACGACGAAGTCGGGGTCCAGCGGGATCCACGGCGGCACCTGAGCCTGGACTCCTGCCGCAGGCTGGTGAGGTGACCGATCCCGGCAGTCGCCAAGAACCCGCCGAGCAGAAAGCGACCCCCGGTCCTGAGCGGGGAGGACCGGCCTTGGAGCGATTCGGCCGAGCGCGGCGACTTGGAGTCCATCCCCGAAGTATCGCGGTGGTTGGCACTTTCGGCATGGATCCGCACTCGCCTGGCGGGGCCCTGACGTACCGTCTGTGGGACCTCGGAGGCGCCAGATCAGCGGGATCTCACGGTGACGGCCAACGACCTGATCAGCCGCTCCTGGTGTGGAGGATCAGGTGGAAGGATCGTCCGGTGAAGGTCTTGGTGGTTGACGGGGCGAATGTCGTTGGTTCTGTCCCCGACGGTTGGTGGCGTGACCGGGCGGGGGCGGCTGCGAGGCTCCATGCTGGGCTCCAGAACGCGGACCTGTCGTTCGACTGGGTCGTCCTGGTGCTTGAGGGGAGCGCTGGAGCTGGCGTGCCGGAGGGCGAGGTTGCGGGTGTCACCACCGTGCACGCGCCAGGTGTGGGGGACGACGAAGTCGTCGCACAGTGCCGCGACCACACGGCAAGCGGCGACGCAGTCACGGTGGCATCGGCCGACCGTGGCCTGTTGTCACGGCTCGATCCCCTCGACGTGACGACTCTCGGGCCGCGCGCGCTCCGGGCCGAGGTGGCCCGCCGGCGATAGCGGAGCACGACAGCGACCACTCGCATCCGCAGCGCCGCGCCGCGCCGCGCGTGGGAGAGTCACACACGCCGCGGATCCTGGTGCGGGAATACAGCCTGGTGGGTGTGGCGCGGGGGGTCATCAGGGCAGGTGGGCGCGGTTGAGTTCTGCCATGAGGGCAGGTCGGCGCCGGTAGGTCTCGCGCAGCCTGATGAGGTGGCTGACTGCTTCCTCGTTGTGCCCGGCCTTGTCGTACAGGGAGCGCGCCCGCACCAGCAGAGCGACGATTGACGGGTACTGCTTCGAGTTCGGAGTGGTGAGTTGCGCCTCTGCTTGGGCCAGGCACAACCGTGCGGCGCGGAGGGGGTAGTCGTCCTCGGAGGCGTCCACGAGTTCGCGCCAGGCCTGACCGGCACCGTGGGCGTCCGCTGCTGCCCAGGCGTCGGTGAGGTTCCCGTCGCTCAGGTGGAGCCAGATCAAATGGTGGCCGCCGGCGCCCGCGCGGCTGGTGGCCTCCTCGATGGCCCAAGTGCGTTGTTCGGCCAGGTCGCCTGACTCGTCGGCGACCGCGCACAACAGGCGGTAGGCGGTCTCGCTGAGGTCGACGGCGAACTGGTCTCGGGCCACCGCGAGGGCTGCGTCGGGACGCCCCGCGTCCAGGTAGGCGCGGGTCGCGACCGGCGCGGAAACCGTGGTGTGCAAGGCCTGCCATGGGTGGCCGACGGCGTGGGCTGCGACGGCACGGTCGAGCCAGTGCAGGGCCAACGCCGTCTGTCCGGCGGCCTGGAGCCGGCCCACGATCTCCCCGTAATAGGGGGTGGGTCCACACGACAGCAGGGTGACAGCGGCGTCGGTGTCCCCATCGTGGTCGGCCAGTTCCAGCAGCATGGCCGCCACCTCATCGCGGTACGGGTCACCCGCCGGCGCGTTACCAGCGAGTGCGGCGACCCTGTCGCGGTAGGCCACCCAGGCCGGGTCGTCCAGGGCGTGGGCGACGGTAGCCAGAGTCAAGGACGGCCAGCCGTACTCCATCCGGAACCCGAGTATCCAGCGGGCCAGCGCGGTGGGGTCGGGGTGTCCCTCCACTGCGCGGGCATACAGTTCGCAGGCGCGCTCGGCGACACCCACGAGTGCGCCAGCGTTGTCGCTTGACTGACCCAGGTCGCCGATCCGGGTGAGGAGGTGCTCCAGCACCTGTCCGACAATGGGGTGTGCGCCCTGGTCGAGGTGGCGTTCCAACTCGTCGAGGACCTCGTCCACGGCTGTGATGCCGTCATCATCGTCCTCGTCATAGGAGAAGGGCTCGCCATAATCGAGGTCGACGCCCGAGATGGCGGCGTCGACCATCCTGACGAGCTCGGTTTCGACGTGGGTGTTGTCGGGGGTGGCCAGCAGCTGCAGCGCGCGCATGGCCTCGGGACTGTAGGACGCCAACACCAGCACAAGCTCGCGCACCGACAGGTCATCCAGACCGGCGAGGAACTCCTCCACCTCCGCGCTGACCGGGTGTCGGACGCCGTCCGCGCCGATCACCGTGCGCATGGCCATCGTCGTTCGCCGTGGCGAACGGAAACGCCGTGCGGGGGAGACGTCATCCTCACCTCTCCGAGATGGTGGACGGTCAGCGTGGGTGGCCAGCGACGGCGCCCCGGGTCCTACCCACCCCCAGGAGAACACACAGGGCGCGCCGCTGACCCCACGAGGCTACACGCGGCAGGCGATCCCGCTCGGGGGCGTCGAATGTCGGGATTCGAGCGCGGCCGCGAGGGGCGCCTGGCTTCCTGGCTGCTGCTCGTTCCCCCATCTGGGCCACCTCGCACGCCGCCCATCCAGTGATCCCGATTTGGGCGTTGCCGGTGCGTGCGATGACGCTAACGGCGTCCCGATGCAGGGGTAGGAGGGCCCATCCATGGCAGCCCGCTCATCAGGCTGACGCTCTGGTGCTTCGACGGGCGAGCCACTTGGGGTTGTTGTCGATGATCTGTTCGGTGCGGGCGGGGATCTCGGTAGGGGCCTCATCTTCGTCGTCGCTGCGGTCGAAGACGTTCTCGCGGAGCAGTTGTTCGGCGGCGCGATGGTGTCCTTGGGACGCAAGCGCGGCGGCGAGATCCAGCTGGGCGGTCTCCTCGGCTGGCGCGACACGGACGGCGAGCTGGGCAGCTTTTTGGGCCGCGGCGTGGTCGCCCAGGGCGAGGCTGGCAGTCGTGACGAGGTGGGTAACGTCGACGATCGAGCACAGGAGGACCTGGTCGAGCCGCTGCCCTTCGCTGAGCCAGGTGCCACCGTTCCGGCGGAGCTGTCCGAATGGCGTGCCGCTGACGAGACTCAAGGCCCGACGAAGGTCGTCCAGGCCGGCAGAACCTCGCGCCTCACCCCGCGCGCGGAGGCGACGGAACAGGTCCGCGTCGACCAGAAGGTCTTCGACTTGATAAGCAGGTCGTCCTCGGACGCTCGCTGCTGCGGTTTGGCGGCTGTCGGGCACGTGCGGACGGCCGGTGCGCGGGTTGACGCCCAGCCAGGTGCGGAGGGCGAGGACGTCCTTGCGGACGCGTCCGGTGGGGATGCCCATGGCGTCCGCGACTTCCTCGGTGGTAGCGCCGTGCGGGCGGGTGGCCAGAAACGCGAGCAGTTCGCTGAAGTAGGGTTTGCGGTCCACGGCTGCGGTTGGCGTCCCGGTGGGGGCGACCCGGACGGTGAGGGGACCCAGCAGCATCAGCTTGGGCAGGTCGCAGCTCGGATCGAACCACGTGCTGACGTCGTCGTCGAGGGTCGGGTCGTCTTGTTCAACCAGCTCGCGGACGCTCTCGGGGATGTGGGGGGCGAGGGCGGTCAGGTCGTCAGGAGTGACGGCCGCGGCGTCGACGTAGACCTCATCGATCTCGGGCAGCACGTTGGTGACAGGCTCGTCAGGGAACCGGTCACGCGCGACGCTGTGCTCCGGCAACAGTTGGCCTGCCTGGTTGGTGTGGGCCCTCCATCCCTGGGCAGCTTCGGGGTGCTGGGGGTACTCGACGTCGGGCTCGTCAGCTTGGGCGAAGATCGCGGCGCACCCGGCCGTGTCCCGTGCGGTGAGCCCGGCGGCGGTCAGCGTGAGCCCGACCCCGGGCAGCTGAAGGCGGCCGTCACCTGTGACCCGGAGCACCTCAGCGTCGATGTCTTCGTGACCTCCGTCGACGTCGATCATCATGAGCGCGGTGCCTGTTTGGCGGGGTTGGTCGTTGAGGAGACGGGCCAGTTGTTCGGTGAGGTCGGTGCGGTCTGTGTCCAGGAGGAGGAGCCGGCTGTCCCACAGGGGGTCGTCCAGCAGAGTGGCGCGGCCGGTGTGGATGTCCAGACCGGCTTCGCGAGTGCGGTCGATCATGGCGACGGTGTCGGCAATGACGTGAGCGGTGATGTCGGCCGTGTCGTGGTGGCGGACGCGTCGTCGGTTGAAGGCGACGGCTTCGGCAGCGATGCCCACGCATTCGACGTGGACGTCTCGGGTCCACGGGTGGACCGCGAGCTCAGCTGCGGCGTGGCGGACGAAGTCGCGTGCCCGATCGGGGTCGCCGATGACGCGCAGGACGCCGGCCTCTTCGAGGTTGTACAGCCAGCGGTGGCCGCCCTCGTCCAGGCCGAGGGTGACCAGCTGCGGGTAGGGCGCGGGTAGTGCACCGTCGAGCGGACCCACCTCGACGAGGTCGCTCTGGATAGGGAGTTCCCAGCGCAGCCGGTCCGGGGCGTGCCGCCAGGGTTCGCGTAGGTCGGCCGGGTCGGCGAGATGCAGCCGGATCACGTCGTCGGCCTGTTCCACGGCGGCGAGGTGAGGCATGGGCTCGCCGGCTCGACCGCGACGGGCCGCCAGGCGCCGGAGTGCTTCGTCGAGGAAGGCGACGTCCAGCGCGGCCGAGGCACCTTCGGTACGCAGCGTCTTGTCGATCGGGTCGAGTGCGGGGGGCGGGGTGGCGATCATCCGGCCGGGACGCCGGGCGCGCAGCTGTGCGGCACGGCGGCGGCCCAACGCCACCCAGAGAGATCCGGCCAGGAGGCTGCCCGCACCGACCAGCCCGGGCACCAGCCAGCCGGGAATGGGTGCCGCCTCGTCCACGGTCACGGTGGAGGTGTCGGCCGCCTCGACGGCTCGGATCGTCTGCACCGGCGCCGGTTCAGGGGCCAACGGGACGGGCGATGCTGCAGGCATCACCGCCGGTTCAGCTGGCGCGGGGAGCTCGTGCGTGACTGGCTCTTCCACGACCGCCTCCGGAGTCACCGCGTCGCGCGTCGGTTGGGTGGGTGATGCAACTGGTGCCAGATTCTGGCCAGTGTCGGGTCTCGGCCGAGGGATCGCCAAGGTCCAGCCGACGTCGATGACGTCAGGGTTGGTGAGGTGGCGGCCGCCAGGTTGCGTGATGGTCCGGGACGCCTCGACGATCTTGGGGAACGCTTGGGCGTCGCCGAGGTGGTCGTGGGCGATCTCGCTGAGGGTGTCGCCCTCGCGAACCGTGTAGGTCTCGGTGGGAGCTTGGTTGGTGGTGGAGTCGGTGCCGCCGACGGGGAGGGCCAGGACCCAGCCGGCACGAAGGAAGTCGTCTCCCTTGCCGTCGAGGAGGCGGGTGTTGAGGGCGGCGATCTCGGTGTAGCGGCGTCCGTTGCCGAGTTCGGCGGCTGCGATCGACCACAGCGACTCGCCGCGCTTGACGGTGTGCTGCCTGGTCTGAACCGGAGGCGCCGTGTCCTCGACGGTGTGAGGCGCCGTGTGGGAGGCGGTGACCTGCGGCGTGGGAGGCGCGGTCACGATGGACGTGGGCGCCGGGAGGGGATCGGCATACGCGAGCGTGGGGCCTGGCAGGGCAACGAACAGGGCCGCCGCGGCCGCGACGAGCTGGCGGGCGGCGACCTGCGGCAGGTGGAGGCCGGGTAGATCGCGGGGTTGGACGCCGCGGATCCGGGTCACGATCTCCAAGAGGATCAGTCCTGCCAGCATCGCCCACGTGACCCAGCCGAGGGCCTTGATCACCACCAGCGCGAGAGTGCCGTCATCGCGTCGCAGGAGCAGGGCAACCACGTCGCTCCAGTCGGTGATGGTCGGCAGGTTGCCGAGGCCAACTTGGAGCAGGAGGGCGGGCAGGCCGACAAGCAGGACGGCAATGCCCACGGTGGCGGCCAGTCCGGTGAGTCGTTGCCGGATCATCGTTCGGTGCCTTGCACAGCGCGGACCAGTCGGGCCGTGGAGTGGCCGGTGACGGTGAGGGAGCGCACGCCGATCGAGGTGAGGAACATCGGGGTGTAGCTGTCGGTCACGGTGACCTCCAGGACGTTCCCGGACCGGACACCCACGCTGCCCGTGACCCCGGCTTGAGCGAGGTAGGCCGATGCAGCTTGCTTGGCGGCCGCGACGTCGACGGTCGGGGTCTGGCCGCGGACGGCTTGGGCGGCCGCGACTTCCTCCCCGGCGGTGCGGGCAGCTTGGGCGGCGAGACTGCGGGCCCGCTGCTGGGCATGGACGTGACCACCGAGATCGACGGCGATCCCGACGCACAACACCATCGTCAATGCGGCCAACGCGAGCCAGACGCTCACCGAGCCGCGCTCGTCATGGCAACGTCGAGTGCGAACGGTCATGGGGTCACCTTCCCCGGTAGGTGTCCAAGGGGCTGGACATGGTGGCAGTGATGGTCTTGGTGCCGCCGAGTCCCGGCAGCCCGATGTCGTCCAGTCGCAGCGCGCAGGTCACGGTCGTGGACACTTGTCCCGGCGTCCCCACCGGGGTGCCGAACGCCGCGGTGTCGACACTCACCGAAGTGGTCGCGCAGTCGAGGTCCTGGTTGGCCAAGCTGCTGTGGGCAGCATGGCTCGCAGTGCTGCGTGCTGCGGCCGGGGTCCGGGCGATGGAGGCCGCTCGAGCGGCGTCCGCGGCGGCGGCCTGAACGGCTTGTTGGGCGATCGCGGTGCGGCCACCGAGGACGAGCAGGCCGACCAGCAGCAGCAGCGCGGGGACGCCGATGACGGCTTCGACCGCGGCTGACCCCCGCTCGTCCCGCTTCATTCTGGGCATTATCGGGTGATCCGTTCGACGGGAAGACTGGCGGACCGTTCCACCGTGGGGGTCCAGCCGGGCACGAGGCTCAGGCTGGACCCACGGACGGTGATGGTGACGGTGACCGCGGTGCGTGATCCGGTGATGGTGACGGCAGTCAGGGAGTCCCCGGCGGTGTCGGTCAAGAACGCAGTCGCTGCGGAGGTTCCCGAGGCGAGGGTGGCGTTCTGGCGGGCGGCTGCGCGGGCGCCCTCCTGGGCCGTCGCCAGCGCGAGCGTGCTGGCGTGGTAGTACACCGCTCCCTGGACGCCGCTGAAGAGGATCAGCAGCAGCAGCGGCATCAGGACGACCAACTCGACCGACGCGGAACCGCGCTCGTCGGCGCGGAAGGACTTGGGACCCTTCACGATGCTGCGTTCAGCCGAGGGCGGCGATCTTGCCCTGGGCGTACGCGGTGATCGCGGCGCCGATCGCGATGGCCAGCAGCACGACTGCGGCGGTGATCACGGCCTGTTCGGTGCTGACACTGCCGCGCTCGTCGCGGAGCTTCGGGTCGAGCCAAGCCTTGATCAGCAGGAACGTGGTTATCAGGCGGGTGGTCAACATGGGGTTTCCTCTCGGTTGGGTTGGGTTGTTGCGGGAGGTCAGGAGGTCAACAGGCGGAGCAGGGGCGGGGTGACGAGCAGGGCGATGAAGACGACGCCGAGCAAGCTGCCGGGCACCACCATCCGTTCGGACAACTCGTTCGCCTTGCCCTGGGCGTTGGTGAGCAGGGCGGTGCGCAGCGCCGTGGAGCGAGCCCTGAGGGTGGCGTACACCTGGGCGCCCTCCTCCCCGGACAGGCGCATGATGTCGGCCAGGTCGGCCAGTTCTGGGACGCCGACCTCGTCAGCCAGCGTGGTGAGCGCGTCCCAGGGTGCTTGGCCGGACCAGCGGGATCGGGCGAGTTCTTCGCCGACGCGGTGGAAGACCCAGCTGTGGCCGATGCCGGCGGCCGCTTCCATCGCTTGCCTCGGCCCCGAGCCGGAGTTGCGCTCGAGGGCGACCAGGTCGACGTAAGCGCCCAGCGCGCGGTGGAACTCCAGCCGGCCCCGTTTGGCGTCGTCACGGACGTTCAGGTTCGGTAGGAACCACAACGCCCCAGCCAAGGCGAGGCTCGCGGCCACGGGCACGACCACCGGTACCTGGAAGCCGAATAGTCCCACCACCAACACCAGCACGCTGGGGAACACCAAGCCGAGCAGCGCGAAGGTGATCTTCTCACCGTAGTAGCGCGGCAGGCTGATGCGCAGCAGCGCTAGTTCCCGGTTGGGCACCCTGCCCCACACACCGCCCGGCAGGTTCCGCATCGCCCAGAGGCCGACACGCTCCTTTCCGCCGGTGACCGGCACGTCAACGGCGCCGCGCCGGCGGCGTCCGTAGGTGGGCGACAGCCGCTCGACGACGTCGCCCAGGTCCGGCGCAGCGGGCACGAGCCGCCACACCGCGAGTACCAGCCCGAGGGTGATCAGTGCGCCGGAGGCAAGGGCGAGCTGGGCGCCAGTCATGACGCCCTCCCCGCACGGTCCGCCACCAGTTCGACTTCAGCGGCGAAGCCTTGGCTTTCGCCGAGGAACCGCGGGAGGGGCTCACCCACCGACATCCGCCGTAGCCAGACCAATGTGCCGGCGTACGCGCCCAGCAACACCGCCAGCAGGGCTTGGCCCAGCGGGGTGCCATAGGGGGCCATGAACTGGCCGTTGAAGGCGAGGAACCCGAGCACACCCAACGTGATCAAGGTGACGTTGCGGGCGGTGGCGCGGGGCTTGGCCCTGTCAGCTTCGACCTTGCGGCGGGCGGTGACGTCGTCGGCCACCGACTCGGCCAACCCCTGCAGCACGCTGGCCAGGCCGGCGCCGCGTCGCCGGGCACCCAGGATCAGGTAGGCGGCCACCAGGTCCCCGGTCGCGTCGTCCAGCTCGTCAGCGAACTTCAGCAGGGCGTCCTCGGTCGACCAGCGGGCACGCAGCCGGGCTACCAGCCTGGACACCTCCGGCTTGATCGCTTCGGGGGTGGAGCGCAGGGTGGCGACCAGTGCCTGCTCCAACCCGACCCCGACGGTGAGGACGCCGGCGAGGTTCCTCGTCCACTCCGCCATCGCCTCGAGGCGTTCGATCTGGGCCGTCTCAGCCGGGGACCGCAACAGGCTGGGCAGACCGACCACGGCCAGCGGGATCGCCACCACCGCGACCAGCCAGCCCGACAGCACCGCGACCAACGCGCCGGCGCCGAAGCCGACCAGCGCCAACACGCGGGTGCGGGTCGGGATCTTCCGGACGCGCCGCCGCAGGGCAGCGGTTCGGCGCGGGTTGGTGGGCGGGGCCACCGGGCGGGGGCGGAGTGACGCGATGACACCCAGGACGCCAGCGGTCACCAAGGCGCCGGAGAGCGCAGCGAGGAGGGCGGTCATGCGATCACACCGTTCGAGCGTGCCTCGGTGAGGAAGCCGGCCAGGTCGAACCCGTGATGCTCCAGCCGCCGCAACTCGTCCGGGAGCGTGTGCGCGACCGCGACCCGGCCCTCATGGGCGTCGAACACCGTGGTGGTGGCGTAGCCGAGGTCCTTCTCGCCGGGGCTGATGGCGACGATCTCGGACACCCACCGGTGGCGCCGTTCGGTGCCATCCGGCAACTCCTCGACCTCCATGTCCAGCTGCACGATCAGGTTGATGGTTTCGGCGAGCTTGCGGGTGGCCAGCTCGTGGGTGACCTGCGGCCCAAACTCCATCGCGCAGGTGACGAGCTTTCGCATTGCACCGCGCGCGTTCACGCTGTGGGTCGTCGAGATCGACCCCGACCCGGACTCCATCGCCTTGACCATCAGCCAGGCCTCCGGGCCACGGACCTCCCCCACGATCGTGCGCCCCGCCGTGAACCGAAACGAGTCGTGCAGGGCCTCATTCAGCGTGAACTCCCCCGACTGTCGACCGTCCGGGCCGCGCTCCCCCGAGCCGGGCCGCGACTGCCACGCGTACACGATCTTGTGCCGGTCCGGCATCTCGTGCAGACACAGCTCGAACTCCGACTCGAGGGTGGCGATCGACTCCTTGGGGTCGAATGCGCCACACAAGGCGCGGGCCATCGTCGTCTTCCCGAACCCCTGCGCCCCTGCCACCACGACCGACAACCTGGCCCGGACCGCTGCGGTCAGGAACGACGCGGCCAACGGCGACAATGCCTGACGATCAACCAGGTCCTGCAGGCTGACCTCGGTGAGCCGGTGCCGGCGGATCAATACGAGCGGCCGTGGGCTCACCCAGGCGGTGGCCGCCAGCCTCGACCCGTCATCCAGCTGGAGGTGCAGTTTTGGCTGGGCCTCGCTGAAGGGGCGAGCCGACATTTCCGACCGGGACGCCAGGAAGGTCAGGAAGTCGGTCAACTCCTGGTCCGAGTCAGCGACCGGCGGTCCCGGGACCCGGCTGCCGTCGGCCAGGTCAAGCCACACCCCGTCGAACCCGACGATGGAGATGTTCTCGATCCTGTCATCCTCGATCAAGGGCTGCAGGCGACCCATGCGGAACAAGGCGTTGAAGATCGCCTGCGCCAACTCGTCCTGCTGGACAGGCGTCCACGATGGCCGGCCGGCGGTCACGGCGTCCGCTGCCGCAGCCTCCAGCAGCTCCACGATGATCGAGCGGCCCAAAGCCTCCTGAGCGGCCTTGTCCAGGTGCAGCCGATCGCCGCCGAGCTGCTTGGTCAACAACTCCGAGGCCTGTGACCGGAACGCGGCCACCAACTCCCAATCCACCTCAGATCCCGTGGCGCGGCGCGGGGTGGGCGTGCCCGAAGGCTCGCCGGCGGGCACGGCATGCAGCCCGGAAGCCGATCGCGGCCGAGCCGGCCGCCCCACGTGCTCCTCACCGGCGTCAGCGCGCCGGGCGCGGGACTCGAACAACGGCAACGACCGCGGGTCGGGTCGCCTCTCGTCAAGGGGCAGCGTCATCGGGAACCTCCCAAAGTCTGCGGAACGGAACGGGCCAACCACGCCAGCGGGGACACCGGACGACCCACTCCTGCTGAGGCGTGGACGCGGATCGCCTCTCCCAAGGCCGACAACCCCGAGCGCAATGGAGCGCGCCTGGAGAAGGAGCCGCGGGCCCTGGACAAGACCGCGGCCGAGTGGCGGTCCCACGGCAGGGTGCCCACCAAGGGCAGACCCAGCGCGTCGGACACCTCGCGGGCCGAGTACGGGTGGCCCTCACCAATCACCACCACGCCCACGCGGGTGGCGGTGGCCTCGGTCTGGTCGCGGAGGGTCTCGGCCCACGACGTGGCCGCGATCACCGCGGGCAAGGTGCTGCGCGTCAACAGCAACGTCAGGTCCGCGCCGTACAACAGTGGGGCCGGAGAGCCGACCAAGCCGAGGCGGCCCGCGTCGACCAACACGTCCTGTCCGGTTGCCTCCAGATCCCGTAACGCATCCAACAGCACCGGCCACAAGGTGGTCATGCTGCCTGCCTGGGCGTGGGAGCGGCTGCCGGGCAGCAGCCGAGCCTGCGAGCCAGGCAGATCGAGGAGCTGGTGCGGCAGCTCGGCGGCAACCAGGTCCTCACGTTGGGCCATCGCCAATTCGATCAGGCCGCCGTCGTGGGCGACCTGGCCTTGGAAGTAGCCGGCCAAGATCCCCGACCCGCCCGTTGGGTCGGCCTCCACCAGCACCACCGGACGCGGCCAGCACAGCGCGAGGCCCACGGTCGTGGTCGACACCCCCGGGGAGCCGGAGCCTGCCGTCAACGCGATGATCGCCATGGCCGACTCACCGCTCCCTGGAATCAAGCACCAGAGCCACCTTGCCGGTGGCCGCCCGCGCCGCCAGATCCGCCGCGGCCTCCGCAGGGACCACCACATCGACGATCGTCTGGTCGCCCGTCTCCGAAGGATGCACGCCCACCACGGTCGCCGAGACTGTCACCGGTGCATCGGCGACCTCACCCTGGGCGCCAGGGGTCTGCACGACGCGCACCGCGTCGCCCGGCGCGATCGGCTCAGCTGGCAACATGCCCGGCGCAAGGCCGACGCCCACCACCGAGGTTCCTCGTGCCGGCAGCACCGAGGTGGCGAAGTCGCTGGGGGTGAGCAGGCCGCCGGGTGCGAGGTCGAGCGCGGCTCGTTGGCCGGCGACGGCGTCCGCTTGGGTGGCTGCCACTGTCTGGACTGCCGGGTCAAGGCTGACCCGCACCGTCATCAGGTCGTCGCGGTCGATCACCTCACCGCGATGTACCAGCGTGCGAACCGCGAGGACTTCGGTGGTGTGGCCGGCGGCGGTCCACAACCACAATCCGCCCAGCGAGCCGAGGACGATGGTGGCGACCGACACCAGCAGGGCGACGGGTCGTCGGCGCAACTTCGGTGGCGTGGCCAGCGCCGGCGGTTCCTGAGCCGGCGCGGCGGCCGGCTTGGTGGTGGACGGGCGGGTGGTCACTGACATGGGGTGGCTCGCTCTCGTGGGGGGTGCGTGCACGGAAGGGGGGAGGGCTCGGTCAGCCCGTCGTGAGGACCTGCAATTCTCCGACCGTGATCGTGGTCGCTTGGTTCAACGTGACGGGGATCGTCCCGGATTGGCCCATGCCCGACCATGCCACCGACCACTGCGTCTCGGCCTGGACGGTGTAGGTGCCCGGCTTGCTGTACGTGTAGCCGCAGGTGGGTGAGTCGGTCTTGCCGAACCGGTCTTCATAGGCAGTGCCCGGCCCGGCGCAGACCACCACGGCGCCGTCGCCCATCTGCCAGCGGACCCGCTGGACCTTGGCCGTTGCGGTCACGGTCACTCCGGACGCCGACGCGCTGCGGGTGATCGGGCCCCACGACTGCGCGTCCGGGCTGGATGCCCACAACCAGACCGGCATCCCGACCAGACCCACCGAGCCCGGTCGGTCCTCCGGCACGATCCCGATCGAGATCGGCCTCAAGTTCATGCTCGCGATCGCCTGTTGCGCCAACACGACGGGATCAGGACCCGCGGGGGCGGTGGCGGACCAGAACCTGTACTGAAGCCCGCCAAAACCCCCTGAACGTGGGAGCGAGCAGTCGTAAATGGCGCCGTCGGTGTGGCCTTCCCAGGCAGGCGCGGTGGCCGGTGGCTGGGGGTTGGTGAGCTGGACGTAGCAGCTCTTGGAATCCGACCACCAGCCGAATTCGGCATCTTGGCAAGGCATGGGGATCGAACCGTAGGCGCAGGTTCGGGGTGCCGACTCCCCGCTTCCGCCACCGCCGCTGAGCGGTGTCTTGCCAGACCGACCGGGGTTGGTGGCGGTGATCTTGCACTGGCGGCCGTCCCACTGAGCGTCGGAGCCGCAGTCCACCGGCGGCCCGGCCGCGATCGCCGGGACGGCTCCCAGAAGCACCGATGCGACAGCCAACCCGATCGCCGCGAACGCGCGGGTCAGCATGTGCCCAGCACTTCGTCTTGGTCGACCCGCAGGGCCCCTGACCTTTCCACCACGACCGAGCGGTGCTGGAAGCGGTACGGCGGTGCTGTGACGTTCTTGCCGGAGGGGTCCACCAGCTTGGTGTCACTCGTGTCGACGCAAGCGGTGACGGTCCACGTGGGAACGCCCTGGCTGTTGTTCCCGGACGGCTGGGCCGACTGGAGCTCA
Source organism: Propioniciclava sp. MC1683 (assembly GCF_014164675.1). NCBI lineage: Bacteria > Bacillati > Actinomycetota > Actinomycetes > Propionibacteriales > Propionibacteriaceae > Propioniciclava > Propioniciclava sp. MC1683. The sequence goes on along the minus strand of NZ_JACJFX010000016.1, from coordinate 59,849 downwards.
ACAACCGAACTGCCCGACCCGGTGAGCTGCTCGAGTCGGTAACCGGTGAGGTTCTTGCGGAAGAACTCCAACGCCTCACCGGACGCCACGGTGTCGAGGTCCTGCAGTGATGCTTGGGGGTCATTGGTCAAGCGATCAACGACTGACCAGAGGTTCGTCACGGCCTGCTTGGCGTTGGCGAGGTCCTGCTCAGCCGGCGACAGCGTCGGAGCGGTCTGCGTCGGCGTCGGAGCGACGGATGCGGAAGGGCTCGATGCTGGCGCAGCCGTGCAGGCAGCCATCACGGGCGCTAGCGCGAGCGCGAGCAGGGCCCGTCCGAGGGTGTTCTTGTTCACCATGGGGTTTCTCCTTCACCTACCAGAAGTAAGGAGGAGGGCCGTTGGCGGACACCCCGGGGCAAAATTCTTTGAACGACTTCGTTCACTCGAGCCGGGGGTGACTCGGCCAGGGAGCCCTGGTCCTGTTCTGTTGAGCGTCCTGGGGGACAGTGCCCCGAATGTAGGCCGCGAAATCGGTGCGGCTTCGGGCGTCCCACGGAGTGACACCAGTCCCACTAGCGTTTCTGGTCGGCGGCGAAGCGTCCGTCGAGCGGCCGCAAAGTCAGCTCGTCCGTTGTGACGTCGGGGGTGGGGAGGCCATGAACGCGCTTGTCGGACGCGTTGGGAGCCACGCCGAGACCGCACCGTGCGCAGCTGCTCGACTTCGGTGCACCACCAAGCCCACAGGGTCCGCTCGACGGCGTAGAGGTCGGCTCGTCGCTGCCCTACTCCGTTGGTTCCCAGGGCGATCGCGACTTGGTCAATCTGCGCGGTGTCAACGCGCCGCCAGCATCGCTCGCGCCACTCAACCAGGCCGACCGAATTCAACCGATCAAGCATGATGGTCGTCTTATCGATCGACCACCCCAGAAGGTAGGAGCACTCCGCGGCGTCCATCGGTTCCCTCAAGCGTCCGTAGAGGGTGCCGGCGTCGGGGCCCAGGCCACCGTTGGTGGCGAAGGCATCGTGTCCGTTGTCGTTCAGCCGGTCCGCGAGCTGGTTGAGGAGCGCGGAGCGCAGGGCGGAGCCGGTGCCAGCGGGGCGCGGGTCCGCTTGTGACAGCAGCTCGCTGATGCAGCTGTGGACGGCGCCGCCCGGGTCGATGGACCAGCGAGCACCGCGGCGCCCGGCGGCGGACTGGGTTCGGGTGATCCAGCCGTCGGTCGTCAGCGCGAGCAGGGATCGCCGGGCGGTCTCGCGGTCGAGGCCGCAGGTCATTGCCAGGCGGCGGATGTCGGCCTCGACCTCGTCGGGACGGACGCCTTGGAGGTGGAACAGGCACAGCGCATCCAGGACGCGCCGCTGCGCGAGGCACGCTCGGGAGCGGCCCCACCGACCGGCAGTGGCGTCCGCTCGACGCTGCACGGTGCGGACGAGTTCTGTGACGACCTCAGCGCGGGTGTCGAAGCTCTTGTCGGTGCCCTCAATGGCTTGGCCGGGGCCGAGTTGGGCGACTGCCTGGACGGCGCGGGTCCACTGGCGGCGCAGCATCGCCGTTGGGGACGCTGGCCCGCGTGTCGGGCGTGGCATCCGGGTTGCCCCCGCGCGGAGGGTGCGGGCGTGCTCGAGCCCTGGCGCGTCGGCGAGCGCCAGGACGTCCCTGAACCGCCAGCGGGCCGCCGCTGCGCCGCAGAGCACCCGCCACAGCACGGTTGACAGGTCTCCGGTCGGGGTCGCCTCCAGCAGCCCTCGGCAGGACGCTGAGAGGGCCCGCTTGGTCCCGGGCAGGAACGGCATTCCGTCCACCACCGCAACGGGACGGGATCGCGTCGGCTGGGTCGCCGGCTCGACTGCATGGACGTGGTCGGCGACCCGGCTCATCAGCGCGTGGATCTGGCCTGTGGTGACGGTGGGTTCGGTGAGCACCGCCACCGATCCGGCGATCACTTGCGAGTTGCCCCCGAGGCGATGCGGTGCACCCGGGGGGCGCGCGCATCCCGAAGTCGGGTTGGTCAGCGGTGCGACATCGAGGGAGGGCAGCCAGGCCTTCAGCAGGTACGCCAGGGCGCGGACCGCCTCGGCGTCCAGTGCGTCGCGCAGTCCGATCCACACGTGCCGGCCGCCCGTGGGTCCGGACGCGCACACCAGGTGCTCGATCCCCAGTTCGGACACCAGTTCGCCGAACTGAGTGGCGTCCGCGGCGGCGGCCTCGGACGAACCTTTGGCGTCCAAATCGACGCACAACAGTCGATAGCGACCGGTCGCGTCGGCGAGGTGCACGGCCCACGGCGTCCGGGGTCGTGCCCCTGCGATGGGATGGACCAGCGGGTAGCTGTTGAGCGGCTGACCATCGCCATCCACCCCTGCGGAGCGCACCACGCGTCGCGGGCTGATCCGACCAGTCAACACCCAAGCGTCGACCTCCCCGCGCGGAGCGTCGCTGCGCGGCGGGGGGATGGCAGGGGTCACCGTCGCGGTCCCGGCGCGGGACGGCCGCCGAGCTGGATCGGGTTCCGCTGTTCGGCCCGGAAGCCGGCCAAGGGCGAGGAACGAACGGTCTCGAACAGGACGGGCTGGTCCGTCGTCTCGACTGCCACGATCCGGGCGCGGTCCCACCGCAGCCCACCGTCGGACTGACGGGTGGTGACAGAGGCTGCGGTGCGGTCCAGAGCAGCAAGGGCCATCGTGGTCATGTCGAGGGCGTGTTTCGCGTCGGCATGGAGTGCACGACCGGCGGGCTCGCCTAGCGGCATCTGGACCCAACCGTGACGGAGAGCGGCCTCAATGGTCGTTGGCCCGCGGTAGGCCGCTTGGGTGACTGCGGATGCAGCGATCCACAGTCGGCCGCGTCCACGCACCAGCGTGTCGAGAGCTTGGAAGTGGGCCAACGCCACGTTTCCTACCCCATGAACGCCGCGGCGCATCGTGCCCAGTAGTAGCCCCATGTCGAACCGGTCAGCCATGCGCTCGGGCGGCAACCAGTCCCGCCCCTGGCGCAGGTTGTCGGTGACCAGCTTCCGGAGCTGACGCGACGCGTGGACATGTTCGGGGTCACGGACTCCCTCCAGTCGGACCGTTTCCGGCCACGCTGCCGGCCGCCGCCAAGCGGCGTGCGCCGCTCCCAGCGCCGAGGTGGCCACGGCTGCCCGGTCTGCGTCCACAAGTCCTAGCCGGCGGGCCGCCGCGCAGACCGTTCCTGCCGTCGCGGTGAGGATCAAGGCGTCACCCGCGGCGACCTGGAGGGCCGCCTGGCTCACCCCCCGGCGCGAGCTCAGGATGTCTACCGTGGCGTGCACCCAGGTCGAGATCGCAGCGTCCAACGACTTCGACGTGACCGCGCCCACGTCCTCGTATCGGCCGCTCCGTCGTTCGGCGGGGATCATCGCGAACCGTTCCGTGCGGGCCTTGACAGCAGCCAGCACCGATCGAGGCGCCTGCAGATGGTCCCGGTCCTGCAGGAGTGGCAGGGACACCGTGGCCACGGCGTGAACGATCGAGACGACGTTGGCCTGTAAGCCCTCCAGAGCAGCCCGGTCCACATCGGTGCGCGCCGGCTTCTCGCCAACCAGCAGGTCCGCGATCAGCCCCAATCGGAGCGCCAGCTCGCCCACCGCCGGATCGGGCTTCAGGGACGCTGCTGCGGAACCGTTGTCGGCCGTGGCCTCGAGCACCCCTCGCCCGACTTGGCCCAACACCAACCGGACGGACCCCATGTCGTCCAGCCATGCCGGTTCCAGTGGCACCGCGTCCAGGACGCGGAGAGCTGCGGTCGCCAACCTGGGCCATACCGCCAGAACCTCCAGGCCGCGCTCGCCGTAGCGATTCTCGGCACGCCGGTCCTCGAGTTCCGCACACAGTTCCCAGGCGCGGGTGTGGACGTCGTCCAGCAGCATCCCGACCGTGGTGGTCATCGTGCTGCCCCCGCCCGCACCGCCTGTAACGCGGCCCACAAGGCCAGCGGCACCACCTGCCGCGCTGCGACCAACACATTGGACGCGGCGTCCAGCGACGCGATCGCGTCCAAGCCGGGATCGACTTGCTGTGGCACGACCCCGAAGTCACCGAACAGGCCCTCCAGGTCCAGACACTCCGCCGCCAGGAACAGTGATTCCCCGGTTGGGTCGTCCGCCGACACGAACGCGACCACCGCGCTCCGCACATGCCCCAGCGCCCGCGCCAACTCCACCGATCCGTTCACGGCGACCCGCCCTCCCACTAGCTCTCGCTATCCAGAAGCGCGCAGAACCCTCCCCTGCGGACACCCGGAGGAAATCAAGTTCGAGAGGGGGGACAGCCGTGGGGTTGAGGTGGGGTGGAATGTTCCCCAGGAGTTCCCCGCCTAGGCATCGAAAAACCCCCTGCCCTAGTGGGAGGGGGTTTTCAGTGGTGGGCCTAACTGGACTTGAACCAGTGACCTCTGCCTTATCAGGGCAGCGCTCTAACCGTCTGAGCTATAGGCCCGCTGTGCGGTGCACCGGGGAGACACTCTAGCGCCCGGGGTGCGGGGGGCTCAAATCGAGTCCGGCAACCTGATCGCCGTGGGACAAACCCATCCCCGTGCATGGGATTCGAGCGGCATTCGGCCAGATTCCGTGCCAAGACCATCCTCGTGCATGGGTTGGTCCCCGAGGGGTGCAATCAGGCCAGCACAGGCTCTCGACGCAGGGAACGCAGGCTGTCGGCGTCAGGCGCGCAGCGACTGGCGGTGGCGCTGGGCCTTGGTGATGTAGCCCAGCGCCGCGATGACGTGCAGCACCACACCGACGACCAGGAGCACCTGGCCGATCACGTCCGCCGCCGGCCACACGGTGGCGCCCATGACGACGAACAGCACGGCGACGAACAGGACTGCGGTGCGGGACTTGCCGACCCAGCTCACGCCCAGTTCACCGGCCCGGGCTGCCTTGGCCGCCGAAACAGCGACCACCATGTCGACGACCACGATGATGCCCAGCACCCACCAGCCGATGACGCCCGAGATCGACAGCGTCAGTGCCAGCCCCCAGATGCCGAGGCGGTCGGTGAAGGGGTCGAGCCACTCGCCCAGCTTCGAGCGCTGGTCGAGCAACCGGGCCAGCAGGCCGTCCACCCAGTCGGTCGAGGCCCAGATCGCCAACAGCACCACGGGCAGCCACGATCCCTGGACGCCGTGCCACACGAACCAGCACACCGGCACGAGCAGCAACAGGCGCAGCAGCGTCACCGCGTTCGGGATCGTCCACGGGCGCAGCGGCTCGTCGGGCCCTGACTGGCGTCGGGGCGTCGCCACCGAGCGGGGGTGAACCGGCGGCTCGGACATCTCAGTCCTCGGCGAGCGTCAACTCCAGGCCGCCCAGGATGTTGGCGGACAGGTTGTACAGGAAGGCGAAGATCGTGCCCAGCGCGGTGAGGATCACGACGTTCGCCACCGCGAAGATCGTCGTGAAGCCCATCAGCTTGTTGGTGTTCACGAAGTCCTCGACCCGGGTCGGGGTCAGGTTCTGGTCGGAGCTCAGCAGCGTGGTCAGCACGCCGTTGATCGCCTCGATCATCCCGGACGCCCCGATCAGCGTCCACAGCACGTAGACGGCGACCCAGGTCATGATGCCGGCGGCGATCGAGAACAGGAACGACGTCTTCATCACCGACCACGGGTCCACCCGCGAGATGCGCAGGCGGGCCCGCCGCACGCGGATGCTCGGGCGCGGGCGCGTGTCGGACTTCGCCGTGCGCTTCTCGGCGACCGGCTCGAACTCATTGCCGGACGCCGTACGCAACGTCTCCTGTGGTTGGGTGTCAGTCACCGCTGTCCTCCTCGCCCGGAGCCGCATCCTCCGATTCCGGTGCCTCAACGGTAGCCGCTGCATCGCCATCCGTCGCGTCGACGGCCTCGGCGTCGGCGGCAACCTCGGCAGCAGCACCCTCCTCGGCCGTCTCCGGCGTCTCGGGGTAGAGCGCGATCACGGTGACGGTGTCGTCGCCCGACAGGGTGACGAGCTTCACCCCCATTGTGTCGCGGCCCTTGGCCGGCACGCCCAACACGGACGACCGGATCACCTGGCCGGACTGCTTGATGGCGATCACCTCGTCGTCCTCGCTCACGACGAGGCCGCCGACGAGCGACCCGCGGTCCTCGTTCAGCTTCATCGCCTTGATGCCCAGGCCGCCACGGCCCTGCAGGCGGTACTCCGACACGGCGGTGCGCTTGGCGAAGCCGCCGTCGGTGACGGTGAACACGAAGCGGTCGTCCTCGGGGGTGTCGGCGTCGATGACGGCCATCGAGAGCAGCTCGTCGCCGGGGCGGAACTTCATGCCCGTCACACCGGAGGTCGCCCGACCCATCGGCCGCAGCTGGGCGTCGTCGGCCCGGAACCGGATCGCCTGGCCCTTCTTCGACACCAGCAGCACGTCGTCGTCGCCGGAGCAGATGCCCGCCCCGATCAGCTCGTCGTCCTCGTCGCGGAAGTTGATCGCGATCAGGCCGGTCTGGCGCGCCGAGTCGTACGCGGTCAGGTCGGTCTTCTTGACCAGGCCGCGCTTGGTGGCCAGCAGCAGGTACGGCTTGTCCTCGTACGTGCGGATCGTCTGGATCGAGGCGATCTTCTCGTCCGGCAGGAACGACAGCAGCCCGGCCACGTGGCCGCCCTTCGCGTCGCGGGACGCCTCGGGCAGCTGCCAGACCTTGCTGCGGTAGACGCGGCCGAAGTTGGTGAAGAACAGCAGCCAGTGGTGGCTGGACGCCGTGAACAGGTGCTGCACCTCATCTTCTGAGCGCAGCGTCGCGCCACGAACGCCCTTGCCGCCGCGCTTCTGCAGGCGGTACTGGTCGGAGCGCGTCCGCTTCACGTAGCCGCCGTAGGTGATGGTGACGACCATGTCCTCGTCGGGGATGAAGTCCTCGTCGGAGAGGTCACCGTCGGCGGCGATGATCCGCGTGCGGCGCTCGTCGCCCCACTTGTCGGTGATCTCCTGCAGCTCGGTGGAGATGATCTGCCGCTGCCGCTCGGGCTTGGCCAGGATGTCCTTGAGGTCCTCGATCTGGGCCTCCATCGCGGCCAGGCGCTCGATGATCGCCTGGATCTCCATGGCGGCCAGGCGGCGCAGCTGCGTGTTGAGGATGTTGTTGGCCTGCAGGTCGTCGATGTCGAGCAGCTTCTTCAGGCCGTCGCGCGCCTCGTCGGCGGTCTTGCTGGCCCGGATGAGCGCGATGACCTCGTCGAGCATGTTGAGCGCCTTGACCAGGCCGCGGTCGAGGTGGGCCTTGCGCTCGAGGTCCTCCAGACGGAACTGCGTGCGGCGCTGGATGACCTGCACCTGGTGGCGGATCCAGTAGCCCAGGAACTGGTCGAGGCGCAGCGTGCGCGGCACCGAGTCGACCAGGGCGAGCATGTTGCAGCCGAACGTGTCCTGCAGCGGCGTGAACTTGTACAGGTTGTTCATCACCACGCGCGGCTGGGCGTCCCGCTTCAGGACGATGACCAGGCGCTGGCCGGTGCGCGCCGAGGAGTCGTCGCGAATGTCGGAGATGCCGGTGAGACGCCCCGAGTTCACGAGCTCGGCGATCTTCAGGGCGAGGTTGTCGGGGTTGCACATGTGCGGCAGCTCGGTGACGACGAGCTGGGTGCGCCCCTTGTTGTCCTCCTCGATGTCGATCACCGCGCGCATGGTGACCAGGCCGCGACCGGTGCGATAGGCGTCCTCGATGCCCTTGCGCCCGACGATCAGCGCGCCGTTGGGGAAGTCGGGCCCCTTCACGTGCTCCATGCACGCCGCGAGGTTCTCCTCCTTGGACGCCTCGGGGTGGGCCAGCATCCACTGCACAGCCGCATTGACCTCGAGCAGGTTGTGCGGCGGGATGTTGGTCGCCATGCCCACCGCGATACCCGTCGAACCGTTGACGAGCAGGTTCGGGAACCGGGCCGGCAGCACGACCGGCTCGGTGTCCTTGTTGTCGTAGTTGGGCTGGAAGTCGACGGTGTTCTCGTCGATGTCGCGCACCATCTCCATGGCGAGCGGGTTCATCTTCGACTCGGTGTATCGCATGGCGGCCGCGCCGTCGTTGCCGGGCGAGCCGAAGTTGCCCTGGCCATCAACCAACTTGTGGCGCATCACCCACGGCTGCGCGAGGCGCACGAGGGTGTCGTAGATCGCCGTGTCGCCGTGGGGGTGGTACTTACCCATGACGTCACCGACGATGCGGGAGCACTTGTTCCAGCCGCGGTCGGGCCGGTAACCGCCGTCGTACATCGTGTAGAGCACACGCCGGTGCACCGGCTTGAGCCCGTCGCGCACGTCGGGCAGCGCGCGCCCGACGATGACCGACATCGCGTAGTCGAGGTAGCTCTTCTGGATCTCCTCGTTGAGGTCGATCTCCTCGACCTTGCCGGTCATCGCCACCAGGGCGTCCTTGTCGGACGCCACGGCCGCGACCGGGCTCTCACCCGGGTCGGGGGTGAAGGCGTCCGCCTTGTCGAGCTCGGCGTGGATCTCGTCGCTGACCTCCGGCGGCGAGTCGGGGGACTCGGGCGTGCCGGGCGAGGTGGGCGTGTCACTCATGGTTGTTCTCTCCTTGGCCCTTCGACAAGCTCAGGGAACTGTGGGTAGCTGGCTCAGGGACCTGGTCGTCAGATGTCGAGGAACCGGACGTCCTTGGCGTTGCGCTGGATGAAGTTCCTGCGCTGCTCCACGTCTTCGCCCATCAGGATGTTGAACATGTCGGACGCCGCCGCAGCGTCCTCGAGGGTCACCTGCGCCAGGGTGCGCTGCTCGGGATCCATGGTCGTGTTCCACAGGTCCTCGGCGTCCATCTCGCCCAGACCCTTGTACCGCTGGATCGGGTTCACGTTCGGCAGCTTCTTGCCACCTTCGAGGCCCACATCGCGCAGCCGGTCGCGCTCCTCGTCGGAGTACGCCAACTCGTGCGGCGCGTTCGTCCAGCGCAGGCGGAACAGCGGCGGCTGGGCCAGGTAGACGTGGCCCGCCGCGATGAGCGGCCGAAGGAACCGGAACAGCAGCGTCAGCAGCAGGGTGCGGATGTGCGCGCCGTCGACGTCGGCGTCCGCCATCAGGACGACCTTGTGGTAGCGCAGGCGCTCGATGTCGAAGTCGTCGGAGAAGCCGGTGCCGAGCGCGTTGAAGATCGCCTCGACCTCCTTGTTGGCCAGGATGCGGTCCAGCCGCGCCTTCTCGACGTTCAGGATCTTGCCGCGGATCGGCAGGATCGCCTGGGTGCGCGGGTCGCGCCCACCCTTGGCCGAACCACCGGCGGAGTCACCCTCGACGATGAACACCTCACACTCGACCGGGTTGCGGCTGGAGCAGTCGGCGAGCTTGCCGGGCAGGCTCGTCGAGCCGAGCAGTCCCTTGCGGTTGCGGGCCATGTCGCGGGCCTTGCGGGCCGCCATGCGCGCCATAGCGGCGGCCTGGGCCTTGCGGATGATGTCCTTGCCCTCGGCCGGGTTCTTCTCGAACCAGTCGCCGAGCAGGTCGTTGACGACCTTCTGCACGAAGCTCTTGGCCTCGGTGTTGCCCAGCTTGGTCTTGGTCTGGCCCTCGAACTGCGGCTCGCCGAGCTTGATCGAGATGATCGCTGTCAGGCCCTCGCGGATGTCGTCACCCGACGGCCTGTCCTCCTTCTTCTTGATCATCCCCCACGTCTCGCCCCACCGGTTCACGGTGTTGGTCAGCGCCGCGCGGAAACCCTCCTCGTGCGTGCCGCCCTCGTGGGTGTTGATCGTGTTCGCGAAGGTGTGCACCGACTCGCTGAACGAGACATTCCACTGCATGGCGACCTCGAGCGACAGCTTGTCGGTCGGCGACTCGGCGTCGATCGCGATCACGGTGGGGTGGATCGTGTCCTTGTTGCCCGTGAGGTACTTCACGTAGTCGATCAGGCCGTCGTCGTAGCGGAACGTGATCTCCTCGGGGTGGCCGGAGACGTCGTCCTCGAAGTCATCCAGGCCGGCGCCGTTCCCGTTGCCGTTGCCCTCGGTGGACGCCGCAGGTCGCTCGTCGCGCAGCCGAATGGTGAGCCCCTTGTTGAGGAACGCCATCTCGCGGAAACGGCTGGCCAGGGTCTCCCAGTTGAAGTGCGTGGTCTCGAAGATCGTCGGCGAGGCGTGGAACGTGACGGTCGTGCCGATCTCGTCCTCCTCGCCCAACTCCTCCAGCCGCTGCAGGTCGTAGTCGGGGACGCCGAGGGTGAACTCCTGGCGCCAGTGGTACCCGTCGCGGTTCACGTCGACCTGGAAGTGGTCGCTCAGCGCGTTCACCACCGAGGCGCCCACGCCGTGCAGACCGCCGGAGACCTTGTAGCCGCCGTCGCCGAACTTGCCGCCCGCGTGCAGCACGGTCAGCGCGAGCGTGACCGCCGGGATCTTCTCCTTGGGGTGCAGGTCGACCGGGAAGCCTCGCCCGTTGTCGGTCACCCGGATGCCGTCGCCCGGCAGCAGCGTCACCGTGATCAGGTCGGCGTACCCGGCCAGCGCCTCGTCGACGGAGTTGTCGACGATCTCGTAGACGAGGTGGTGCAGGCCCCGCTCACCGGTCGACCCGATGTACATGCCGGGCCGTTTGCGGACCGCCTCCAGGCCCTCGAGCACCGTGATGGCGCTCGCGTCGTAGACGCCCGCCTCCACCGAGTGCGACGACCCGTTGCGGGGCGCTGACTGGTTCGTGTCCGTCACAGACTTCACATCTCCTAGCACGCGGACGCCGCCCTTCACTCCTGAGTGCGGGGCGGCGACCCTTGAACTCGTCCATCCTACTAGGAAGGCCTCGAAAACCGCGTGTCTGTGAGTGGTGATTTGCCCCTGATCGGGCTTCTGTGGCCGGTTGGGCGTCCGTTCCCCCCGGTTTCCGACCCCCGGTACACCTCCGGGGGGTGAACGGACGCCCAGCGCGGGTTCAGCGGGACTGCGTGACCAGCAGGTCGCGCAGCATGGCGTTGGCCTTCTTGACCTCCTCGGTGCGCATCTTCAACTTGATCGTCCCCTTGGGCCCGATCGAGCCTGCGACCTCGTACGTCTTGTCCTCCAACGGCAGCGGCTTGGCCTGGCACGTGGTGAACGCGGCGGGCTGGACGCCCCGCAGCATGTACGCCTCCACCGCGTCGTCGACGCACGTGGTGCCGTACGGGTAGATGGCGTGCGACCCTTCGTTGTCGACGCTGATCAGCGACGTGTTGGGCACCTGCTGGGCCGAACGGACGCCCGCCTCGTACGGCGTCGCGGCGTCCAGTTCGGTCTGGATCATCAGCGTCTTCGGGGCGTCCTTCTTGGAGAGCTTCTGGGGCATCTCGGTGACCGCCGGCCACTGGGCGCACACCGGGGCCTCCATGAGCGGAGCGATGAACGGCGCCTTCTTGTCGAGGTCAGCGAGCCAGGCCTTCCAGTAGCCCTGCGACTGCTTCCACGGGCCGTCCTGGCAGCGGATCGCCTCGAACTCGAAGCCCGTGTACGTGTAGACCTCGGCGAGGCCACCCCGCTTGGCCGCGGCGAGGTGCTTGTTCAGCCGGGCCTTCTGGTCGGCCGTCAGGGCCGGGTTCTGGGCGGCCTTCTTCACCAGCTTCTCCAGCTGCGCGAGCGCCTGGGCCTCGTCACCACCGGACCCACCCAACTCGATGAACAGGGAGATCATCTCGGCGGCGATCGGGTAGTCACCGGTGTAATACATCGCGGGCAGCAGGACGAAGCCCGTGATGAGCTGGCCGAGCGGGTCGCGGGTGCCGCCGGCCTGCTCCCAGAGGCGACGCAGCTCCTGCGGGTCGCTCGTGGGTGCGCCGAACGTCGCCGCGTTGCGGCCCAGGTAGGGCAGCATGGCTTCCTGGAACTGCCGGTCGCGGCTGCGCGGCTGCAGGTCCCACGTCTCCTGCAGCGACTTGCGCGTCACATCGGTCGAGGAGTCGAGCAGGAAGCGGTGCGTGTGCGTGGGGAACACCCGCTGGTACCAGCTGCCGAGCCACGTGCCGTAGGAGTAGCCGATGTAGCTGAGCTTCGGCTCGCGCATGAGGGCCCGGATGAAGTCCATGTCGTAGGCGGTCTGCTCGGTGTTGATGTACGGGGTGAGCGGGTTGCTGCGGCAGGCGAGCGCCAGGTCCTCGTAGCTCGCGGTCTCCAGGTCACCGGCGTAGTCGCACTCGAGCGGGGTGCTCTCCCCCACGCCGCGCGGGTCGAAGCCGTAGAAGTCGTACTCGGTGGCCAGCTCGGGCGCGAGGAACGCCATGCCCGGCCCCCACAGCAGGCCCGAACCGCCCGGCCCGCCCGGGTTCACCAGCGCGATGCCCTCACGGGTGGCCGGATTCGTGGCGGTCGCCGTCTTCGAAATGCGCAGCGTGATGGTCTTTCCGTCACGGGGGTTGTGCCAGTCGCGCGGCACGGTGACCGTCGCGCACGCCAGCCCGGGAATGTTCTCGAACAACGCGTTGAGGTCCTCGCCGAAGTCGCACGCCTCCCACGCGATGGGTTGGTTGAGCAGGTGTGCGGCCAGGACGCCGGCGTCCGGCTTTGCCTTGCTGGGCGGTGGGGCGGACGCCGCGGGGAGCACCGTCGTTGCCGTGGACAGTGCCAGCGCACCAGCCGCAACCAGGGCGAGCGCACTGCGCCACGAACGAGGTCGGGATGACATGGGGAACCTTTCGCCAGGGGTGTCACACTCCACGGGCGGTGTGGAGTGCCGGGACCATCGTTGCCGTTGTTGGCGGGACGTGTCACCCGTTCTGCGCGACCTCACTCCCAAGAACCGACTTTGGTCGAATGTCTCGGCGACGAGTGCCGGGTTCGGCAGCGCTAGGAGCGACGCCGCTGCAGCGCGGGGCGCACCAGCAGGACCACGAGGCTCACGACCCCGAGGGAGCCCATGATCCGCAGGATCGCCAGGTCGAACGCGGCGGCCCCCCACAGGGCCACGACGACGAAGACGATGTGCGCCACGACGAGCCAGGCCAGGGTGCGCCCGGTGGCGGGGCCCTGTCCGGCCACGCGTTCGCCGGCGATGCGGGTCAGGCAGTCGGCGTCGTAGGGGGGCAGCGACGGTGCCTCGAGCAGGCTTCGTACCCAGGCGACCGCTCGCTTGGGTGGGGGCTGGTCGAACCGGGCGAGCTTCCTCCCCTCGGCGCACGCGGCCCACACGTCGGCGTCCACGAAGCCACCCACGCCGGGCAGGGCGACGTCGACGCCCCAGTACCCCGAGTTCGTCCAGACGCGGACGATGCCGATGGGGGTCGTGGCGTGCAACGTCCGGTCGCCCCGTGGTGCACCGCTGAGCGCTTCCTCCCGCAGCGGCGTGCCGCGGGAGGCGAGCAGGTCGGCCAACTCCCGGATCGGGCCCGGGGCTCGGCCGAGGTCGGCGGGGCGGGTGTCGTTCATCGACGCCACCCTACCCAGCCGAGGGGCCCGGCGGCAGCGCGAGCATCGGGGGCGGTGCCGGCAGCGCCGGCAACGGGGGTGCCCCCGGCGGCAGTGCCAACGGCGCGCTCGGGCCCGGCGGCAACGCCAACGGCGGTGGTGCTCCCGGTGGCAGGGCCAGCGGCCCCGGCGGCGCGGTCGGGGCGACCGGCGCCGGGGTCGGCGGCTGGTAGAGGACCAGCTCGGTCGACGGCGGCCGGTAGAGCACCAGCTCCGTGGACGGGGCGGGTGCCGCCGGCGCCGGGGCCGGTGGCGCCTGGCTCGGGGCCGGGTTGACGGGCACCAGGTCGGTCGAGGTCGACGGCTTCGGCGTGGAGGCGACGTGGCCGATCCCGTTGAGGATGCCCCCGAACAGCGCACCCATCCCCACGCTCTGCGCGACACTGGAGACCAGGTCGGAGCCCGACAAGCCGTCGCGGACTCCGGTGTAGATGCCCGTGACGAGACCCGTGGCGGCACCCGCGCCGGCTCCCCGCCCGAAGGCGCTGAAGACGGTCGCCGCCCGGCCGAGGGGGATCGCTCCGAGGACACCGTTGATGCCGACCTCGACGTAGTCGATCGGTATGCCCGGCTTCTGCAGGGTCTGGGTGACCACGTTGATGCCGGCACTGGCGATACCCGCGCCGATGATCTGGGCGCCCGGGATCGGCGCGAACATGATCGCCACGCCCGCCGCCGTGACCAGGCCGCCGACGATGGTGTCGCCGTTGCGCTCCCAGAAGCTCCCGGTGTGGGCGGCATGGGTGTAATCGGCGAGTTCCTTGTCGGTGACCGGGCGCAGGCCGGTCGGGTCGAGCGCGTGCAACGGGTCGTTGCCCGCATAGCTGTAGGGGTTGCCGGCCCACGGCGCGCCCAGGGTCGGGTCGAGCGGGTCGGGGCTGAGGAATCCGCGCGAGGCAGGGTCGTTGACCCGCTCGCCGAGCCACTCCAACCCCGCGAAGACGACCTGCCCGGACGCCCCGAGGCTGATCGGCCCGTGCGTCGACCCGGTGGCCAGCGCCCACGGATCGACGGCGTCACCGCGCTCGGTACGCCACCCGGTCGCCAGCCAGCCAGCGCCATCGCTGAGGAACCCGGGGGCCGCAGTCACGGCGTCGCCGCCGACCTGAACGGGGGCGACGCTGCGTTCGGCGATGTTCCAGAACACGTCGGCGTCGTTGACGCGGGCGAGTTCGCCGAGGGCGTCCACGTGCACGCTCGTGTGGCCGTGCGGGCCCTCGATGGCCGACAGCCACCCCATCGGGCTCCAGGTGAACGTCGTCTCGCCGTGGGGCCCGACCTCGCCGGTGCGGCGCCCTGCGGCGTCGTAGCTGTAGGTGGTGACCACCCCGTCGGCGTCACGTCGCACCAGTTGGCCGGCGTCGTCGTGGGCGTACGTCCTGGTCGTCGGGCCGTCCGCCTCGCGCACGAGGCGTCCGCCGGCGTCGTACTCCCACCGCTGGGTCGCGGCACCGGTGGTCGCGGACACCAGTTGGCCCGCGGCGTCGTGCCCGTACTCGGTGCGGACGCCGTCGCGCACGATCGTGGCGATCCGGCCGTCGGCGCCCCGCTCCACCTCGGTGCGACTGGTCTCGCCACCACGGGTCAGGGTGTGGGAGACGACGTCCCCGTCCTCGTGCACCCACGCCTGCTCGGCGCCGGGCGCGGTCGCGGCGACGAGGCGCCCGGCCGCGTCCAGGGTGAGCTGCACCCGGCCCGCACCCGCGGCGTCCACGGCGACCCGTCGGCCGACCGGGTCGTACTCGTAGCGGGTCGTGGCGCCGTTGGGGGCCGCGACGGCGGCGCACCGCCCGTCGACGTCGTACGCCCAGTGCACCGTGTCATCGCCACGGGACCGTTCGACGAGGTGGCCGCGGCGGTCCCAGCGCAGGCGATGCGTGACCTCGCCGGCGGGGTCGGTGTGGTCGAGGATGGTGAGCGTGTTCGTCGCGAAGTCGCGCTGGTGCTGCGCCACCGTCTCGCCGTCGAGACTGACTCGGCTGAGGGCGCCGTCGTCGTCGTACGCCCAGGCGACGCGTTCGCCGGTGCCGTACTCGTGCCAGGCCAGGCGCCCGGCCGCGTCGTAGCCGACGTGCTTGCGGCGCCCGAGCGGGTCGACCTCCTCGACCTTCTGGTCGCGGGCGTTGAACGAACGGACGGTGGTGTGGCCCAGCGGGTCGGTGACCTCGACGGCCCGCCCGTTGAGGTCGTAGCGGTAGCGCGTGACCCCGCCGAGGGCGTCCTGCGCCTCGACGAGTTGGCCGGCCGCGTCGTAGGCGAACCGGCGCAACCCCCACTGCCGGCTCCTGATGGCGACGACCCGGCCGACGAGGTCGTACGCCCACGTGGTGCGTCCCAGACCGGGCCGGACCGACGCAGTGACCCGTCCGTTGGCGTCGTACTCGTATCGGAGCACCTCACCGGTCGGGCCGAGCTCGGACTCGAGGCGTCCGTCGGCGTCGATCGTGAACGTGGTGGTGGCGCCCGCGGCGTCCGTCACCGAGGCGAGCTTGCCGCGCGCGTCGTAGGTGTACCGGGTCGTGGCGCCGCCCGGACGCCGCAGGCCCAGCACGCGGCCGGCCGCGTCCCGCTCCAGGCTGGTGACGTTCCCGTCGGGGTCGACGTACTCGACCGGGCGCCCGCACCGGTCGTACCGGGTGAGCTGGCTGCCGTACCCCGGCTGGGTCACGGACACGATCCGACCGATGCGGTCGGTGACGAGCGTGGAGGCGGGGCCGTCCTCGCGAACCGATCCAGTCCGGGTCACCGTGCGGTCGGTGCTGCGGGTGACGACGGTGGTGCGGTCGGTGGGGTCGATGGCGCGGACGGGAGTGCCGTTCAGGTCGTACTCCCAGCGCCACTCGCCGCCCTCGGGGTCGATGGTGGCGACGAGTCGCGACAGCGCGTCGTGGGTGAAGACCCAGGTGCTGCCGTCGGGCAGCTCGGTGCGCGCCAGGTTGCCCAGCGCGTCGAACACGCGCGAGGTCGTGCGCCCCAACGGGTCGGTGACGGATGCCGTCTCCCCGGCCTCGTCGTGCCCGTACTCGGTGCGCGCACCGAACGGGTCGATGACCGCGGCGATGCGTCCGGCCGGCGTGTGTTCGAACCGCCACGTGCCCCCATCGGGGTCGGTGCGCGCGGCGAGTCGTTCGTCCGCCCAGGTGAACGTCGTGCGGTGCCCCAGGGGGGTGGTGCTGGCGACGATCCGACCCGCGGCGTCACGCTCGAGCCGGGCCGTGTTGCCGAGGCCGTCGGCCATCGCGACCAGGTCGCCGTGCTCGTCGTGGGCCATCGTGACCCGAGCCCCGGTCGGGTCGACCGTCTCTGTGAGGAGGCCGTCGGCCCAGGTGAACCCGGTCCGGCCACCCTCGGCGTCGATGATGGTGTGGGGGTTTCGCTCCAGCCCGTCGTACTCGAAGCGGGTGGTGGCGGGGGCATCCCCGCCCTCGACCGTGACGCTCACGACACGGTCGTGCTCGTCCCACGCCGTCTCGACCCGGGCGCCGGACGGGGTCACCTCGGCCGTCAGCCGGGAGCGTTCGTCGTACTCGCGGACGGTGATCGACCCGTCGCGCTCGGTCGTCATCACCACCTGGCCGTACTGGTCGCGGGCCATCGACTGCCGCTGGTCGTGGGCGTCCACGACACCGACGAGGCGGCCGCGGTTGTCGTGGATCCACGTGTTCGCGCGCGACCCATCGGGGTCGGAGACCACCGTGACGTGGCCGGGCAGGTAGGCGAAGCGCGTCACCCGCCCGTGCGGCGAACGCTGCTCCACCACGCGGGAGCGGTCGTCGTAGGTGTTCTCCAGCTCGATGACGCCGTCGGCGTCCGTCACCCGGTGAACGAGGCCGGCGTCGTTCCAGTCGTAGCGGCGCGTGCCCTGGGGCGAGGTGGCCAACACCAGGCGGCCGGCGTCGTCGTAGTCGTAGGTGACGCGTCGACCATCGGACGCCTCGGCGGCGACGACCCGGTCGTCGGACCACGTGAGGTCGATGCGCCGCCCGCGCTGGTGGGTGAGGCGCACCAGGCGCGTCCCGTCCCAGGAGAGCACCACGCGGCTGCCGGGGCCGACGGAGGTCGCGGCGAGGCGTCCGGCGGCGTCGAACTCCCAGCGGGCGCCGGTGTTGTCGGTGATCGCGTGCCCGTCGGGGCGGGCCGTCAGCCAGAAAGCCTCGGTGGTGGCGCGGCCCCAGCCATCGCCCTGTCGGGGGAACAGCACGTGCCGGCCGTCGTCGCGCACCCAGCGGGCGCCGCCGTCGTCGAACAGCAGGCCCGCCTCGGTCCAGGACGACCACCCGGGGCCGAACGCGCCCACCGCGGGGTGCACCGAGTTGTACATGCGGGTCAGGCGGAGGCTTGCGGCCCCACCGCCGAATGTGAGATCGGTCTCGGGCTCCAGGAAGTTGCCGGTCGCCGTGTTGACCGGGTCGTTGGCGTAGCCGGTGGTCGGCGGGGCGCCGATGGCCTCGGGCGCGGTGATCACCAGGTCGTCACGGCTCGCGTTGACCCCCGCCGTCTGCAGGGACGCCGTGATGGCCGCGTTGGAGGTCGTCACCACACCCGAGCTGCCCGCGGCCTCGAAGGCACCGGCCACCGTGTCGGCCCACGACACGTCCTGCCCGTTGGCCGTGAGGTAGGCGGCGAACCCGCCCCACACACCGGCGGCGTCGAGGGACCCCCACGTGCAGGACCCCGTGAAGGCGTCGTAGGCGGTGCGCAGCCGACCGGGGTGCGGCGCGAGCGCGTCGTTGGCCCCCCGGGAGTTGCTGGCGAACGAGCGGAGGTTCGCCGGCCGCGCGGAGGAGGTGCCGGTCGACCCGTTGCCCGACAGCGGTTCCCGCGGCGGGGGTGAGTACGGCGGCACCGACAGGTTCTTGGTCGGGTCGGGGCCCCCGACGGGCGGCGGCTCGCCACCGGTGAACCAGTCACTCACCTTGTCCCAGAAGCCGCGCGCCTCCTGCCGCGCCTTCCAGTCGCGCGCCGTCTGGCGGCGATTCTGCTCGGCCGTGGCGGACGCCTTGAGGTCACCGACCGCCGTGGCCACCTGCCGCAATCGGGTGGCCAGGTGGGACGCGTCGCTGGCCTGCGTCCGGCCGTTCTGCTCGAACAGTTGGGCGTAGTAGCCCTTGAAGTCCTCGAGCCCGTGCGCCACCCAGGAGGCTCGCGACCCGGTCTGACCCTCGATGGCCGAGGCGGCGTTCGTGCACGCGGTCACCAGTGCGTCAGCGGCGCCGTGGTCGAACGGGACGTCCTCGGTGATGCCCTGCATCACGCTCATGGTTGGCCTCCTGGGGGCGAACGGGCGGTCATCTCGAACCTAACAGCACCGACGGGCCCGACCCGTGTTTTCCACAGGGGAGCACTCCCCCCGCCCGACGACCCGGTCGACCGCCGGAGTGCTGGCATTCGCGACGCCCACGCACCGGAGTCGGCGAGGATGGACCCATGACGGACGACCTCGAGATCCACCTCATCGCCGACTCCACCGGCGAGACCGCGGCCCGTATCGCTCGCGCGGCCGTGGCGCAGTTCCCGACCCGCGACTTCACCCTGGTGCGGCACCGCCGGATGACCACCAGCGAGGCCGTGATGGGCGCGCTCGATGCCGTCCGCGCCCGGGCTCAGGAGGGGCGGCCGACCGCGGTGATGTTCACGTTCGTGAAGGAGGACAAGGCCCACCTGGTGACCAAGGCCTGTGCCGAGATCGGGGTCCCGTGCGCCGACCTGATGACGGACGCGATCCGCGCACTACGGACGATCAGCGGGGTCGAGCCCGACCGCGAACCCCTGCGCCCGGTCGGCGTCGAGGTCGACTACTTCACCCGCATCTCGGCGATCGACTTCGCGGTGCGCAACGACGACGGCGCCGCGCCCTCGTCGTTCCACGAGGGCGACATCTGCCTCGTGGGCCCCTCGCGCTCGGGCAAGACGCCCCTGTCGATCTTCCTGGGTTATCTGGGCTACAAGGTGGTGAACGTGCCGATCATCCCGGGCATCGTGCCACCCGAGGAGCTGTTCGACGTCGACCGGTGGCGCATCGTCGGCCTCACCATGGATGCCGAGAAGCTCCAGCACATCCGCTCCGAACGCGTGAGCGGGCAGGGCTATGCCGGCATGAAGGACGGCTACGTCAACCTCGCCGCGATCTACGACGAGCTCGACGAGGTGAACGCCCTGCACCGCCGCCTGCGTTGCCCTGTGCTCAACACCACCGACATGGCGCTGGAGGAGTCCGCGGCCCGCGTCATCGACATCGTCCGCGAGCGGGGCCGGCGCATGGGCGGTCGCCTGCGGCGTCCGGCCAACACCACGAGTCAACTGCCGGGGGCGTGAGGGAGCACGACCACGGGTGCCAGCTCGACCACCCACCCGCTGGGCTGACGGTCGAAGTCGATCTCAACCTCGTGGACGCCGATCGCCCGGCCGCGCCCCGTCAGCGTCTCGAACGCTCGTTCACCGACCTGACGCAACTCCCACCAGACCTCCCACAGGTTCACGACCCGGGCCCGCACCCGAGGGGCCGCACTGTCGTCGTGCCACGACCAGTACTGCTCGAGTGGGGTGAACAGTTCCTGCGCTGCGGGGGCCAAGTAGTCGTACAGGTCGGCGTCCACGAGGTCACCCACCCTGAAGGGCGAGCCGCAGCACTCCACCTCCCACCCGGAGACTTCCGCGAACACATGCCCCGGGCGCGACGGGGTGATCGGCTCCATGGAGCCATCGTCGCACGGTGCCGCAGCAGCCGCGTTGTCGAATGGGGCCGCTGTTCGGAGGGAATGGGCGCGCCGACCATCGGCCCCTCATCATCGGCCCCATTTCGCAACAGAGGCGGGGGCCCGTCCGTGCTGCCAGAAGCCTCGGTTCACCCCGATGGCTCACCCCATCGTGTACGGCAGGACGAGCCGGCTGGGGTGGGCGGCGTCCCGATAGATGGTGTGGGTGACCGGGCGCCCCACCGGCAGGTGGAACGAGTCCGGGGGCAGCAGGGCGTTGTGCTCGTCGGCCAGGGGCTCGTTGTTGCTCAGCTCGAGGCTTGGTGCCACGCGGTCAGGGCACGGGCGCAGGATCCAGCGGAGCGCCCCATGACGCAAGGTTCTCATAGGCAATCTCGACATCGGGTTCTCCTGCTCAGGACCGATTCGATCCGACTGTCCGGTAGGAATCTTTCAGTTCTGACAATTCCGGCCAGGACTCGAATGGGCAATCCCACGGCCGATGGGGCATGGCAGCGCGCCCGAAGATAGAAGTCAGTCGCCCTGGGGACGCGTGCGGCGCCGGGTGGATGAGAGGGCGTTCCACCCGGCTGCGGCGAGGCTGACGCCGCCGGTCAGGACGAGGAAGGCCACGGCATAGACGCCCCAACCGAGCCAGGGTGCACCAGAACCCCCCCACGTCGAGGCGGGCGGACGTAGCACGAGATAGGCGAAGAAGGCGACGACCATGGCCGCGCCTCCCACGAGCTGGGCCACCGCAAGGGCTGATCGCTTGGTGGTGTGCATGGGCATCCTCCAGGTGTTCGGTCTCGCCACGGTACAACGCCACGAAGCCTGCACCTCACCCCGTCGCGACGCTCGGCCCACGGTGCACCCGATCGATGACACGACCGTCAACCTTCGGGTCGCCAGCCTCCACCGAAAGTCGACCCAGGCGACCGAGCCCTTGTGCCGGACCAAGAGTCCCGAGTGTGATGAAACCGCGGGAACCCCCTCCCGTCGGGAATCCCGATCGACGAATCCAATTCGTCTTTTCGGCGTTCCCACAATCCCCCAAGAAAGGATGTGTTTCGTCATGAGTGATTTCCAGCTCGATGTCCGGATCAGCACGCCGGCGGCCGGCCACGTGGAGCCCGCCTCCTGGACGCCCGCGCGTTCCCGGACCATCAAGTGCACCAAGTGGACCTGCTTCTGTTCCAACACCTGCACGCCCATGTGCACCATCGGGTGCGGCATGGACGAACCGGCCAACTGAGCCCAGACCGTGGTGGCCACCCGACGACGGGGCACCTTCAGCCTCGGGGGGCGCACCTACGGGCGCTTCCATGACATTCTGCCGCCCACGTCGATGACGAACCTCGAGGACTTGTACAGAGCGTGGCACCGTAGTCGCCCCGAGGCCGTGATCGCCGAGTTGTGCTATCTGCCATCGTCGGGGCACGCCGCCAATGTGGCCGTCCGGCCGCTGCTGACCGACCACGAGATCGTCTTGAACGCGGGAGCGACTGCGGACGAGGAGGGCCGCATCTCCCTCGACGAGCTCGAGGTGGGCATCTCCGCCACCCGGATGTTCCTGTGGTGCCGACGTCTCCAACGCGAAGTCGTGGTGATCCAAAGCCACATGTTGAACGAACAGATGGCCCCCAACGTGGCCCGGTTCCTGCTCGACGTGTCGGCCGACGGGTACGTCATGCCGTCCGGCTTCACCTGGGGACGCCTCGAGGGGGCGACCGCCCTGCCCCGCGTCATCCACCGCGACGTGGTGCTGCGCCCCGCCACGTGGACCGTGTCCCGCCGTCTGCTCGCCGCACTGTTCCCCGACCAGTCACTCTCGCCGGAGACGATCGCCCGCTGGCGCCACAGGCACCGGGTTCCCCGCTGGGTCTATGCCGCTGACTTCGACAACCGGCTGCTGCTGGATCTCGATCACCCCGCATGCGTCCGTGAACTCGTGTCGCTCCTCGACGATCCCGCCCACGTCCAGGGCCTGACCATCAACGAGATGCTGCCCTGCTCCGACGGAACGTGGTTGCGCGGCGACGCGGGCGAACGCCACGCCAGCGAGCTGGTCGTTCCCCTGGTGGCCACCGATGCGCACCCCATGCCCGCCCCCATGAGCATCGGGCCTCTGGACACCGGGCAGCGGCACGGGGCCGGAGGGGAGTGGTGCTACTTGGTGTTGTACGCCAACACCGTGGAACAGGACCGCATCCTGATGGAAGAAATCGCAGAGCGGTGCGAAGCCTGGGTGGCCCAAGGCGTGGTCCAGGCTTGGTTCCACATCCGGTACATGGATCCGCGGCCCCACCTCCGCCTGCGGATCAGGCGCGCTGTCGGCGCAACGGCTGCCCAGCTCGTCGGTCAGGTCGTCGAACTGGCCGAGGATCTGGTCGGGCGGGCACGCGCATCCCACTACAGCTTGCTGCCCTATGTTCCGGAGGAGGCCCGCTATGGGGGCTCCGACGTGTTCCCGATCGTGGAAGAGACCTTCCACGCCTCGAGTCGTCTTGCTGTGGCCCTCCTGCCGTTCCGTGAGGACTGCGGAGGCGCGTTCACCAACGAACAGGTGGGCATGGCCGCCGTGCTCGCCTTGTTCAGCCAGTGGGGCTGCACACCCGACCAGTTGAGCGACATGTTGCCCACAGGGCAACCCTCCGACCGCATGCGAGCAGCGCTGAGAAGTGACGCCCGCAGGCTCGTCAGTCTGGCCGAAACCGTCACGGGCGGAAACCCTGACCCGGCCCTGGACGACCTTCATGTCGCCCTGCGCATCGGGGAGGCGGAGCACCGCCGAGCCGGAGACGCCGTACGTCTGGCCGAGGTGGAGGGGCGCCTGCGCGGGGACCACAAGACCCTCATCGGCAGTCTGGCCCACATGCTCGTGAACCGCCTGCTGCCCATCGACCTTGGTCGCGAAGCGGAGATCTACTTCCTGTGCCACGAGGTATTGCGCACGCTCCGCAGCCGTCAGGCGGCCCGGGACAGGGGGTTGTTGTGAAGGGTCTGGGGCGTGCCGCCCTGCGCACGGCGTCCGAACAGAGGGACGGGCACAGCGTCTGGCACGACTGGATCAGCGCCTTCCGCCTGCTGTGGTCGACCGGACCCCTCACGATCCTGGGGATCATCCTCCTCACCGTGGTCGCGGCCTCCCTTCCGGCCGTCCAGGTGCAGGCCTTGGCCTGGGCAGTCCAGGCGGTCGCGGACGGGATCACCCAGGCTGATCGCTCCTCGGCCGTCCGGGCGGTGGCGCTGCCCGCAGCCCTGCTCGCCGGCGTGATGCTGGCGGCCCATGTCCTCGGTATCGCCACCCAGTACCTGTCCCACGTCATGCAGCTCAAACTGGGCGCGCTGGTCAGCGAACGGCTCATGGAGGTGGGGACGCGCCTGGAACTCGAGGTTGCTCGTGAAGCACTCACGCTCGTGTCGGTGGCCGTGGTCATCATGGGGTGGAACCCCTGGATCGCCCTGTTGGTGATCCTGTCCCCCATCCCGGCGGCCATCGGCACCATGTGGTTCGGCGCCATCTCTTACCAGATCGAGTACGACCGCGCGCCGGGACGGCGTCTGCTCAGCTACCTGCAGCACCTCACCACCAGGGACCACTCCTTCAAGGAGGTGCGCCTGTTCGGGCTGGGCGCCCACCTGATCAACCGCTACCGCGGACTCGTCCGCGAGTTCCTGGCGGTCGATCGCAGCATCGCCGCGCGGCAGGCATGGGTCCTGGGCGGGCTGGGGCTGGTCACGGTGGTGGGAGCGGGCGCTGCGATCACGGCGGCCCTGTTCCTCGCCCTCGACAACGGTCGCCTGGGGGAACTGGCCGGCTACCTGCAGGCCCTCACCACCATCAACGCCTCGATGCTGGCGCTCCTGGCGGCTGTCGGCGGCCTCTTCGAGCTGTCACTGTTCCTGGGCAACCTGTTCGCGGTCTTCCGGATGCCCCGGAACCGTGAAGGCACCGGTGGGCTCCCCTTCCCCCGGACACTGAAGCAGGGCATCGAGTTCCGCAACGTCTCCTTCACCTACCCCGGGACCACGCGGGAGGTCCTCCACGACGTCAGCTTCCGCATACCCGCGCGCACCTGCGTCGCCTTCGTGGGGCGAAACGGCTCCGGCAAGACGAGCGTGGTCAAGCTCCTGACGCGTCTCTACGAGCCGACGTCGGGCCAGATACTGCTCGAAGGGCGCCCGATCGAGGAGTACGACCTCGACGCCTACCGAGCCAACATCGGGGTCATCTTCCAGGACTTCATCCGCTACGAGATGAGCGTGCGGGACAACATCGGGTTCGGGCGTGTCGATGAGCTGGCACACCCCACGTCCATTGCGGGGGCTGCCGCAGCTGCGGGGATCGACGCCGAGATCCGACAGATGGAGCACGGCTACGACACCACGCTCGGACGGCACTTCGTGGCCGGGCGTCAGCTCTCCGGCGGCCAGTGGCAGCGGATGGCCCTGGCCCGGGCCTTCGTGCGGAAGGCGCCCATCGTGGTGCTCGACGAACCGACCGCGGCCATCGATGCCGAGTCCGAACGCGAGATCTTCGAGCGGTTCAGGGAGCAGACGCGGGACGCCAGCACCTTCCTGATCGCCCACCGGTTCTCCACGGTGCGCATCGCTGATCGTGTGGTCGTGATCGACGGTGGCCGCATCATCGAGCAGGGCACCCATGAGGAGCTCCTTGCCGTGAACGGACAGTACGCCCACCTCTACCACCTTCAGGCCTCCGCCTACGGCGACCCGCAGCCGACGTCCCTGGACATCGAAGAACAAGGGGTCGCGAGCCCGTCCTGACAGTTCAGCACCCCATCACCCAGCAACAGGGAGGACCCCCATGACACTCAACCTCGCCAACCTGTGGACGACGGCCGCCCACCGCGAGGCGCTGCGCCTCCGGGCGACGCGGATCGACCGTGCCCACCTCTACCTCGGCCTCCTCCAGACCGGCGGCGATGCAGCCCGGCTGCTCGGCACGCACGGGATCAGCCTCGACTCCGCGAGGACACATGTCGTCGCCCTGACCGGTCCCGCTACCGGGCCGGCGACCCACCCCAAGGCGACACTGCCCCTCACACCGCCGGCGCAGGCCCTGACCGAGGAGGCCCTCCGGACGGCCCCCGGGACCGCTGCGCTGTTGATGAGTCTGCTCGAGGACCCGTCAGGCGTCGTGACACGCCTCGTGGAAGCGGCCGGCCTTCGCCCGGCGATGCTCACCGCCGAACTGGACGTGACGGCCGTCGACCCCTTCGTCCCCACGGTAATCCCCGGAGCCCCCGTGGAGCTACCCGCACCTGCTCGGGTCCAGCGACTCACCTGGTACGTCTCCGTCCCGGGGGCGACGGTCACCGACGCCCTGATCCGACCCGACTCGTTGGACTGGTGGGCATACGATCCCACCCGTGCCACGCGCTCCGGGGACGGCACCACCATCCACCACCACCAACGAGGCGGGGACACCTCGGTTCACATGCACCCCAGCAGCCGCCAGGAGGACGGTGCCTCCATCGTCGTGTGGCGCGCCGAACTGGTCGAGGGGCCACGCGCCGGTCAGCTCCTCACGATCGACCGGTTCGAGATCCGGCGGGCCACCGGTGGATGCCACATCACGCGGGTCGCCGCTCGACGTTCGTTCGGCCTCATCGGGCGCGCCATCGTGCCCCTGACCGACCGCGTCTACGCGCGGACCCTGATGCAAGCGGCCTCGAGCATCACCTACGGGGTCAACGAACAGGGCTGAGCAACGGGCTGGCTGACGCAACTCCCGGCGCGGACCCGCACATTGGGTTCATGTCACCCCACATCCGCGTCCTCCTCGCTGAGGATGACCCCCTCGCCCAGCGCGCCATCGAGACGTATCTCGCCCGTGCCACCGACCTCGAACTGGTGGGGATCGCCTCCGACGGCGCCGAAGCCGTTCGCTTGGCCGAGGAACTGCTGCCCGACGTGGCCATCGTCGACCTGCACATGCCGCACTTGGACGGGATCGAAGTCACGGCGCGGATCACGGCCCTACCGGTGAACTGCCGGGTTGTCTGCTTCACGGCTCTTGGCGATGACCGGTCCCTGGTGAGGGCGCTGGAGGCTGGCGCCTCCGGCTTCCTCCTGAAGTCCGACAACCCGGGCCTGGTCCTCCACGGCGTGCGCAGCGCGTACAGCGGTGACGCGCTCGTGTCGCCCAAGCTCGTCGCCTCCCTGCTCCGGACGGTCGCTTCGCGACACACCCCTCCGCCGGACCACCTCACGGACAGCGACAAGGAACTCCTCGGCCACGTCGGTCGCGGGTTGAGCAACGCCGAGATCGCCGAACTCCTGTTCCTGTCGCCCAGCACCGTCAAGACCTATGTGTCCCGACTGCTGAGCCGCCTCGAGCAACCCAATCGCGCCGCGCTGGCCGCACTGGCCCACACCTGGGGGCTCGTCCCACGCTGACGAGGCGTCACCCACCCGAAGGTTGACCGGGTGAACCACCCCGGTCGACAAAGCATCCTCCCGGGTAGACCCGGTCCACCACAGCCTCTCCGTCGTGCCTACCGTGGGGCCGTAATCCCCACCCGAGAAAGGCACCCCATGACCGAGGCCGTGATCGCCCTGTCCCCGACCGTCCTGTTCCTTCGTCCGCCCCTGACGCTCCTGCTCAGGGATCGGACCAGCTGGATCTGTCGGGTGATCCCGATCCGCTGCCCCCGGTAAGGTCCCAGCCGACCCGCTAGACTCCGGGGGTGTTCCCGCCGCACACCCCTCGCGAGGAGCCCGCTGAAAGACTGGCCCTCAGCTACCTCGCCGAGCCCAGCCTTGCCCTACTCAGCTTCCTTTTCGTCTTCACGATCCAGCACAGTTTCGAGACGTCTCCATGGGCGTGGGTCACAGCTGGGGTCATCCACTTGGCGGCTGCCGGGTCCGGACGTTGGCCGGTCCCGGCGGCCGGTCTGGCCCTCGTGGCTGTCGGGGTTGAACTGTTCATCCCCGCGGCGGAGACGACGACGGCCTCCATTGCGCTCCTCATCAATGCAGCCTCAGCGGCGGCACGCAACCACCGGTTCTCGGTCGCGCTGACCACCGCCATGATCACTGGCTCCTTCGTGGGGCTCGTCCTGCACCTCGACAACTTCGACCCGACGCTTCGGTCCTTCACGCCCTTCGCCGTCACGACGTTGGTGGCCGTCGGTGCCGCCCTGCTGTGGCGGCTCGCTGCCGCTCGCCTCTCCCACCAGCGGGAGGAGTCACGCCTTCGAATCGAGGAGCTCCGGCTCGAACTTGCCCGGGAGCTGCACGACACGACCGCCCAGAGCCTGTCCCACGCCGCCATGCGCGCATGGATGGCCGCGGAGGACCCCGGCGTCCCGGACGCGACCCGTGACGAGTTGGGTCGCATCGCAGAGGACTGTGCCTCAGCAGCGAGGGACCTGCGGCAGCTGTTGTCGTCCCTCCGAGATGGCCACCCGTCCGTCATCCCCGCGACGATCCTCCCCGGCCCCGACGCCCTCACGACCATGATCGAGGACCAAGCTGAGCGCCTCCGCCTGCATGGCCTGATCGTCCACACCGACATCCGCCTGGGAGCGGTGTCCCCAGCCCGTTCCGCCACCTTGGCCAAGATCGTCCGTGAGGCGACCAACAACATCATCAAGCACGCCCCCTCGGGCTCGACCTGCTGGTTCTCCGTGTACGAGGAGGACGGGCTCTTGCACGGGTTGTTCGTCAACCGCACCCGTTCCAAGCGGATCGGCGCCAAAGGGTTGGGGCTGATCGGCATGGAGGAGCGCCTCCGTCTGCTCAACGGGACGGCCGAGGTGTCGTTGGTGAACGGCCAGTGGCGCACGCACGTGACGCTCCCCACCGGCCAGCGCTGACCTGGCGTACTACCCGTAGGTGTCCCGCGGGCCGCGCCCCTTCACCGAGCGCGGCCCGTGGCGCCAGCTCGGCGCCTCCGGCCCCAGGATCTGCACGCGTTTGACCGTGCCCTGGCCCAGGGTGGCGTTCATCTTCGCGACGATCTGCGGCGCCATCAACCGCAGCTGGGCGGCCCAGTTGGTCGACGTCGTCCGCACGACGACGACCCGATCGCGGTACGCCTCGGGCGTGGAGTGCTGCGCGACGGCGTCCCCCACCAGCTCGGCCCAGCGGCCCAGCAGCAGGTGGACGTTCACCTGGGTGCCCCAGCCTCGATCCTCGATGACGCCCTCGAGCGCCTCACCCAGGCTCAGCGGCTCGCCCCTCTCCTTGCCGGACGCCCCGCGCCCCGGTCCGGCCTTCTTCCGCAGCTTCTTGCGCGGGGGTGGCGCGGGCGCGAACCGGCCGGCCGCGGCCGCGACCTGGCGCGCGAGGTCGAGCCCCGTCGGGTCGAACGGGACGGCCTCGGTCTCGTCGTCGGGCAGGTCACTCATCGGCATCCAGCGTGACAGTTCCCTCGTGGATGATCCAGCGCTTGCCGGCCAGTGACGCCGGCACATCGGAGGCGACCGCGGCGGTGATGATCACCTGCTCCGCACCGGCGATGCGCTCGGCCAGGCGTTCGCGACGCACTTCGTCGAGCTCGGCGAACACGTCGTCGAGGATGAGCACCGGCTCGACACCATCGGCACGCAGCAGCGCGTAGGCGCCCAGGCGCAGCGACAGGGCGAACGACCAGGACTCCCCGTGCGAGGCGTACCCCTTGGCGGGGAGGTGCCCCAACGACAACACCAGGTCGTCGCGGTGGGGGCCGACGAGCGTGACGCCGCGGGCGACCTCCTCCTGGCGGCGATCCAGCATGCACTCCTTCAGCAGGGCGGCAACCTCGTCGGGGGTGGCGGTGGTGATGTGCCCTTCGACAAGCTCAGGGACCGAAGGGCGAAGGGGCTCCCCCGGCGCCGGATCCAGACCGAGCGAGCTCGACCGGTAGGCGACCACCGCATCGTTGTTGCTGGGCGCGATCGCCAGGTAGGCCTCGGCGACGAACGGCGCCATCTCAGCCAGCGTCTGCAGCCGGGCCGCGATGATCTCGCCGCCGAGGGTGGCGAGTTGGTCGTCCCAGACGTCGAGGGTCGCGGCAGCGTCGGGGAACGTGGACCCACGGCGTCCGGACAAGGACTTCAGCAGCATCGACCGCTGGCGCAGCACGCGGTCGTAATCGGCGCGCACGCCGGCCAGCCGCGGCCAGCGCTGGGTCAGGAGGTCGTCGATGAAGCGGCGCCGGTCGGAGGGGTCGCCCTTGACGAGGGCGAGGTCCTCGGGTGAGAAGAGCACGACGCGCAAGGCGCCGAGGATGTCGCGCACGCGGCGGAGTGGTCCGCGGTTGAGCGACGCCTTGTTCGCCCGGCCCTGGTGGATCTCGATCTCCAGCCCCAACGCGCGGGGGTCGTCCAGCCCGGCCTGCACGCGGGCCCGGACGATGGCCCGGGGTGCGCCGAACCGGATCAGCGGGGCGTCCGAGGCGACGCGGTGCGAGCCCAGCGTGGCCAGGTACTCGATCGCCTCGACGAGATTGGTCTTGCCCTGCCCGTTGCGTCCGGTGAGCGTGGTGACGCCGGGCGCGAGGCTGAGTTCGGCGAACTCCCAGGAGCGGAAGTCGGCCAGGCTGAGCTGGGTGACGAACAACCTACTGGGGCAGGCGCATGAGCATGATGACGTGCTTGTAGTCGGTCGACGGCTCACCGTCGAGCTCAACCAGCGGCGTCAGCAGGCAGGGCTTGCCGGGCGCGGTGAAGGCGAAGTTCACGCACGGGGTGTCGAGCGCGTTGAGGGCGTCGAGCAGGTAGTGGGGGTTGAAGCCGGCCGCGGTCATGGCCACGCCGTTGCCCGTCTCGTCGACGACGGTCGCCTCGACGGCCTCGACCGCCTGCGCCTGGTCGCCCGTGGCGGCCTCGAGCGTGATGTGGTCGTCGTTGATGACCATGCGCAAGCTCGTGTTGCGCTCGGCGACCAGGGCGACGCGCTTGACGGCCGCGACGATCTCGGAGGTGTTCGCCCGCACGGTCACGCTCGGCTGGACGTTCATCAGGTGGCGGACCTTGGGGAACTCGCCGTCGAGCAGGCGGGTGGTGATCTGGCGGGTGCCGTTGGTGCCCTCGCCCTCGAAGCCGATCAGGCCGTCGCCGCCCTCACCGGAGGACAGGCTGAGGGAGATCTTCTCGCCCTGGGTCATCGACTTGCTCGACTCGGCGAGCACCTTCGCCGGGACG
The DNA here is from genome assembly GCF_014164675.1 of Propioniciclava sp. MC1683. Classification (NCBI taxonomy): domain Bacteria; kingdom Bacillati; phylum Actinomycetota; class Actinomycetes; order Propionibacteriales; family Propionibacteriaceae; genus Propioniciclava; species Propioniciclava sp. MC1683. Next base: position 29,637 of record NZ_JACJFX010000016.1, on the reverse strand, counting down.
AGCGCGGCCGCCTCGGTGTTGCGCGAGGTCGGGTTCCAGGGCAGCTCCTTGAGCGCCATGCGATAGCGGTCGGTCGCGAGCAGGCTGAGCGTGTCGCCCTCGATCTCGACGCGGACGCCGGTGAAGACCGGCAGCAGCTCGTCGCGTCCGGCGGCGACGACGACCTGGGAGACGGCCTGGGCGAACGTCTCGGGGGTCACGGTGCCGGTCGAGACAGGCATCTCGGGCAGGTCGGGGTACTCGCCCACGGGGAGCAACTGCAGCGTGAACCGCGCCGAACCACAGGTGATCTCCATCTTGGAGGTGTCGGCCTCGAGGTCGACCGGCTTGGCGGGCAGGCTGCGCGCGATGTCGGCCAGCAGGCGGCCGGACACCAGGGCGACGCCCTCGTCCTGCACGTCGGCGGCGATCGTCACCTTGGCGGAGGTCTCGTAGTCGAAGCTCGACAGCACGACCTGGTTGCCGGCCGCCTCCATGCGCAGGCCCGCCAGGATCGGCACGCTCGGCCGGTTGGGCAGGCTGCGGGCCACCCACTGGACGGCGTCGGCCAGGATGTCACGCTCGACACGAATCTTCACTGATGCTCCCAGGTCACGGTTCGACGGCACCCGCGTGGGAGCTTCGTCGTGAATGCTCCTTCGGGTGGCTGCTCTGCCGATCCTATCCTGACTGTGCGGGTGCGGTTGGTTACCCACACCCGGGCAGGTTCGTGAGGTTTAGGAGATGGAGATGTCTTTCTTTTCCTTGTCGTAGTAACGCCTGTGGATCCCGTGGACGAGCGGCGTTTGCTGCTGTCAGCTCGGCGATTCGGGGTGGGACGCCGGTGTGGGCAACTCGGAACTACACGGGGAGGATTTGTGGAGGCCGTTTCCGCCCCGTTCCTCTTTCCACAGGATGATCCACTTCTCCACAGGGTTTTGGGGAGAACTTCCCCAGTGCGGCGGTGGCGCGACACTCAACCGGGACAGGAACTGACAGGGCTTCGGTGTCAGGAGGGTGAGTGTCGCCCCGAGGGGCCGACATCAGCGAGCCGAGGCCGCCTGCTTGATCCGGTTGGTGAGCTCGGTGACCTGGTTGTAGATCGTGCGACGCTCGGCCATCAGCTGGCGGATCTTCTTGTTCGCGTGCATGACCGTCGTGTGGTCGCGGCCGCCGAAGAGGCGCCCGATGGCGGGCAGCGAGAAGTCGGTGAGCTCGCGGCACAGGTACATCGCGATCTGGCGCGCCGTCACCAGCACGTGGGTGCGCGCGGGGCCGCAGAGGTCGTCGACGGTGATGTTGAAGTAGTTCGCGGTCTGGCTCATGATCAGCGGCGGCGTGATCTGGGCCTCGACGCCCTCGGGGATGAGGTCCTTCAACACCTCCTCGGCCAGGCGCAGGTCGACGGGCTGGTGGTTCAGCGACGCGAACGCCGTGACGCGGATCAGCGCGCCCTCGAGCTCGCGGATGTTCGTCGCGATCTTGTCGGCGATGAACTCGAGCACCTCGGGGGTGGCGACCAGGTTCTCGGCGGTCGCCTTCTTCCGCAGGATCGCGATGCGCGTCTCGAGGTCCGGCGGCTGGATGTCGGTCAGCAGGCCCCACTCGAACCGTGAGCGCAGCCGGGGCTCCAGGGCCTCGAGCGCCTTCGGCGGGCGGTCGGAGGTCATCACGATCTGCTTCTGCGCGTTGTGCAGCGTGTTGAACGTGTGGAAGAACTCCTCCTGCGTCTGGATCTTGCTCTCCAGGAACTGGATGTCGTCGATCAGCAGGACGTCGATGTCGCGATAGGTGCGCCGGAACTCGACCGTGCGGTTCTCGGAGATCGCGTTGATGAAGTCGTTCGTGAGCTCCTCGGTCGAGACGTACTTGACCCGCACCTGGGGGAAGTACTGGCGCACGTAGTGGCCGATGCCGTGCAGCAGGTGGGTCTTCCCCAGCCCGGACTGCCCGTAGATCATCAGCGGGTTGTACGACTTGCCGGGCGCCTCGGCCACCGCCACCGCCGCGGCGTGCGCGAAGCGGTTCGACGAGCCGATGACGAAGTTCTCGAACGTGTACTTGGGGTTCAGCCGGTCGCCGTTGCCGATCGCAGTCGGCGCCGAGCCGGCTCCCAGCGTGGGCGCGTCCAGCGGCAGCTCGGGGGACGCCGTGGCCGTCGCGTCCGCCAGGTCGGTCTCCAGGGAGGAGTCGACGGAGACGGCGAGGTGGATGGGGCGTCCGAAGTGGCCGGCCAGCGTCGACTCGATCCAGTCGCGGTGGCGCACGGCCACCCGCTCACGGGAGAAGTCGTTGGGCACCGCCACGACCAGGGTGGACTCGTGCAGCGCCAGCGGCTGCGCCGCCTTGACCCAGGGCTTGACCGGGTCGGGGGCGAGCGAACAGACCTGACCCCATGCTGCGACGAGGGCCGAGGACCCGTCCTGCGTCATGGATCACGTCCCCTCGGGTGGTGCTGGTGCCTCGATCGTCCACATCCCTGTCCACATCGTGTGGACAAGGTACGACACGAGCGGCACGCGCCCGTGTGGTGGGGGCGTACTACGGCGGTCGTGGTGGGTTACGCTATCCCCAAGCGACGAGCCCCGGCAAATGGTCCTCCACAAAGGCGGATGGTCCTCGGCGTGTCGCCTCGACTTCCGCTCCGCGGCGCCCCAGTTTGCCCAGACACCCCCTCCCCGCGTAGAGTTGCGTGGTCGCCGCCTCGGCGACGCCTGTGTCCGCGTGGGCACAGTCGATCCGCACCCGTGGTCACAGCAAGTTAGGGAGATTGGCGTGAGCAAGCGCACTTTCCAGCCGAGCAACCGGCGTCGCAGCCGCACCCATGGCTTCCGCCTCCGCATGCGCACCCGCGCCGGTCGCGCCATCCTGGCGGACCGTCGTCGCAAGGGCCGCGTCCGCCTCGCCGGCTGACGTCACCCCTGCCGCGGTGTTGCCCGCACCCCACCGACTGCGCGCCTCGGACGAGTTCCGCTCCGTGGTGCGCAGCGGCGTCCGGGTCGGCAGGCCGACCCTCGTGGTGCACGCCCTGGCCAAGCAGAGCCCGCCGTCACGTGCGGGCTTTGTCGTGTCCAAGGCCGTGGGCAACGCCGTCACCCGCAACCGCGTGAAGCGGCGCCTCCGGCACCTCGTCTCGGACGCCCTCGGCTCGGCTCCCCAGCCGGTCGACGTGGTGGTCCGCGCACTGCCGCCCGCGGCGTCCGGACCCCTCGTCGAGGACTTCACCGGCGCCTGGCGCACCGCGCTGGGAAAGCTGGCGGCGTGAGGTCGCGGCCATGAAGTACCTGCTCATCGGCCTGTTGAAGGCGTACCGCGCGGTGATCAGCCCGCTGTACGGCGATGTCTGCAAGTTCTACCCCACGTGTTCCTCCTACGGGCTGGATGCGATCCGCACCCACGGCTCGGTCAAGGGGACGTGGCTCACCCTGAGGCGCCTCGTGCGCTGCCATCCCTGGTCGCTCGGGGGCTACGACCCCGTGCCGGCCGCTGACGCACAGAAGGTGCACCATGTTTGACGCCATCGGCGGCTTCTTCGACATGCTCATGCAACCCATCTACTGGGTGATGTCGGGCATCCTCGTGGGCGCCCACAGCCTGTGGTCCATGGTTATGGACCCGAACTCCGGCTGGACGTGGGTCCTCGCCATCGTCTCGCTCACCGTCGTGGTGCGGACGCTGATGATCCCGCTGTTCGTGCGGCAGATCAACAGCTCCCGGTCCATGCAGCTGGTGGCCCCGAAGGCGCGCGCCCTCCAGGAGAAGTACGGCTCCGACCGCGAGCGGTACGGCCAGGAGGTCATGAAGCTGTACAAGGAGGAGGGCGTCAACCCCGCCGCCTCCTGCCTGCCGCTGCTGCTGCAGATGCCGGTGTTCCTCGGCCTGTTCTACGTGCTCAACGGCGCCGCCCGCGGCACGCCCGTCGGCACCTGGTTCGTCGAACGCCCCCACCTGGTGGAGTCGCTGCAGAAGTCGAAGATCTTCGGCACCGAGATCTCCGCGACGCTGGCCCAGAACGGCTTCGTGTTCGGCCCGACGCTGTTCGTCGCCGGCTTCCTGATCATCGCGATGACCGCCTCGCTGTTCTTCATGCAGCTGATGATGATGCGGAAGAACATGCCGCCGGAGTCGCTCGAGGGCCCGTTCGCGCAGCAGCAGAAGATGATGCTGTACCTGTTCCCGGCGATCTACCTGTTCACCGGTGTCGCGTTCCCGATCGGCGTCATGATCTACTGGCTCGCCTCGAACCTGTGGACCATCGGCCAGCAGTGGATCCTCATCCACAACAACCCGACCCCGAACACCCCGGCGTTCATCGACTGGGAGGAGCGGATGAAGGCCAAGGGCAAGGACCCGGCCGAGATCCTGCGCCAGCGCGCCGAGAAGACCGGCCGCAAGCGTGGCGGCCCGGTCGCCACCGCCGGCGACCCGACGAAGGTCGCCCGCCAGGGCCGCACCGGCAGCACGTCCGCGCCGGCGGCCAAGGCCGACGACACGACCACCACGGACGCCGCGGGCTCGGCCCCGCGTCCGGTCAAGCGGCAGCAGCCGTCGAAGAACACCCGTGCCAACCGCAAGCAGGCCCGCCCGCGCAATCCGGGCGCGTCCACGTAAGGAGTTACACATGAGCGAGGACCTGGACACCACCGTGGCTGTCGAGGAGGAGGCCCCCGTGGCCGAGGCCGTCGAGTTCGTGGGCGAGCCTGTGACCGACGAGGTCGAGGCCCCCGTGGTCGCCGAGGGTGACGACGCGCCGGTCGAGTCCTCCGAGGACTCCGCCGCCTCCCCCGCGTCCGCCGACGAGGTCGACGAGGCCGACACCGACGAGGACGCTTCGGAGGCGGGCGAGGCTGCTGCCCCGCGGATGAGCAAGCGCGAGGAGGCCCTGACCAACGAGGGCGAGATCGCCGCCGACTACCTCGAGGAGCTGCTCGACATCGCCGACCTCGACGGCGACATCGACACCTTCAACGAGGGCGGGCGCGCCCACGTGTCGATCATCACCGACTCCGACGCCCTGGTGGGCAAGGACGGCGAGGTGCTCGACGCCCTGCAGGAGCTGGCCCGCCTCGCGGTGATGACCGAGACCGGCCACCGTTCGCGCCTCATGCTGGACGTCGCCGGCTATCGCGACAAGCAGCGCTCGATGCTGCAGGACCTGGCGGCCGACGCGATCTCCGACGTCCAGGAGAGCGGCGAGCCCGTCCGCCTCACGCCGATGAACCCCTACCAGCGCAAGATCGTGCACGACGCGGTCGCCGCCGCCGGGCTCGTCAGCGAGTCCGAGGGCGAGGAGCCCAACCGCCGCGTGGTCGTCCTGCCCAAGGCCTGACGTGAGCGTGCCGGACGCCGCGGCGTCCGTCTTCGGCGACGAGCTGGGGCGGGCGACCGCGTACGCGGACCTGCTCGCCACCCGCGGCCTCGAGTGGGGCCTGATGGGCCCCCGCGAGGTGGACCGCATCTGGGACCGGCACGTCCTCAACAGCGTGGCCGTGGGTCACGCGATCGCACCCGGGTCGTCCGTCGTGGACGTCGGCAGCGGGGCCGGCCTGCCCGGCATCCCGCTCGCCCTGGCCCGCCCCGACCTGCGTGTCACCCTGCTCGAGCCGCTGCTGCGCCGGGCCAACTTCCTGACCGGCGTGGTCGAGGAACTCGGCCTGGGCGAGCGGGTCGAGGTCGTGCGTGGGCGCGCGGTCGGGCCCGACGACAAGGACCCGCTCGGCCACCACGCCCAGTACGACGTGGTCACCAGCCGCGCGGTCGCCGCACTGCCCCGGCTCCTCGCGTGGTGCGTCCCGCTGATGGCGCCGACCGGGTCGATCGTCGCGTTGAAGGGGTCGTCCGCCGCGGCCGAGGTCTCGGACGCCGCCGCCGACGTGGCCCGCCACCGGCTGAAGGCCGAGGCGATCCCCGTCACCACCCACGACGGTGCGGACCCGACCTGGCTGGTCGTCTGCACCCGGTGACCCGTCCGGGTGGCCGGCGATAGGGTCGGGAGCATGCGCCCCGTTGACCATGTCCTACGAGTCTTCACCGATGCCGAGGGCCGCTTCGGCAACTTCTTGGGGGTCTTCCTCGACACCGCCGCCTGGAGCGACGAGTTCTGCCAGTCCCGCGCGGCCGACCTGGGCTTCAGCGAGACGGTGTTCGTCGACGACATCCGCACCGGCCGGATCCGGATCTTCACCCCGACCGTGAAGCTCGGCTTCGCCGGGCATCCCACGGTGGGTGCTGCGTGGCTCATCGACCACCTCGGCCACGAGGTGCACACGCTCGAGTGCGAGGTGGGCACCGTGTACAGCGTGGCCACCCAGCTCGGCGCGACCGTGCTCGCCGACCCCGCGTGGAGCCCGCCGATCGACCTGACCCAGGTGGCCTCCCCCGAGGTCGTGGACTCCTACCGCCCGTGGGAGGGGTCGCACGAGTACGTGTGGGCCTGGATCGACGAGGCCCGCGGCATCGTGCGCGCGCGTGCGTTCGTCGACGAGGTCGGCATCGAGGAGGACGAGGCCACCGGTTCGGCGGCGATCCTGCTGGCCGCGCACCTCAACCGGGCGCTGCGGATCCATCAGGGTGTCGGCTCGCGCATCGATGTCGGACCCACCCACACGAGCAAGGTCGCGCTCAGTGAAGACGTGAAGCTAGACCGATAGAGCGGTATGTCGACAAAGAGTCGTAACGACTTCGAGCCCCTCAGTCGGGTGTGCCGACTGTGTTGTCATGCCGGTCCGGTAGATTGAGCAGGTCATCTCCTGTGAAAGGAAGGACGACCTGTGACGTCTTCCCCCGCCTCCCCGCGCCGAGCATCGTTCGCCGTGGCAGAGGATGCCGTGACCGAGCCGGATGCGCCGGACGATCTCGCCCCCGGTGTTTCACGTGAAACACCCACACTCCCCCAGCCCGGTTCTCCCCGCATCATGGTCGTCGCCAACCAGAAGGGCGGGGTTGGCAAGACCACGACCGCGGTGAACATCGCGGCTGGCCTGGCCTCGGGCGGTCTTAAGGTCCTCGTCGTGGACATCGACCCCCAGGGCAACGCCTCGACGGCCCTCGGGGTCGAGCACAGCGAGGGAACGCCGGGCACGTACGAGGTGCTGGTGGACCAGGAGCCGATCATCGACACGGTCCAGCGCTGCCCCGACCTCCCCGGGGTGTGGGTCCTGCCCGCCACGATCGATCTCGCAGGAGCCGAGATCGGCCTTGTGGCCACCGTTTCACGTGAAACGCGCCTCAGAATGGCCCTGGATGCCTTCTTCGACCACTACTACGTGGACTACGTCATCATCGACTGTCCCCCATCCTTGGGGCTGCTCACCCTCAATGCCCTGGTGGCCGCCCATGAGATCATGATCCCGATCCAGTGCGAGTACTACGCGCTGGAGGGCGTCACCCAGCTCCTCCGAACCATCAACCTGGTCAAGGGACGCCTCAACGACGGCTTGGTGCTGTCGACGGTGCTCCTCACCATGTTCGACGGGCGCACCAAGCTCGCCGCCGAAGTCGCCGCCGAGGTGCGGAAGCACTTCGAGCGGGAAACCTTGGAGACCGTGATCCCCCGCTCGGTCCGGATCGCGGAGGCACCCTCCTACGGGCAAACCGTCCTCACCTACCAACTCAACTCCGTCGGCGCGCAGGCGTACCTCGCGGCAGCGACGGAGATCGCCGAGCGCGGCGCAACCGGATTCTGATCGAAAGGCACCACCATGGCAGCACCACGTCAACGCAGCGGCCTCGGACGCGGGCTCGGCGACCTGATCCGCCCCACGACGCCCGAAGAGGCGCCCCAGCCCACCGCTGAGGTACCCGATACGCCCGACCTGGTGGCCGCACCGGCGGGCGCGAGCTTCGGCGACATCCCCGTCGACCAGATCGTCCCGAACCCGAAGCAGCCCCGACAGGTGTTTGATGAGGACGACCTCACCGAGCTCGTCGAGTCCATCCAGGAGGTCGGCCTCCTGCAGCCCATCGTGGTGCGTCGCGTCACCGACGGCTACGAACTCGTCATGGGCGAGCGCCGACTCCGCGCGACCAAGAAGGCCGGCCTCGCGACCATCCCGGCGATCGTGCGCGACACCGCCGAGCACGACCTGCTGCGGGACGCACTCCTCGAGAACCTCCACCGCGTTCAGCTGAACCCGCTGGAGGAGGCCGCCGCCTACCAGCAGATGCTCGACGACTTCGGCTGCACCCAGGAGGAGCTGGCAACCCGGATCAAGCGGTCACGGCCCCAGATCTCCAACACCATCCGGCTCCTGCGCCTGCCGGCGCCCGTCCAGCGACGCGTAGCGGCCGGCGTGCTCGCGGCCGGCCACGCCCGCGCGCTGCTCGCCCTGAGCGACCCCGTGGAGCAGGAGCGCCTGGCCCAGCGGATCGTCGCCGAGGGCCTGAGCGTGCGCAGCGTCGAGGAGATCGTGGCGGTGGGGGAGCGTGGCACGAAGACCCGCCGGTCCCCGGTGCTGCGTGCGCCGTCGCCGCGGGCCGTCCACCTGGCCGAGACCCTGACCGACAGCCTCGACACCCGGGTCAATGTCCAGATCGGCAAGAAGCGTGGCCGGATCACCATCGAGTTCGCCGGCGAGGAGGACCTCGACCGCATCCTCGTCGTCCTACGCGAAGGCGTCACGACAAACCAATAACAGGTTAAAACGCTAAGTCGACAAATCGCTGGGTGGACAAGCCCGGCGAGGTGGCGGAGAGCTGGCTCAGTGCTGGCCCGGGGCCTGCAGCTCGGCGATGCGCTCGCGGACGTCCTTGGTGGCGTAGTGCTCGGCCACGAAGGAGAGGAAGGGGATCGTCCCGGCGAGGGCGATGAGGCCGAGGCGCAGCCAGGGCCAGCGCACGCGGCGTCCGAGGTCATAGGCCGTGATCAGCAGCACCATGTACAGCCAGCCGTGGGGCACGCCCGTGGCCACCACGACGGCATCGTTGCCGCCGAAGTACTTCAGGGGCATGCCCACGACCACGAGCACGACGAGCAGGATGCCGACCACCCAGGCCATCACGCGGTACCGGAGCAGGGCCCCCTTGATGCCGGGGACCTCCTCGAGTTCGATGGGGCTGTCGTCGACCGACATGCTCATGCGGATGCATCCTTCCTGATCACTTCGAGGGCGGCAGCCTCCTGCGCCTTGCGCTCGCGGACGCCCATGCTGTGGGCCAACTTGATGGCCATGCCGAGGCCGAAGGCGGCGAACACCCACCACTGGAGGGCGTAGCCGCTGTTCTGGGCCGACCCCTCGCCGGTCGGCAGGTTCACCGGTGCCTGGGCGAGGCCCTGCTCCTCGGAGTCGGCCCCGCCGAGCGTGATGAACCCGGGCACGAGGTTCGACCACTCCTGGGCGAGCGCGGGCATGCGCACCGAGGCCAACTGGCCATCGGGTACCTGCACCGCGACCCCGCGGTCGTCGAGCACGTTGCCCTCGCCGGGTAGGAACAACCCGGTCTCGGTGACCTGCCCGGCGGGCGGGGGAGTGATGTCCGACTCGGAGGGCGTCAGGCCGCGCACCACGGGCAGCGTGCGGCCGTCGACGACCTCGAACGCCCCGAGCACGCGGTACCCGCCCTCGCCGGGGATGAGGATCTGGTGGTCGGGCAGGTAGCTGCCGGTCACCGTGACCTGCTTGCCGTAGATGTCGGCGAGGGACGCCTCGCTGCCGAGGTGGTCCTCGAGCGGGACGGCGGCCTGGGCTGCGCGGTCCTCGACCGTCTTGTTGCCCTTGTCGACGAAGACCTGCATCTGCCACAGGCCCAGGAACACCATGACCAGGGCGCCCACGACGCCCACGAGGAGGATGAGGACCTGCTTCAGACGCGTGCTCATGCCGGCTCGGTGCCCTCCGCCCGACGACGGGCCACGGCGACGAGCGCCGAACAGACCTCGGCGAACGACGAGTCGGACGCCTCGATGCCCTGGGGCAGCAGCGACGTCTCGGTCATGCCGGGGGCCACGTTCACCTCGATGAACACCGGCTCCCCGTCGCAGACGATGATGTCGGTGCGGGAGAGGTCCCGCAGGCCCAGGGCCTGGTGGGCGGCCAGCGCGAGCTCGGCGCAGCGGGCCGCCTCGGCGTCCGAGATGTCGGCCGGGGTGACGAACCGGGTCTCGCCGGCGGTGTAGCGCGCGGTGTAGTCGTAGACGCCCGAGCGCGGCTGGATCTCGACCGCGGGCAGCGCCTGCGGGCCGTCGCCGAGATCGATGACCGAGACGGAGACCTCGGTGCCCTCGATGAACTCCTCGACGATCGCGATGTCGCCGTACGCGAACGCGGCCACGATCGCGGCCGGCAGCTCGGACGCCTGCGTCACCTTCGTGCAGCCAAGCGCCGACCCGCTACGGGCGGGCTTGACCATCATCGGGAAGCCGATCTGCTCGCCGAGGGCGGCGATCAGGTTGGCGGCGCCCAGCTCGCGGAACATGTCGTGGGGCAGGGACGACTGCCGCGGCGTCCGGAACCCCGCCGCGCGGGCGGCGACGACCGGGGTGCTGACGGCCTTGTCGAACGCGATGCGGGACGCCGGGCCGGTCGAGCCGACGTACGGGACGCCGAGCAGGTCGAAGACCGAGCGGAGGGCGCCGTCCTCGCCCGCGCCGCCGTGCAGCACCGGGAAGATGACGGGGTCCTCGACCGAGGCGATGGTCTCGAGGAGGGAGGCGTTGACGTCGGCCTCGAGCACCGTGTGGCCCGTCTCGCGGAGGGCCTGGGCGACACGGCGCCCGGACCGCAGGGAGACGTCGCGCTCGTGCGACAGCCCACCGGCGAGGACGATGACGTTGTCGGACACTGGGGCGACTCCTTAGCTGATGTCGGGCGCGGGGCCGAGGTTGGGTGCGTGGCGGTGGTCGTCGGAGCGCAGCCCGAAGGTGACGTGCATCTCGAGCTCGTCGGCGATGGCCTTGCCGAGGCGCCGGGTGCCCTCGTAGATGCGCTCGGGCGTCGGGAAGCAGTACGACAGGCGCATGTTGCGGCTGCCGAAGCCGTCGGCGTAGAACGCGGTGCCGGGCACGTAGGCGACGCGCTCGTTCACCGCGCGGGGGAGCAGCGCCTGGCTGTCGAGGCCCTCGGGCAGGGTGACCCAGACGAAGAAGCCGCCGTTGGGGGAGGTCCACGTGGTGCCGGGGGGCATGTGGGCTGCCAAGCCGTCGAGCATGGCGTCGCGGCGGGCCTGGTACATGCTGCGGAACGTGTCGATCTGGCCACGCCAGTCGAAGTTCTCCAGGTAGTTCGCGATGGCGAACTGGCTGAAGACCGGCGGGGAGAGCACCGCCGCCTCCTGGGCGATGGTGAGGCGCTCGCGCACCGCGTGCGGGGCGAGCACCCAGCCCACCCGGAAGCCGGGGGCGAACGTCTTGGAGAACGAGCCGAGGTAGATGACCTGGTCGTCCATCGAGCGCATCGCGTCGATCGGCTCGCCCTCGATGGTGAGGAGGCCGTACGGGTTGTCCTCGACGATGAGCAGGCCGAGCTCGTTGGCGACCGCGAGCACCTCGCGGCGGCGCTCGAGCGGCTGGGTGATGCCCGTGGGGTTGTTGAAGTTCGGGATCGTGTAGAGGAACTTCACGGCCTTGCCCGCGGCGCGCAGCGAGACGACCGCTTGGCGCAGCGCCTCGGGGACGAGACCCTGGTCGTCCATCTCCACGTGGTGGATCTGCGCCTGGTAGGCGTTGAACGTGCCCATCGCACCGACGTAGCTGGGCGCCTCGGCGAGGATCACGTCGCCCGGGTCGATGAAGATGCGGGTGACGAGGTCGAGGGCCTGCTGGCTGCCGCAGGTGATGACGACGTCGTCGGCGTTGGCGGTGATCGCCTCCTCGGCCATCACCTCGACGATCTTCTCGCGCATGAACAGCTCGCCCTGGCCCGAGCCGTACTGCATGGCCTGGACGCCCTTGGTCTGGACGAGCTGGTCGAAGGAGGCCCCGAGGTTCGCCAGCGGGAGGTCGGCGATGTTCGGCATGCCGCCGGCGAGGCTCACGACCTCGGGGCGGTTGGCGACGGAGAAGAGAGCTCGTACGGCCGAGACGGTCATGGAACCGGTCCGGTCTGCATACTGGTCGATGTACGGATCCAGCCGCGTGTCGCGGCGGGACTGTTCGAGTGAGCTCACCCGGCCATTGTTCCACTTCGTGGGCGGGGGCTGAACGGAGGTGCACGTGCGGTCACTGGTGGCCCTCGACAGCGTCGACCTGCGCACCCTCGCCTGCCCCTGGTGCGGCCGTACGCCGCAGGGCGCGACCTTCGGGTGGAAGGCGGTCCGCGACGGTCAGGTCGTGGGGGCGCTGGCTGCAGCGCCGGCGTCCGAGCTCGGGGGGCCCTACCCGCAGGGTTCGGTGGTCGTCGTGCAGGCCTGGGTGCGGCGCGAGGACGTGCGCGAGCTCATCGGCACCCAGCTCGTGCACCGCGCGTCGGCCGTGCTGGTGCAGCGCAAGGTGCGTTCCCTCGTCGCGCCGGGCACGTTCGGGGTGCCCGACTGCCGGCACCTGCCGGGGGTGTTCCTCGGCAGGCTCGGCTTCGTCGAATCGGTCGCGGGGCGGCAGTGGCGCCTCGACCTGCGGCGCACGGTGGTGGTCCCGGACGCCGTCCGCTCGGCCGTGTCCGGCTTCGCGCGGCTGCTGCGCCCGGGGCGTCCGGTGCAGGCGAACCGTGAGTGATGGACTCATCGGTGGGGGAAGGCGCTGGCTTCAGCGATCCGCCCATCCGTCCAAGTACGAGAGGATCTCTCGGCCCAGCTCCGTAGCGGGCGAGATGAAGGCCAGGACTTCGGGTGGAACGGCATGGCCACCCCACGCGTCATAGGCGTCCTCAGTGTCACGCCGGAAGAACTCCGCCATCTGCCCGTGCAAGCCCGCCACCCCGGGATCCAACTCGTGTTCGGCGAGGACCGCCAGGTGATGCATGACCGTGTCTTCCACCGTCTCGGATCGAGGGGTTGTGATTGAGGGACTGCGCGCAGGAGTCCAAGCCGGGGGGAGTGCGGGAGTGCCATGCAGGATTTCAACCACGATTGCGTCAGCCAACTCGGGGGCCATGGTGAGCCCGTCGCGGTACGTTCCGGTCATCAGCCAGAGACCCTCGATGGGTGTCATGCCCACGATGGGCAGCAGGTCGAATGGAATCGGCCGATTGGCGGCGCGGACTTCTGCAATGCCTGAGGCAGCAAGTTGGGTGTTGATCTGAGTGCGGGCACAGCGTGCCAGAAACTCGACGTCACTCATGCTGAGGCGAACCCATGGTTCGGACAACACATTGTTGGTGGCACCGACATACAGGTGGTCTTGTCCCGTGGGTAGCACGTGGAGTCCGCAGGCGAAGGCCCGGTTGGGGGTACGGATGCATGACCTCACGCCGCGGGCGCGCCTGCCCTCGAGCACGATGGCGCCACCCGCCCCGGGGAGCAGGGGCGGGATCAGATTTCGTATGCTGGGCGGGAGGATCTGACGTGAGGCGACCCCGGCAGCTATGACAACGTGTGCGGCAGTTGTCACTTCTCCGTCCGACGTCTCGACACCAATGAGTTGGTCTTCGCGGACAAGCGGTCGAGCGGCCCGCGGTACGACGGTCACGTTCGGGAAGCGACCCAACCGCTCCAGGCTCCAGCCGTGCAGCGCGGTTGTGTCCAGGGTCAACTCGTCCGGGATATGGAGGACGCCGTGGGGACGCGCCAACGGGGACGGGGCCAGCCCTGGAACGTCTGACGCATCAACCGTCTCGTAAGCCACCTGGTTCTGGTTCAGTTCCGACTGGATGGCGTGGAAGTTGAGATCCTCCAACTGATGGGACACTGTGTTTCGAACAACGAAACTCCCCCGCCCGCTGATGACCGGGACGTCATTGAAGCGGGCATCTTCCAAGGCGTCGACCCAACGTTTGCGGGCTCGCGTGGCCCATTGCACGTGGACTTGATGACCAAGGCGCTCGCGTCCTCTCGCTGTCGTCTCACTCCAGGGCGCAATCATCGCGCCAGCAGCCCGAGACGCCGCCGGGAATATTCGCCCCGCGAAGACTGTCACGCTCAAGTCCGGGGCCTGAGTTGCCAGCGTGTCGGCCAAGGCCAGACCTAACGCACCGTCGCCCAGCACGATGACATCTGTTGTCCGGGTCGTCATGCTCCTGCCTCCATCTTGTCGGTCAGACTGTCTCAATCGCTGTCGGTGGGCGCGGGGGGAGAACCGGCCAGTCTTTCTCCTGAAGGAGCGTGATGCGCCTCAGTGGCCCCATCTTGGGTGCCGTTGGCGTGCGAAGGGTTGTCCAAGTACTTCCGTGCGACCGGCAGCCACGTCAGGGCGAGTACGAGGAGAACTAAGCCCAGACCGATGCTGGTTGCCGTTGGGCTGATGTCCGCGCCCCAGCCGAGCACAGGATTCACCGCGATTCCGATCAGACTGCCCAAGGTGCTCATGAGACTCAGCACGGTGCTCCTCCGCCGTGAGTCAACGAGCTTGTTGGCGATCGCTCCCATCACCGGGCCGCGGGCATTCATACCGACGATGACGAGGAAGAAGCCGGCAATGGTGGCAGCGGGATGTGGCAAGGACATCAACAGGAAGCCGATCCCCCCCAGCGCGGTTGCGAGGAAGAGTGCGCCAGCCCGCCCCAGGCGAGCCTCGAACAGGTCCGCGAAGTGGTTGCAGACGGCGGCAAGGAGGAGCGCGGCCGCCACGAGCGACCCCCACCAAGAAACGGGGATGGCCCCGGCGGTGAACAGTGGTTGGTTCAGCGTGTACACGGAGTTGAACAGGACGAACCCAGCACTGGCAGCGACGGAGACGTACAGGAGAACCGGGCTGCGGAAGATCAAACGTAGTGCACCGCCGACTTGTCGGATGGGGGTCGGATCGCCGTGCTCAGCTGGGTCTGGTGCACAGGCAGGCAGGAACCAGGCGATCACTGCTGCCAGCCCTGCAGCTACGGCGCTCAGGATCGCAGGCAGGTCGATGCTGATGGTGGCCAAGCCACCGCCGACGACGGCCGCGAGCACGCCTGCAGCAATACCGAGGGAGCTGAGGTGCCCGAACACACCGACCGCGGCCTCATCCGCCCCGTCCCCCATGGATTCGTAGACATAGGCGTCCTCGATGCCGCTGAGTAAGGCGAGGCCTATCCCGCTCAATGCGAAGGACAACGCGAACATTGCGAAGTGCTGTCCCACTGCGAACAGGACTTCGGCCGCAGCATTGAAACCGTAGCCGGCCATGATTGCCCAACGCCGGTCAATTCGGTCTGCCCATACCCCGGCGGGTACTTCCGTGGCCAGAATGCTGGCCAGCAGGACGCTCTCCAGCCAGAAGATCTCAGTGAAAGAGAGCCCCCGGCTCGTCAAGAAGAGTGCGCTCACGGGGACGTAGAAGCTGAGGGCTGCGGCGATCTGAGACAGCGCCAGAGTGGCCAGGGGCCGATTGCGCCAGACTCTGTGTCGCGGACGAGGAGGGACACTCATCGGTTGGTCTCGATCTCGACATAGGGGACAGGTAGCGAACTGGGCAGGGCCATCCTCTCGAAGACCCAGAGGTCAGTGGTGGTATCAGCCCATGAAGGCGACGGGTACCGCTTGATGCGCTCTTGGGATCGAACTGGAACCAGGTCTCGGCGCGCCAGCCCAGCCAGGAGGGATGCCCACCGACGTCCGAGTCGGTGCATGTTGACCGACAGGTACACGCGTACCCCCTCCTCGTCTCCCAGGTGTTCATGCACGCGATTCAGCCAGTGATTGAGGGCGACAGAACCATCCGCGGGGTCGAGAACGACTGCATCGAACTGCCCCGCTTCGAGGGGGCGCCGGACATCCCCCAGGACGAAGGACAGGTCTGCCTCAACGGTGGCCAGACACTGACCGATACGCTCATCCACGTCGACCACGGTCACTGAGAAGCCCGCCAGTGCAACAGCTTCGGAGACGAGGTCGTCGTCACCGAGGAAAAGAACCCTGCCGCCGTAGGGGAAGTCTCTGCAGATCTCCTCAGCGACCCGGTCGCGGCTGGCCACGTCGCATGTCAGTTGGCCGTAGTCGACGTTGCTCTCCAACGGAGGTAGTCGAACTTGCGGATTCTTCAACGAAGAGATGGGCGCAGGGGCCGGACCGATGCCGTCGATGATGGTCATGATTCGGTCGTGCAGGCGAGTCAGACCACCCACTCCGACGTTTCCCGGGTGAAAGATCGAGGCTTCGGCCAGCAGCCGATCGGCTTGGGGTTGAGTCCAGCGATACCAAGATCGCCACGTGTATCGGGCAAGGGCCGCTCCTGGCTGTTCGTTCCAGGACGCGGTCTCAGAGCGATTCAGTGACTCGAGCAAGGAGGCTCTGTACGTGTGCAGGGATTGTCCGGAGTCACTCATGTCCAGTCCTCCCTTCAAGTATGGTGACGGATGGTTCACCCATGCGTTCGACCATCTCGACCAGGTGGTCTGCCCCGACTTGGGCGAGTCGGGACTTCGACCCTTCGTAGGAGGGCACCTCCGGGTGGGTGAGGAAGCTTCGACCCAGCCAGTTGGCACGCATGTGAGTGCTCTCCAGACCGAGCGCAAGGGACCCTGCCAGAGCCGCTCCAGCCCGGTGCACCTCGTCGTTCGCCGGTGGGCGGGAGCCACTGAGCTCGTAGTGTGCTTCAATGATCGACCCCGTCACGCGGTCTTGGTCGCGAGGATCGCACATGGTGTAGACAGTCCAGATGGCGCAGTCTGAGAACGTCGATCGGTACGAATAGAGTGAGTAGGACGAGTCGGATGCCGCGAACCGATCTCGAAGGCGTCCGTGCGCGCCTGCGCCCATGACGCGATTCAGGACGCCCAGCGTCGCGGCATCCAACGATCCGGCCGAGGGAAGAAGCCAAGAGACCAGTACTTGTGAACGTGATTGCTGTCGTTGGCGTACCGTGCGGCCGGGAATCGCCACGGGTGGTGTTCGCCTTGTCGGGATGGAGGTCCTTGGCAATGCCTCGATCAGAGTTCCGGCGAGGTGTCCGCCTACGGTCCGATCCACCGCACCGGACAACACGATGGTCACATCTGGCCTGCGGTGCGCCGCCTTCATGTGGGTACGGACCGCGGCAGGGCTCAGCGCGTGTATCCCGTCGATGGTTCCCATCGCAGGATTGGCCAAGGGGTGTGGACCAAGAAGGTCCTGGATCGCGAGTTGGTGGGCGGCGCGGGACTGATCATCCGCAGCGTCAGCGATCTCGTTGAGGACGATCGTGCGCTGGTGTTCGAACAAGGCGGAATCGAAGGAGACCGATGTCAGCTGATTGGTGAGGGCGGCCCAAGGTCGTTCCCACGAATCGGCGGACGCAGTGAAGCCGTAGACAGTGAACTCCGGAGTTGTAAGAACTTTGTACTGGCCCCCGACTGCATCCACCATACTTACGAACCCACCGGGTACATCTTCGTGGGCCGCGGTCACCAGATGCTCCAGCAGGTGGGCGGCGCCCAGCGTGGCCGGCGTCTCATCACGGC
The DNA here is from genome assembly GCF_014164675.1 of Propioniciclava sp. MC1683. Lineage (NCBI taxonomy): Bacteria > Bacillati > Actinomycetota > Actinomycetes > Propionibacteriales > Propionibacteriaceae > Propioniciclava > Propioniciclava sp. MC1683. Next base: position 12,217 of record NZ_JACJFX010000016.1, on the reverse strand, counting down.
TTCCTCGCCCAATCCAGACAGTGGCGCACACGGAGGCGATCCCGGGGAGGGAATCGACGATCACGGTACTGTCGCCGAACGTCAAGCAGTCGATCGTCATCGCCCGATCACCGTGAACACCTCGGCATACTTCCCGCGACCTGTCATCACACCTCGATATCGGGCGAGTGCGAGTGCCCCGTCATCGTACGCATTCGCCTCCAGTTGTGATCGGTAGCACTGGATTGCCTGTACCTTCCGCTCGATCGTGGCATCCACCTGCTCGATGACATGCACCTCTTGCAGGGGTGTCCACACCTCGTAACCGAGGAGGGGTGGCCACCATCCCGTCAGTGCCATGGCGTCGTGCACCGCGTCGCCGACGGCTGCGTGGTCACGATCCTTCTCACCCGGGTGCGGGACCAGGACAAGATCGGGACGGAAGCTGTCCAACCACCCAGCAATGGCGTCCACCGCCTCCCGCTCTCGCGGGAGCGGGTGTTCCCGGAGGTCCGCCCAAGCATGCGACCGCACGCCCAAGAGTTCCCATGCAGCGTGGGCCTCTTGCATCCGTCGTTCATGCTGCTCATCCCCTCGATCCCGGGTGAGTATCCCGACGAAGTGCTCTACGCCCCGTTCGGCATACTTCGCCAGGGTCGCTCCGCAGCCGATGGTCTCGTCGTCCGCATGCGCTCCGATGATCAGCCGGCGGCTCATGCAACACCCGCGCTGATGACGAAGTTCGAAGAGTTGCGGGTTACTGGCTCACCACGAAAGCCGCCGAAGATCTGACCACGAAGACCGGCCAATGGCAGGAGCATCCGCCATTCAGCGATGGTTGTGTAACGCGTGCGATAGGCGACTGCGACCGGATCATCTTGCTCGTGCAGGTAGAAGTGACACCGGCTCTCAAGCACCTGATGGAAGTGATCGTACGCGAACCGAACCTCGGACGACTTCACCAAGGATGCGGAGCCGTCCGGGCCAAGGGAGTCATCGGAGGATGCTGAGCCATCACCTACATAGTTGCCGCGAGGCGTTCTGGAGGCGAATGGTGGAGCCGCGACGTCGATGAGCAACTGCCCGTCAGGTGTCAGCAATTCCCCCATCCGACGGAGGGCGGCAATCTGATCCCGCGTGGTCATGAGGTACTCGAAGGCCCCTCCCGCAGCGATGACTCGATCGTACAACCGACCCTCCTGGCTGCCGAGTTCGGGAAGTTGGTCCACGGTCAACTCCACGTCACGGGAGTTCGGAACGCGAGATGCCATCGAATCGAGTCGCTCCTGCGCGCGCCGAAGCATCTCCGTGGATGGGTCAACGCCCACAACCAAGATCCCGGATTCCGCCATCCCGGCCAGGAGCCGTCCGGTGCCGCATCCTACGTACAGGACCGTCTCCACACCGCGACAGCTGTCAAGATAGAAGTCGGTGAAACCTGCCGGATCCGGGATCGCGAGGTCATAGATCCCTGCCAGCGTGTCATACGCCTCGACGGCGGGGTTGTCAGTCTCGGTCACGTGACATCCCTTCTCGAATCTGCTCCGCGGCGTATCCCATTGCTGTGGCGAAATTGAATGCCAACGCGTACATCGCCGTGAGGGGACCGACCCGACGCGCCAAGCCCGGTAGTTGGGTGAGGCCACCCGGTCGAAGCCTCCGGTAACCGGGGAGGCCCAATCTGACCCCTTGGCGATGGCCGGCACCGTAGGACATGGCTTTACGTAGGTCTTCCGCTGGGTTCAACGGTTCGTGGATGACGACGGCATCGCGGAGTCTACGGACGGGGACACCTCGAGCATGGACGCGCTGCGTCAAGTCGAAGTCTTCGGTCCAGGTGAGGCGTTTGTCGAAGAAGTACCCCCCCACGTGGGGCTCAACCTTGCGGTCGATCATCAGGGGTACCTTGAAGACGAATGAGGGGGCGTTTGTGTGCATGGTGCGCACTGCCGCAACGACACGTTGAGATCGGGTGTAATGCGCGAAGACGACCCGACCCCTTACGAACGGAGCACTGCCAATAGCGCCATGGAACGCCGCCAAAGCCCCGGCTCGGAAGACGCAGTCACTGTCCATGAGTACCACGTGGTCGGTTGGTGCCTGCCGGATGCCGTGTTGGCACGCAGCTGGGCCCCCCGCAACATCCAAGGTCAGAAACGGAGCTCCTGAATCCTGGACCAATCGCCGAACTCTCGCCGTAGGGTCATTGAGAATAACCAATGGCTGAGCGCCCGGGTGGTCGAAGGACCGCAGACACCTCTCGATCATTGGGTCATCGCGTACGGGGATGACGACGGTCAAGTCAGCCATGATGGACAACCCCGTCGAGGTGGGCCAGGAGGGCAATCAGGCGCCTGTCGAGTTGCGCCAAGGTTGTCGGCATGAAGAGGGGGGCGTCAACGTCCGCGTTCCCCTCTGCCTCAGACTGAGAGACAAGATACGCATCGGGGGTGGGTACCGCGAAGCCGGACAAACCCGTGGACCGAGCGATTTCTTGGACCTGGGTGCGAAGGCTGCTGACGAGCGGATGCCCCAAGAGCACCACGGCGCTGTAGTCACCGGTATGTGCCTCGAGGTAGCGGCGGATCCGATCCGACGCGAGCTTTGCGAAGATTGTCGCACTCCCCTCCGATTCATCCACGGACTCAAGCTTCCCGACTGGACTGTAGTCATAACTGCAGAAAAATGGGTTCATTTGGTATTCGAAGGGGACGACGCCGACATTGGAAATGATGGCTCTATGAACGCGTGGATGCTTGTCGGTCACCCCCCTCAATAGAGTGATGAAGGCGGACATGTCGTACGGTTTAGCCCAAGTGCATGGATGGAGTAGCAGGATGTCTTGGCCTGAGGGCGGTTGATATTCAGCCGAACAGAAGAACTCCTGCCAAGCCAGTGCTTCGGGCTCCATCATGAACTCACGTCCAATTCCTCGTCGGAAGACAGGCGGTGCGAAGTGTCCGCCAGGCGTGGGTCGAAGCAGGTACTGCTCGAATCGGTGATACCTCGTCATCTTCGGAGCGACCTCGACGGACCGTTCGCCGAACTGCATACTTGAACCCGTAGCGCGTAAGGTGCGCGCAACCAAGGGGAGGGTGGAACTGGGGTCGACCTCCCCGCAACTGAAGATGTCGATGGTGGCAGATCCCAACTCTGGCCACGTGTGAACTGCGGCGTGCGATTCTGCAAGAATAGCGACGACGCTCACGCCCTGCGGTTCGAAACGTTCCTCGTGGAGCGATTTGATATGAACGCGCAGCACCTCACACATGTCGCGGACCAGCGTACGAATAACAGTCAAAGAATCGAGAATATCGCGGTCACAACCCGTTAGTGTGAACCGGACTTCGCGGCCAAGCACGTCTTCTCCCATTCAACTTCTCCTCGCCAGATCGACGATCCACCCGTTTCCGGCCAATGCCTGCAGACCCATCGATCGTGCGCTGAGGAGCGCATGCCTAGGCGAGTAGACGATTGGTTCGCCCGCCCGATTGAAGGAGGTGCAGATCACTGCTTGGGGTGTGGAGTCACTTCCCATGCCAGCGACGACCTCGCTGTAGGTTCCGGCAGGGGGGACCACTTGGGGTCTGGCGGTTCCATCGACATGAGTGACGCCACGAAGACCCTGTGCTCCAGGGCGTACCAAGCTTGCCTTGAGCATGTAGCGCGACGGACAGCCCTCGAAAGAGCGTTCGAACTCGGCGCTGGTGACGGATGGGGCAAGTGGCCGCCACGATTCTCGGCCCTTCGCGACGTTGATGCGGTCCCGGAGTGCTTCGGAATCCGGCCGTGCAATGACACAGCGTGCCCCCAGGGCCCTCGGTCCGATTTCGGCGCGACCGGCGAACCACCCGATGGTCTCGCCTGCGCGCAGGCGATCGACTAGATGCTCTGTTGAGCAGTCCGCCATGCGAGCGCCGAGGCTCGTCATTGCATCACCTATCTGGCCCGTCGTGAATTCACGGCCGAGGAGAGCCGTATCGAGTTGCTCGACAGGACCCTCCTCGGATGCGACCGCGACCGCCGCGCCCAACGCTACACCCGCATCATTGGCCGGGGGAGGAACAACAAGGCGCTGCCCACGGTGTGCCAACCAAGTGGCCATGTCGCCGTTCATCGCGCAGTTCAGCGCCGTTCCACCGGACAGTACGATCGTGGGAGCATCTGCTTCTCCGATCAACCCCTTGACCGAACGTGTTAGGTGTTCCTGGGCGAATGCCGCGACCTTGGCACGTTCCATGAATGTGTTGGGCTCGCCCAAGGCCATGGTCAGTTGCCGCGCAAAGCCCTTCACGATCGTCAGGTAGTCATGTGACAACTGTGGCAGGGGGCCTTCGAAACGCCGGGCCTCTGGAGTCGGCAGTGGGGGGAACTCCCCGACAACGGTTCCGTACGATGCCAGTCCCATGGTCTTGCCCTCCTGACCCCAGGCAAACCCGATGGCAGCCGTTGCCCCCTCGTAGAAGGCTCCCAGCGAGCTCTCCAAGGGAAGGTGCCAGACCAACGTGGGTCGGCCCTCGCGGACATGGAAGAGTGCTCCGGACGTACTTTCGCCGCTGCCATCCAAGGCGAGTACTGCCGCCCGGTGTCGTTCCTGGACGGGGAGGTATGTCAAACCGACCCAAGCGTGGGCCTGGTGATGCGGAACGAAGCGGACCTCTACGGTCCTTCGCAGTCGGACGCCACGGGCGCGCAACGTTTGTAGAATGCGCTCAGCCTCGCGCATCGGATCCAGTCCGAGGGGCTCAGGTACCCATGGGTAGGCGACAACGTCGACTGCTTGATGGTCGATGTCGCCAAGGGACAAGACTTCCAGCGCCGAGACACCAGGGTCTTGGTGGGGTGCTCGCTTCACGCGACCAAGTCGCTCTTCCTCGACTGCCGCCACAACCTTCTGATCCACAACAAGGCAACTCCCGGCATCATGGTCAGCATTGAAGAAGCCATTGACTCCAAGCACGATCAACTCAGTATTCCTTCGACATGGGGGTGAAGATGTCTCTGGGGTGCCGGGCAACCAGCCCGTTGGCCGGTCACCCGGCACTTGCAGATACTTGCTACAGCATCTTCTTCATGGCACCGAAGAACAGCGCCTCGGTGTCATCGACAACTTCGACCTCCGACCACGTGAAGTCGGACTCGAACTCGGCGAGGTCCTGTGCCTCGGCCTTCTTCGGGGTTTCGTCGATCATGCTTTTCCCTCCTTTCGTTCCTTGGTTACTCCCCGGGCGACTCCCGGGTGAGGCTGGGGTTGCTACTTCTCCTCGGGAGTCCACGACAGACGAGCGACGGCATCGTGGCTGTGTATGCTCTCGAGATTCCGAACCTTTACCTGGTGGTGGAGGCCGCGCCGGCGCATCGCCGCGCTCACGTCGCGAACCATGTCTTCCACGAACTTCGGTTGGTCGTAGGCGAGCATGGTGAGGTGGCGCTCGTCGGCTCTCTTCACGAGAGGAATCACGGGTGCTGACCCGTGGAGTACGATCTCGCCGCCGATGTCACTCACGCTCATGGGGTAGGGGTTGATACCCGGCCCGATCACCGTCAGATCAACTTGGCTGCGCTGGTTGTGGGCGCCATAGTCGCTGATGGCCTTGCTGCATGGACACAGGCTCGTGACCTCCGCACTTACCGTGGTGGCCAGTGTGATGGCACCGTCGCGAAGAGTCGAGGCGAGGTGCACGTCGCTCACCTGACACGAGAGTTGACTTGTGGACGGTGCCACGACGGTAGTCGCAAAGGGAAAAGCCACGGAGAAGGAAGCGGACGCTGTACCCATCTTGGTGGCAAGTGCACGCAGGAGCGACGGTGTCTGGCGCGGGTCGTACTGCACCAAGGTCTCGTGGAGGAATGCGACCATTCGGCTCATGTGGGTGCCTCGACGATCGGCTTCCAACCCCACGCTCACCTCGCACGAAGCGACGGTCGTCATCGTTGCCTGACCGTCATCGAAAACTATCGGGTAGCGAACTCGATCAATCCCGACCCATTCGATGGGGATGCCGCGCAATTCGGCGGCCGTCTGCGGATCGATCAGGTCAGTCGCGGGCGTCATGCGCCACCCCCACGATAGGTGCATGAGGTTGTCTCAGTCTCTCGGATAGTGACCTGTGACAGTCCGGGCAAGCGAGGCTTCAGGGCATTCCAGATCCATTGGGCAAGGATTTCACTGGTCGGATTTTCCAGGCCCGGGACATCGTTGAGATAATGGTGGTCCAGTTGGTCGATAAGGGGTTTCACTGCCACCTTGATCTCCCCATAATCTATCACCCATCCCGACGGCTCCCCAAGATCCCCGGTGACGGAAACGTCCAGGGTGAAGGAGTGCCCGTGGATGCGTCCGCACTTATGACCTTCCGGCACATTCGGGAGCCGGTGAGCGGCCTCGAACCGAAACTCCTTGGAAATCTCGAACGTCATGCGATACCTACGATCTTGTGTGTCTGGAGGCTCAATTGCCAGCGAGGGTTCTGGAGACAGTAAAGAGTGGCGAGCCGCGTATTCTCAGCGAGATTCGGATCGTCGAGTGGCTGCAGCCGCCAAGAAGCGAAGTCAAGGTGGATGAAGTCGTCTGGGTGGTTCTCTGCTTGCGGGTACACCAATTTGAGTTCGTCACCTGCCGTGAGGGCGAGAGGTGCCCCGGCCTTGGGGCTGACGCAGATCCAGTCGATCCCTTCGGGGGCTGGCAGCGTGCCGTTCGTCTCGACCGCCACGTAAAATCCGCGTGCCTGCATCGCAGCGATGAGCGGACCATCCAGTTGAATCAAGGGCTCGCCTCCGGTGAACACGACCATGGGCTCGCCCTCCGTCCCGACGGGCCAGCGTGACTCCACGGCCGCGGCCAGGTCCGCGGACTTCTTGAACTTACCTCCCCCGGGTCCGTTGGTCCCGACGAAGTCCGTGTCGCAGAATCGACACACGGCTCGCGATCGGTCCCTTTCGCGTCCGGTCCACAGGTTGCACGCGGAGAACCGGCAGAAGACTGCGGGCCGACCTGCCCAACGCCCTTCCCCTTGCAGGGTGTAGAAGATCTCCTTGACCTGATAAGTCATGAACCGCACTCATACTCGATGGGGTCGGTCACGCCGGCATCATGGAATCCCTTGAGACGCAGGAGACAGGCGTCGCACGCCCCACACGCGCGATCGTCAGGGGTGGGATCGTAGCAGGACGTCGTCAGCCCGTAGTCCACGCCAAGGGCCAGACCCTGACGGATGATCTCCGCCTTGGACATGCCCGTGAGTGGCGCATGGATGGTCAGTTCACCGGTGGTGACGCCGAGTACGGTGCCGAGACGGGCCGCCTCCTGAAAGGCCTGAATGAACTCGGGCCGGCAATCTGGGTAGCCCGAGTAATCGACGGCGTTGACGCCGATGAAGATGTCGGAAGAGCTCAGCACCTCGGCCAAGGCCACAGCGAAGGAAAGGAAGATGGTGTTGCGTCCTGGCACGTATGTTACCGGTACACCAGCACCGATCTCACGGACGCCCGGGTGCTTGGGAACGTCGATCTCATCCGTCAGGGCAGACCCGCCAAAGGCGCGGAGGTCGACCCAGATCATGCGGTGGTCCACTACCCCTGCTCGGGCCGCGATCTGTTGAGCCCGCGCCAACTCACCGACATGCCGCTGACCGTAGTTGAAGCTCAGCGCAGTGACATCAAAGCCACGCTCTTTGGCCAATGCCAAGCACGTGGTGGAGTCGAGCCCGCCGCTAAGTAGGACTACTGCCTTCTTCACATCGCCTCCTGGGGGTGGTGACTGTTTTCACGGCTCCCCCAAGCTGCGAAGATGTTCATCATATTAGCAATGCCCGTCACAACGTTGTCAACCCACTCGTTCCGAAAGGTAGACACGTCTCTCGACGTAGTAGTGTGCTGGCCTTCGTCCGCCGTTTAGTTAGGCAAACAGCAGGGGCAGGCCGGATGGCCTGCCCCTGTCGAAGGAACTGCTGATCAGCGCTGGTCGATCGGGACGTAGTCGCGCTCGGTGGCACCGACGTAGATCTGCCGCGGGCGGCCGATCTTGTTGGTCGGGTCCATGATCATCTCGCGCCACTGGGCGATCCAGCCCGGGAGGCGGCCGATGGCGAACAGGACGGTGAACATGTCGGTCGGGAAGCCCATCGCGCGATAGATGAGGCCCGTGTAGAAGTCCACGTTCGGGTACAGCTTGCGCTCGACGAAGTACGGGTCGCTCAGGGCGGCCTCTTCGAGCTCGAGGGCGATGTCGAGGAGCTGGTCGTTGCCGCCGGCGCGGTTGCGCAGGATGGCGTCGGCGTGCTTCTTGATGATCGCGGCGCGCGGGTCGTAGTTCTTGTACACGCGGTGGCCAAAGCCCATGAGGCGCTCGTTGGAGGCCTTGTCCTTGACCTTGTTGACGTAGTCCTTGACGGAGATGCCGCGCTCGGCGATGTCGTCGAGCATCTCCAGGACGGCCTGGTTGGCGCCACCGTGCAGCGGGCCGTACAGGGCGTTCACGCCGGAGGACACCGACTGGTAGAGGTTGGTCTGCGCCGAGCCGACCAGACGAACGGTCGAGGTGGAGCAGTTCTGCTCGTGGTCGGCGTGGAGGATCAGCAGGACCTCCATGGCCTTCACGATCTCGTCGTCCAGCTCGTAGGGGCCGGTGACGGTGCCGAAGGACATCCGGAGGAAGTTCTCGACGTAGGACAGGGAGTAGTCCGGGTACAGCGTGGGCTGACCGATCGAGTTCTTGTAGCCGTAGGCGGCCAGCGTCGGCACCTTCGCCATCAGGCGGTGGGTGGCCATGTCGATGCGCTCCTCGTCGAAACCGATGGTCTCGGGGGAGAACAGGCCCAGGGCCGTGATACCGGCGGACAGCACGGGCATCGGGTGCGAACGGCGCGGGAAGATGCGGAACATCTCACGGATGCGCTCGTCGATCACCATGTGGTTGGCGACCTTCTCGGTGAACTCGGCCAGCTGCTCCTTCGTCGGGAGCTCGCCGTACAGCACGAGGTAGGAGGTCTCGAGGAAGGTCGACTTCTCGGCCAGCTGGTCGATCGGGTAGCCGCGGTACTGCAGCACGCCCTTGTCGCCGTCGATGAAGGTGATGGCCGACTTGCAGACCGCCGTGTTGGCGAAACCGATGTCGAACGTCGTGTCGCCGGTCTGTGCCATCAGCTTGCTGATGTCATAGCCATTGTTGCCCTGGGTGGCCTGCACGAAGGGCAGTTCCAGGTTCTTGTCGCCAGCAGAGATCGTGGCAGGGGTCGTCATTGAACTCCTCCTTGGTGAGGCCGTGGGTCACTCTGGCGTCACACTACAGGCAGCGCAGAAGGGCAGCGAAAACAGCTTTTCCCGTAGGTTGTTGACGATTCAACCATCATGGGTGTATGGTTGAACCAACAACCAACGCAGGAGGACACAACATGTCGCAGCTCGCCGAGCTCAAGGGGACCTACGTCCTCGACCCGTCGCACACCACCATCGGCTTCGTGACCCGTCACGCCATGGTCACCAAGGTCCGCGGCTCCTTCGAGGAGTACAGCGGCACCGCCACCATCGACGGCGCCAACCCGTCGGCCTCGACCCTGAACGTCGACATCAAGGCCGCCTCGATCAACACGCGCAACGCCGACCGTGACGCGCACGTCCGCTCCGGCGACTTCCTCGACGTCGAGACCTACCCCGAGATCACCTTCCGCGGCACCGACTTCAACGTGAAGGGTGACGTCGTCGAGGTGACCGGCGACCTGACGATCCGTGGCACCAGCAAGTCGATCACGATCCCGTTCGAGTTCCAGGGCGCTGCCAAGGACCCGTTCGGCAACAACCGCATCGGCTTCGAGGGTGAGGCGACCATCAGCCGCGCCGACTTCGGCCTCACCTGGAACGCCGCCCTCGAGACCGGTGGCTTCCTGGTCGCCGACAAGGTCGTCCTCGAGTTCGAGGTGTCGGCCATCGAGCAGGCCTGACCTGCACCCAAGACTCCGATCGTGATGCCTCCTGGGGGTGGGTAGGCTCCGATCGGACGCCGCGGGCCTCGTCCTTCACGGACGGGGCCCGTGCTGCGTTTCCGGGTGGAGCATCATGCACTTGTCCACAGGTTTGTCCCCACTTGGGGATAAATCACATGTCTGTAGTTTCAGTCTGGCCGACGCGTCGCGAGGTCAGCTGTCCGGTAGGTGCGAAAGTGAGAGTAACGACCGGAAACTGAGAGTCGATGAGAGTAGAAACCGGTTTCCGGTCGGAAAGTGAGAGTGAGCCGAGTCGGCTCAACGAATCTCAACTCGCGTGCTGCACAGCGCACCGTGAGGTCAGCTCTGGCAAGGGTGCGACATCACGCACATGCCGATGGTCGTGACATCGCTGTCATGCCCAGAGTCGGTCGTGTGTTGACGCCCAGGATCGTGATCTCGCTCAACTGCCGATGGTCACGACATCGCTCTGATGCCCATGGTCGGACGTACGCCGAGCTGGTCGAGACCGATCATGCCGAGGAGTCCAGTGCGCGTTGGGAGGGAGTCGCCGCGAGCCGCGTCCTGGGTATCCTCTGGGAGGTGGGCGAGGTTCTTCAGACTGCCGCACTGTGGTCGGCGATGCGACGCGGTCACCGCGACGAGGCCATCGAAGTGCTAGTGGGGATGTCCTCAGCGCAGCGGCAGCGCCTGAGAACGGCGGTGCGCGCGCATGAACGCTTCGTCACCGGATACCCGGACGGTGCTCGCGCCCCTGACCGAGAGTGGCTCGGCCCTCTCCGGTCAGGACACCGGTCTGCGGCCGCCGCCGCGCTTCTGGCCTCCTCCACGCTGTCGCAAGCGGTTAAGTATGCGCCGCTGGACATGCCGGACGCCGTCGATCTGCCCAGGGCCTTGTTCCCCGACGACCTCGATGCCTTCGTCGAGGAATGGTCGGCTCGCTTCCTGCGCAACCCGAAGGCTTCGGACCGCATCCGCGGTCTGGACGCGATGTTCGACTGGGCACACGAAGGCCTCGTGCCCGCCCCGACCCAGCGGGGCGCGGTGCTCTGCCTGGCCACCGGTGTGCCCGGCGCCCGCAGCGGCACCTACCTACTGCGCTACCTGGAAGAGCGGCCATGTCTCATCAAGGTCACCTTCGCTCGGATCTTCGACGTCGACGGTGTGAAGGGCGCCTCCTTGGCGCAGCGGGATGAAGCCACCCCCTGGTCCGGTCGGAGGCTCGACAACTATGTCATCCCGCAGTTGGTGCAGCGCGGGCACTGGAGCCGGGAGATGGTCCTCAACGGCATCGAGCGCGCCCTGAGCCGCGGCCAGACGCCTTACCTTCAGCGCTGGTTCCACGGCCTCGCCCAGATCGTCAGAGGTTGACTTGACCAACATCCGGTCATGCCGCCGTCAGCGTGGGCATACGCGGCGGCGACGTATTGCCAGGAGCTTGCTAGCTCGAGCGTGTCTCGGCGGTCGCGACCGATGCCGGATGGGCCCGTCACTCGTCCCGAACACCTGATCGAAGGTAGGGCGCTCGCTCGCCCACGGTGCGTCGATGAGCGGTCCGCATCATGGTGAAGGAGCGGCAAGGAGCAGACGGGTGCGCCCAGCGTCGTCTTCCTACCGACGTGCGCCCCTTCGATTCCGTCCATTCAACCGCCCCACCAGACGATCCAGGCGGTCTGCTGAGCGGTGATCACCCCTGGCGTGGAGGCCACGGACGAGGAGGCTCCCAAGGAGTCCGATGGCGGGGACAGCGACAAACATGATCAGACGGCGCTTCATCTCACTTCTCTCTCGATCGAGTGCTGGGTGATGCCGACGCCCCTGACACGGCAACAGACTTCAGGGGGTCGCGGAGTATCTACCCGCTAACAGTCGCGCGCTGACCTTCTAGCCCCACTTCCGAGGCGTAGGACGTTTGGCACAACGCCAACCAAGCCCACGCATCTGCCGCGAGGTGCGGGTCGACGGTGGGCTCGACGTGAGTAGCGCCAGCCCTAGGAGCCTGCTGAACAAGGCGTCTATCTGACGGCGGGTTGGACGTGGGTGGCGGGTGGGACGCCGCCGCGGCTGTCGAGCCGCGAGTGTGAGTCAGCGCAGTTGAGTGCGACAGCGGGGTCGTCGCGCTTGTCTGAGGGTCGTGGTGGACCCGTGTGGTTGGTGTTCAAGCTCGTTGCGGGGCTGGTCAGGCGATCGCCCAGCCGGTGTTGCCGAAGCTGAGGCCGAGGTTCAGGAGGCGGCGGAGGTTGATCGCCGCGACTCGTTGGTGGAGCCAGTTGTCGTTCTTCGTGACGCCTCGGTAG
>NZ_JACJFX010000015.1:0-74738 GCF_014164675.1 Propioniciclava sp. MC1683 | reverse complement strand
CAGGAACGGGCTCACCGGGCGATCCTACCGGGCCTTTAGTGCCCCGAACCCGACGCCCAAATGCGACTGACTAGCCGCGATACATGGCCGAAACCCCGAAATCCGCTGCAGAGGTCCAACTCAGGTCCGACGAGACCGCACCGTTCACAGTTACGTGGTCCCTGCAACGATTGCGGATCCATAGGCCTGCTTCGGCCCCGTTCGCGACCGAAGCAGCTCGAATGTTGCGGCTGCTGTTGCGCCCAGCTATCGCTGCATGTCCACGAAACGACTCAGGGCGCCCTGGAAGGCCACAGGCAGGGTGTCCGTTGCGCCGTTACGGTGCTTGGCGACGATGAAGTCGGCCTCACCCTGGCGGGGGGACTGCTTGTCGTAGGCATCCTCGCGGTGAAGCAGGATCACCATGTCGGCATCCTGCTCGAGGGAGTTGTGTACCGAGATGCCGTCGGCGACGAAGTTGTGGGTGTCGAGGACGGTGGCGTCGAACACCTCTTCTTCGCCCAAGTAGTCGATAGACGCGATGACATGCCAGCGGATGTCCTTCGCTCCGTCTGCCGGTGCTCCGAACGGAGACGCATCCAAGACGAATCTCGATCCGTAGTCTCCGCCTTGAACGTCCGCCACGGCACCCAGACGCAGCCAGAGGCGCGCCAGGTCGTCGGCGAGCCTGCGGTGCCGGGTCTGGAACAAGGGGCCGGTTGTGCCTGCCGCGAGGAAGTTGAGGAAAAGCGCCAGTTGATCATTGGGAAGCGATGGCACCCAGTCTGGCAAGTCTGCTCCTCCTTCAACCGCCTTGGCGGCATCTCGGACGTCCGCATGGGGTCTGGGCTCGGGGTTCAAGGGCTCGGGCACGAAGCGGGGGACCGCCAACTCGGTACCCGCAGCCAGCTCGCCCAAAGGCATCCAGCCGTCCCGAGTCAGGAAGGGGTGGTTCGCGGACGCCTTGACCTCGCGTCCGGAGGTCAATCGCAGGCGGTAGACCTTCTTGACTCCTGAGCTGAACACGTGGGTCATGGGGCGGGCGACCATGCGGCCGTCGGCGTCCAACGACCACACGGGGACGTTGCGCTCACCCGATGCCAACAGTTCGCCCATGGTGACCTCGGCACCGGTGTCGGCACGCAACACGCGGGTGTCGGCGGTGAGGCAGCCCGATTCACGCAGGTCCGACAGCATGGGCTTCTTGTCCTGACGCGCCTCGGGGCCACGGTTGAGCTGCGACAGCGCGACGACGGGAACCTCGAGCTCCTTGGCCAGCAGTTTGATCTGGCGCGAGAACTCCGACACCTCGAGTTGGCGGGACTCCACCTTCTTGCCCGAGGTCATCAGCTGCATGTAGTCGATGATGATCAGCTTGAGGTCGTTGCGCTGCTTGAGCCGGCGCGACTTGGCGCGGATCTCCATCATCGTCAGGTTGGGGGAGTCGTCGATGAACAACGGCGCCCGCGACACCTGGGCGGTCTTGTTCGAGATGCGCTGCCAGTACTCCTCGGTCATGTCGCCCTTGCGGATCGCGTTCAGCGGCACGCCCGACTCGGCGGACATGAGGCGCATCACGATCTCGGACTTCGTCATCTCCAGGCTGTAGAAGACCGAGCACAGGCCGTGGCGGATGGCGGCCGAGCGGGCGAAGTCGAGCCCCAGCGTCGACTTACCCATGCCGGGACGCGCCGCGATGATGATCATCTGGCCCGGGTGCAGGCCGTTGGTCAGGTGGTCCAGGTCGATGAACCCGGTCGGGACGCCGGCCATCTGCCCGTGCTGGGTGAGGGCCTCGATCTCGTCGAGGGTGAGCTCCACCAGCTCCGACAGCGGCTGGTAGTCCTCCTTGGTGCGGTTCTCGGCGACCTCGTAGATCGTCTGCTGGGCCCGGTCGACGATGCTCGTGACGTCACCCTCGGCCTGGTAGCCCATCTGCGAGATCTTCATCGACGCGTCGACGAGCCGGCGCAGCACGGCCTTGTCGCGCACGATCTCGGCGTAGTAGGTGGCGTTCGCGGTCACCGACACCGAGCTCAGTAGCTCGTGCAGGTAGATGTGGCCGCCGACCTGCTGGAGCTGGCCCTTCTTGCCGAGGTGGTCGGCCACGGTGATGGCGTCGATGGGCTCGCCCGAGCCGTACAGGTCCATGACCGCGTCGTAGATGTACTCGTGCGCGGGGCGGTAGAAGTCACGCCCCTTGAGCACCTCGGTGACCTCGCCGATCGCATCCTTGCTCAGCAGCATCGCGCCCAGCACCGACTGCTCGGCGGCCAGGTCCTGCGGCGGCGTCCGGTCGGCGTACCCGCCACCGCCCGACCGCTCGAACGGGACGACGTTGCCCGACCACTCGCCCTGCTGGTCCGTCGTCATCTCGTCGCGCTCCTTCTGTCCACGCACCCACCCAAGCATCGGGGTCTGACACTCTGCGCAGATCCGGCTTCGTCCCGGGGGGTTCTCGTGACGGTAGACCCATCCTGAGAGCTTCTCAAACTCCCCATCCACCCCTCCTGTGGATGCAAATGTGGATATCTGTGGACCCACGCCGTGCACCCTGTGAGCGACACGCCGTCGTAGCTGGGGACACCGAAGAACTTCTCCCCGAAAACCACCTTTGACTAGGTGATTCATCGTGAACCCCCTGTGGGTTCCCCCTAGTTTTCGCTTCGTGGGACAACGTGACTTGGGGGTTGACGCGCCTCGGGTGTGGGGTGGTAAGGAGCGCGTTCATCCACCGTTTGTCCACAGCGGCAGGCGCTGGAAGCTACCCCCCGGGGGGTATGGGAGCAAACCCCCAGGGGGTATGGTTGGGTAGGTAGGAGGAAGTCATGACAGAGCTGGTCGACAGCCCGGTCGTCGCCGAGGTGACCACCGAGACACCGACGCCCGCGGCGTCCGGGTGCGGGTGTGGTTGCGGCGGGGGCGGTGGCGGCTGCCACGCTGAAGGGTCCGAGGGCCACGCCCACGGCTACATCACCGCGAAGGACAACTACCTGCGCCGCCTGCGCCGCA
Source organism: Propioniciclava sp. MC1683 (assembly GCF_014164675.1). Taxonomy (NCBI): domain Bacteria; kingdom Bacillati; phylum Actinomycetota; class Actinomycetes; order Propionibacteriales; family Propionibacteriaceae; genus Propioniciclava; species Propioniciclava sp. MC1683. The sequence goes on along the minus strand of NZ_JACJFX010000015.1, from coordinate 71,747 downwards.
TCGAGGGCCAGGCCCGCGGCCTCCAGCGCATGGTGGAGGAGGAGAAGTACTGCATCGACATCCTCACCCAGATCTCGGCCATGACGAAGGCGCTCCAGTCCGTCGCCCTCGAGCTGCTCGAGGACCACATGGCCCACTGCGTCGTCGCAGCCGCCCGCGAGGGTGGGGCGTCGGCGGAGGAGAAGATGCAGGAGGCGTCCGAGGCGATCGCCCGCCTCGTGCGCAGCTGAACACCACAACACCCACGCAAGCCACGAAGGAGAACATCATGGTTGACCTGTCGATCAAGGACGCCAACGCCACCGCCTCGGGTGGTGGCTGCGGGTGCGGCGGCTGCGGCTGTGGCGGGCACGCCCAGCCCGAGGCCGCCCCGGTGGCCAAGACCTGCAACTGCGGTCCCGACTGCACGTGCGGTTGCCAGGAGGGCAAGCCCTGCACCTGCGGTGAGTCGGACGCCGCCCCGGCCGGCGCGACCACGGCCGAGTACACCGTCTCGGGGATGACCTGCGAGCACTGCACCAAGGCCGTCACCGAGGAGGTCTCCGCGATCCCCGGTGTCACCGGCGTGAAGGTCGACCTCGACTCCGGTTCGCTCAAGGTCGTCTCCGACGCCCCGGTCGACTTCGACCGCATCGTCGAGGCCGTCGCCGAGGCGGGGGACTACACCGTCTCCTGACTGATCGTCCGGCTGGGCCTGTCGGGGGCAGGCCCAGTCGAGCCCACCACACCTGAACCCCACAACTGAACACACACCAATCCGCCAGGGCCGGTCAGTCCTCGGGTTCGCCCGACCACCCGCCGGTCCTCCGCACCAAGGAGTGATCCACCGTGGCCACCACGCCCACGACAACCGACGAGCGACGGGAATCGCTCGAACTCGACATCGACGGCATGACCTGCGCCAGCTGCGCGGCCCGCATCGAGAAGAAGCTCAACAAGGTCGACGGCGTCATCGCGTCGGTCAACTACGCCACCGAGAAGGCCAAGATCCTCGTCCCGGCCGGGACCACCGCCGACGACCTCATCGAGGTCGTCGCGTCGACCGGCTACAGCGCGCGGCGTCCGGACCCCGCCGCCCCCGAGGTCGACCGTGCCGCCCCGCTCAAGCGGGACCTCATCCTCAGCGCCGTTCTCGCAGTGCCCGTCATCGCGCTCGCGATGGTGCCCGCCCTGCAGTTCCCGGGCTGGACGTGGGCCTCCCTGCTGCTGACCGCCCCCATCTACTTCTGGGCCGGACGCCGCTTCCACCACTCCGCGTGGGTCAACCTCAAGCACCGCGCCACCACGATGGACACGCTCATCTCCCTGGGGACCTCGGCGGCCTTCTGGTACTCGGTGTGGGCGCTGCTGTTCACGCATGCCGGCGACCTGCACTACACGCACGCGTTTGAGTTCTCGATCGGTCGCTCCGACGCCGCGGCCGTCTACTTCGAGGCCGTCGCCGGTATCACCACGTTCCTGCTCGCCGGGCGCTGGTTCGAGGCCCGCTCGAAGACCCAGAGCTCCGAGGCGCTGCGCGCGCTGCTGACGATGGGCGCCTCCGAGGCCACCGTGCTGCGCGGCGGCGTCGAGCAGCGCGTCCCGATCGACTTCCTGAAGCTCGACGACGAGTTCGTCGTGCGCCCGGGGGAGAAGGTCGCCACCGACGGGGTCATCGTGGCCGGCACCAGCGCCGTCGACGAGTCGATGGTCACGGGCGAGTCGGTCCCCGTCGACAAGAACCCCGGAGACAAGGTGCTCGGCGCCACCCTGAATGCCAACGGACGCCTCGTCGTGCGCGCGACCGCCCTCGGCGGCGACACCGAGCTTGCCCGCATGGCCCGCATGGTCGAGGAGGCCCAGACCCGCAAGGCGCCCGTCCAGGCGCTGGCCGACCGGATCTCGGGCATCTTCGTGCCGATCGTCCTCGTCATCGCGGTGCTCACGTTCGCCGGCTGGCTGTTGGCCGGCGAGACCGTGCTGTTCGCCGCGACCGCCGCGGTCGCCGTGCTGATCATCGCCTGCCCGTGCGCGCTCGGCCTGGCCACCCCGACGGCGCTGCTCGTCGGCACCGGTGTGGGTGCCCGCATGGGCGCGATCATCGCCGGGCCCGACGTGCTCGAGCGGGCGCGCACCGTCCGCACCATCGCGCTCGACAAGACCGGGACGGTCACCCGCGGCGACCTCCGCGTCGTCGCGGTGCACCCCGCCGACGGGGTCACCGAGGCCGACCTGCTCCGGCTGGCCGGCACCGCCGAGTCCGGCTCCGAGCACCCGCTCGCCGGGGCGATCGTGGCCGCTGCATCCCCGGCCGGGCTGGGCGAGCTGCAGCACTTCGAGAACGTCCCCGGCGAGGGCGTGCGCGCGACCGTCGACGGCGTCGAGGTCGCGGTCCGCAGGCCGGACGCCGTGGGCTCGCTCCCGCAGCCGCTGGCGTCCGTGGTCGACAATGCGCAGGGCCGCGGGGAGACCCCCGTCGTCGTGCTGCGCGGCGCCGAACCGATCGGCGTGGTCGCCCTGGCCGACACGATCAAGGAGACCTCCGCCCACGCGATCGGCCGCCTGAAGGCCCTCGGCCTGTCCCCGGTGCTGCTCACCGGCGACAACGAGCGCGCGGCCCGGGCTGTGGCCGACCGCGTCGGCATCGATGAGGTGCGCGCGAACGTGCGCCCCGAGGGCAAGGTCGCGGTGGTCCGCGAGCTCCAGTCCCGCGGGCAGGTCGCCATGGTCGGCGACGGGGTGAACGACGCGGCCGCGCTCGCGGCGTCCGACCTCGGCATCGCCATGGGGTCGGGCACCGACGCCGCCAAGGAGGCCGCCGGCATCACCCTGATGCGCGGCGACCTGGTGCTGGCCGTCGACGCGATCCGGCTGTCACGGCGCACCCTGCGCACGATCCGGACCAACCTGTTCTGGGCGTTCGCCTACAACGTGGCCGCGATCCCGCTGGCCGCGCTGGGCATGCTGACGCCGATGATCGCCGGCGCCGCCATGGCGTTCAGCTCCGTCTTCGTGGTGGCGAACTCGCTCCTGCTGCGGGGCTTCCGCCCCGAGAGCCGCTGACGGCCAGGACGCATGGCCTGGATCGGGACATCGGGGTGGTCGTACGACCACTGGGACGACGTGCTGTACCACGGGGCCCGGCCCGCCGACCGGCTGGGGATCTACACGTCGGAGTTCGCCACGGTCGAGCTCAACGCCAGCTTCTACCGCTGGCCCCGGGACGCGTCCTTCGCGTCGTGGCAGCGCCGCCTCCCCGAGGGCTTCCGCATGACCGTGAAGGCGCCGCGCGCGCTCACGCACGCCCGCAAGCTGTACGCCCCCGAGTACTGGGTCGGGCGCATCCTGACCTCCTGGCACGCCCTGCACGACAAGCGGGGGCAACTCCTCGTGCAGCTGCCTCCGGGCCTGGCGCGCGACGACGCGCGGTTGGAGTACTTCCTGGCGCAGTTGCCCTGGTGGCTGCCCGTGGCGGTGGAGTTCCGCCACGACTCCTGGGTCCGCGACGACGTGTTCGACCTTCTCGAGCGGCACCGGGCGGCCTACGTGGTGATGTCCGGGGCGCACCTGCCGTGCGTGCTGCGCGCGACCGCCCCGGTGGTCTACCTCCGGCTCCACGGCCCGGACCGCCACTGGCTCTACGGCGGCTCGTACAGCGACGCCGACCTGGCGTGGTGGGCCGACCGTGTCCGCGAGTGGGAGGGCCAGGGCCGCGAGGTGTACGCCTACTTCAACAACGACGGCGGCGGGAACGCCGTCCGCAACGCCCGGACGCTCCGGGCGATGCTCGGTTGAGTCCCCCCGGGGCTGCACAGAGGGGGATCACACCAGCACCTGCCGCGCGGGGTGGATGGAGTAGTCGGCCATGTGGTGGAACACCTCGCGCAGGGCCACCCGTTCGGGGTCGGCGTAGTAGCCGCGCTGGGCATCGGGGAACTCAGGCCACGTGCCAGCGAAGTCGAACGCCCAGGTGAACAGGTCGTGGGGCACGTCGCTGACCGCGAACAGGCACCGGAACCCGTGCCGCTCCCGCACCGGGACGATGCGCTCCCAGAGGTGCAGGAAGGGTTCCCAGCCCCCTACGATCGCGTACCGGCGCATGATCGCGATCCGGCCCGCGACGGTCGCGGCGGACGCCGTGGTCAGCAGGTCGCACCGCACCGGTCGGGTCACGGCGTTGCGGAACACGTGCGGGGCCAGCGCCTCGGGCTGGGCCACGGGCAGCGTCTGCCGACTGGGGTGGGACGCCAGCAGCGTCACCTTCGGCTCGGCGTCGGTCTCGACGAACAGCCGGTGGAGGGTGAACCCCGCCGCACGCAGCGACTCCGCCTCGGCCGGCCAGAGCGCGAGCCAGTCGTCCAGGTGGCGCGGCCTCACCGTGAACCGGTGCAGCAGCATCCCGGCCGGCGGCCGGACGCGCGGTAGGGGGTCCATGCCTCGATCCTGCCACGGCGGTCGCCGCGCAGCAGGGCTGACGCCGAGGGACCGATGCCCCGGCGGGGACTACCCTGACGCGCATGTCAACGACGCGGGCCCTGGGTGCACTCATCCTCAGCAACGTGCTCGGCGGGGTGGGCGTGGCCTCCGGGATCGCGGTCGGCGCCCTGCTCACCGCCAGCCTCGGCGGCACGGCCCTGGCCGGGGTGGGCCAGGCGCTCAGCGTCTTCGGCGCCGGCCTGATGGCCGTCCCGCTCGCGACCCTGGCCGCCCGGCGGGGCCGCGGCCGCGCGCTGACCGTCGGGTACGCAGCCGCAGCGTCCGGGGCTGTCGTCGTCCTCGTGGCGAGCTGGCTGGGCAACCTGGGGATCCTGTTCGCCGGCCTGCTCCTGTTCGGCGCCGCGCAGGCGACCAACCTGCAGACCCGCTACGCGGCGTCCGAGCTTGTCGACCCGGCCCGGCGCGGACGCACGATGTCGGTCGTCGTGTGGGCCACCACGATCGGGTCGGTCATCGGCCCCAACCTGACCGCGGCCGGCGCCGAGGTCGGACGCCCCCTCGGCCTGCCCGACCTCGCCGGGCCCTACCTGTTCTCGGTCGCGGCGTTCACGCTGGCCGGCCTCAGCGCGGCCCTGCTCTACCGCCGCCCGGCGGGCTGGGCGGCCCCCACCGAGACCGGACGCCGCCCCGCCGGCGCGCTGGCGGCCCTGGGCTGGGCGTTCCGCCACCCCGTCGCCCGCTTCGCGGTGGTGCTGCTCGTGACGGCGCACGCGGTCATGGTCGGCCTGATGTCGATGACGCCTGTGCACCTGGGCCACCACGACCACCAGCTCACGGTGATCGGGCTCGTGATCAGCCTGCACATCCTCGGCATGTACGCCCTCAGCCCCCTCTTCGGGTGGCTCGCCGACCGCGTCGGCCCCATGCGCACCGCCCTGCTGGGCATCATCACCCTCGGCGTCTCGGCGGCCATCGCGTTCGCCTGGAAGGACAACCTCACCCTGGTCACCGTCGCCCTGTTCCTGCTCGGGGTGGGCTGGTCGGCCAGCACCATCGCCGCCTCGGTGCTGCTCGCGGGCGTGGACGCCGGCGACGTGCGCGTGCCGCTCCAGGGCGCCACGGACGCCCTGATGAGCTACGGCGGGGCCGCCGCCGCGGTGCTCAGCGGTCCGGTGCTGGTCCTGATCGGCTACAACGGGCTCGCGATCGCCTGCGCGGCGCTGCTGCTCCCGGCGGCCGCCGTGGGCTGGGTGGCGCGCCGCCACCGCCGCACGGCCGGGGACCCGGACCCGGCGCGTTGAGCCGCGGGGGTCAGTGGTGGATGGACCCGTCCACGTAGACCCACGCCCCGTCGAGGAACGCGAAGCGCGACGTCTCGCGCAGGGTGCCGCTGCGGCGTCCGGACGTCCAGGAGGCGGTGAACCGCACCGTGCCTGCGTCGTCCCACGGCTGGCCGCCGGTGCTGTCCTCGATGACCAGGCCCGTCCAGACGAGGTCGTCGTCGAGGTCGACCGTGGCCGGGCGGGTGGACGGGTGCCAGGTGCGCCACAGGTACTCCGACAGGCCGAGCGCGAACGCGGCGTAGCGCGAGCGCATCAGGGCCACGGCGGTGGCCGCGGGCCGGCGTCCGTCGTGGATCGCCCCGCAGCAGGCGGCATACGGCTTGCCGGGGCCGCAGGGGCACGCCAACGGTTCGGCCACGCTCAGGCCCCGTCGGGCCGGACGGCCTTCATCGACTCGACGACCGGACGCCCCGCGGCCAGGTCGCGGTAGAGCTCGAGGATCGCCGTCGACTGGTGCTCGATGGTCCACCAGGACGCCATCTCGCGCGAGCGAGCGCGGGCGGTGGCCTTGAAGTCCGGGTCTTCGAGCTTGTGGATCAGCATCACCAGCTGGCGGGCGAGCGACTCGGGCGTCGGACGGGCGATGGCTCCGTTGACGCCGTCGTCCAGGACCAGCCGCAGCTCGTGGTCGACCGACACGATCGGCAGGCCCGCGTGCGCGGCCTCGTGCAGCACGAGCGCCTGGGTGTCGGTCAGCGACGGGAACGCGAACACGTCGCCGGAGGCGTAGTAGGGGCCGAGCTCCTCGCGCGGGATCTGTCCGGCCAGGATCACCCCGCCGCGTCGGCGTGCGATCGCGAGCTTGGCCTCGAGCCAGCTGGAGGCGTTCCAGTCGCCGACGAACATCAGCTCGGCGTTGGGGATCTCCTCGCGCACCCACTCGAAGGCCTCCAGCAGCAGCTGGATGTTCTTCTCCGGGGCGATGCGCCCGACGTAGAGGATGCGGGGGCCGTCGCCGCGGGCCAGCGGGGGGCCGCCCTCGGGCAGGGCGTCGGCGCCGTTGGGCACCACCTTGATCCGGCTGTGCGGGGCGAGCTCGCGCACGCGGACGGCCGTCTTGTCCGACGGCGTCGTGACCAGGTCGGCCGACTCGAGCATGTCGCGCGCCGCGTTGAGCAGGTTGCGCCGGGACATGCCGCGCTTCCACCACTTCACGCGCACCCAGCGGCGCATGTCCTGCAGCGTGGGCCGCTTCATGCCGTGCGTCGAGGCTTTCAGCAGGCGGTAGTACGCCGAGATGAAGGGGGTCAGCATCGCGTAGTGGTCGGCGTAGGCCTCGAAGTCGGTGTGCCAGGTGACCAGAAGGGGCACCTCGAGACGGTCGGCGGCCCAGACGCCGAGCATGCCGACCGAGCCCAGCCCGTGCACGTGGATGACGTCGGGCGGGTCGGCGGCGAAGGCGTTCAGCGCGGCCTCGAAGCCGCGGCCGTCGGCCACCGCCATCGGCAGGCCCGGGATCCGCATCGACTTCAGGCGCCTCTCGGTGCGCAGGGGGTGCTCCCGGTAGGGGTTGGGGCCCGAGCACGCCGGCGCCACCACCTGCACCTCGCAGCCGGCCCGCAGCAACTCGCCCTCGAGGAACTGCACCGCGTACAGCAGCCCGCTGTGGCCGGGCCCGTACATGTCGGTGAAGAGGGCGACCTTCAGGGGTCGTTCGTGGCCGGACGCCTCGGCGTCCGTGTGTTCGTTCCCGACCTCGCTCATCCCGGGGATTGTATCGCCGGGCGGCCCCGGGGACCGGTCACTGCCACCCCCAGGGGTGAAAGTGCCGTTGGCAAGGGGTCACGATGGCGACACGCTGGTATCAAGGAAGCATGACCGATCTGCACGCCATTGACCGCACGGCCCGATCCCTGACCAGCGCGCAGGGCGGCTTCCCGGCCCAGGAGCAGGAGCCCCCGGGCCTGACCTCGAAGATGGATCCGCACCCCGACCACGGCGAGGAGACCTGGGTCGGCCGCGACCGCCTCGCCGGCCTCAAGGCCCTCATCACCGGCGGTGACTCCGGCATCGGCCGGGCCGTCGCCATCGCCTTCGCCCGCGAGGGCGCCGACGTCGCGATCAACTACCTGCCCGAGGAGCAGTCCGACGCCGAGGACACCGCGTCCTGGGTCGAGAAGGCCGGGCGCCGCTGCGTGCTCGTCCCCGCCGACCTGTCCGACGAGGCGGCCGCCCGCGGCATGGTCGACAAGGCCATCGACGAGCTCGGCGGGTTGGACGTCCTGGTCAACAACGCCGCGTTCCAGTGGGCACGCCGCGACCAGGGCCTCGCCTCGGTGAAGACCGAGGAGATGGACCTGGTGATGAAGGTCAACCTCTACGCGCTCATCTGGGTCACCCAGCAGGCCCTGCCGCACCTCGGTGAGGGCTCGAGCATCATCAACGTGAGCTCGATCCAGGCCTACGACCCCTCCGAGCGGCTCATCGACTACGCCTCGACCAAGGCGGCGATCAACAACATCACGGTGAACCTGGCCAACGAGCTCGGCCCGAAGGGCATCCGCGTGAACTCCGTCGCGCCAGGCCCGATCTGGACGCCGCTGCAGCCGGCCACCAAGGACGGCGACACCATGCCGGAGTTCGGCGTGGACACGCCGCTGGGGCGTCCGGGACAGCCGGCCGAGCTGGCGGGCGCGTTCGTCTACCTGGCCTCACCGCTGGAGGCGTCCTACGTCACCGGCACGGTGCTCGGCGTCACCGGGGGCCGCGCGGTCTTCTGACCGACCCCCGCTGCGGCGTCACAGGGCGCCGTAGCGGGCCTTCGCGGCCTGGATCGCGGAGACGTACCCGCCGCGACGGACGGCCTCGCCGTCCCAGACGGTGGGTACCGCGAGCATGCCGCGCACCTGGTCGAGCGAGACGAAGCCCTTGCGGACCATCCAGCTCTGCAGGCCGCCGACGAGCTCGCGGGTGTAGCCGCGCCCGTGCCGGATCAGCGCCGCGGTCGTCATGACCACGTCGGCGCCGGCGAGCAGGTACTTCACGACGTCGTCGGAGGACTCCACGCCCGACGACCCGGCCAGCGAGGCCGTGGTGTGGTTGCGCAGCGAGGCGATCCACGTGCGGGGCAGGCGGCCCTCCTGCGGCGTCGACAGCTCGAACTCGGCGTCGGTGTTCAGCGTCTCGATGTCCACGTCCGGGTTGAGGAACCGGTTGAACATGACGAGCCCGGCCGCCCCGGCGTCCACCAGCTGCAGCGCGACGTTGCCGACCGCGCTGAAGTAGGGCGACATCTTGACCGACACGGGGATGTTCACCGCGTCGGAGACCGCCGAGACGATCTCGAGGTGGCGCTTCACGACGAGGTCGCCCGAGGTCTTCACGTCGCCGGGGACCATGTAGATGTTCAGCTCGATCGCGGCGGCGCCGGCGTCGGCGACCTCGCGGGAGAACTCCACCCAGCCGCCCAGGTCGGCGCCGTTGAGCGAGGCGATGATCGGCACGTCCACCGACTTCGCGGCCCGCTCGACCAGCGACAGGTACGAGAACGCGGCCGACTTGGTCGTGATCGGCGCGGTCGGGAAGTAGTCCAGAGCCTCGGCGAACGCGTTGGACTGCACGTCGATGAGCTGCTCGTCGCGCGCCACCTCGGCGCGCAGCTGCTCCTCGAACAGCGAGTACAGCACGATGGCGGACGCCCCGCCCGCGGCCAGGGCCTCCACCCCGGCCAGCGTCTGGGACAGCGGACCGGCCGAGGCCACCACGGGGTGCTCGAGCTCCAGGCCCAGGTACTGGGTCGTGAGGTCCATCATCACTCCTTCGCGTCGGCGGCGAACTCGGCCGCTGTCCGGTTGGACATCTCTTCGTAGTCGTTCCACCGGCGGTTGACCTGCATCTGGCCGAACTCGACCATGCGCTCGGCGGCCTCGGGGTCGGTGGCCTTCAGCATGCGGAACCGCAGCTCGTTGTCATGGTAGGTGCGCAGCGGGAACCGCGGGCGCGGCGAGTCGAGCAGGAACGGGTTGCGGCCCTGCTGGCGCAGCACCGGGTTGAACCGCATGAGCGGCCAGTGTCCGGAGTTCACCGCCATGTACTGCTGGTCGAGGCCCTTGGCCATGTCGATGCCGTGGGCGATGCAGTGGCTGTAGGCCAGGATCAGCGACGGGCCGTCGTAGGCCTCGGCCTCGCGGAACGCCTTGAGCGTCTGCTGCGGGTCGGCGCCCATCGCGATGCGGGCGACGTACACGTTGCCGTAGGCGATGGCCTGCATGGCCAGGTCCTTGCTGATGGTCTCCTTGCCGCCGGAGGCGAACTTCGCCACGGCGCCCATCGGGGTGGCCTTCGAGGCCTGGCCGCCGGTGTTGGAGTACACCTCGGTGTCGAGCACCAGCACGTTGACGTTGCGGCCCGAGGCGAGCACGTGGTCGAGGCCGCCGGAGCCGATGTCGAAGGCCCAGCCGTCACCGCCGACGATCCACACCGAGCGGCGGATCAGGTGGTCGGCCACCGAGCGCAGGTCGGCCGCGCGCGGGCCCTCGATCCGGTCGAGCAGGAACTTCAGCTCCTCCACGGCCCGGAACTGTGCCGAGATGTCCGACTCGTACAGCTGGTCGTTGTCGAGGATGCCGTCGACGAGCCCGTCGTCGTCGAGCTCGACGCGCATCTGCTCCAGCCGCTCGCGGGCGAGCTTGGTGTGCAGGTCGGCGGCCAGCCGCAGGCCGAGGCCGAACTCGGCGTTGTCCTCGAACAGCGAGTTCGACCACGCCGGGCCGCGGCCGTAGCGGTTGCGCGACCACGGGGTGGTGGGCAGGTTGCCGCCGTAGATCGAGCTGCAGCCGGTGGCGTTGGCGATGGACGCCCGCCCGCCGAACAGCTGGGACAGCAGCTTCAGGTACGGGGTCTCGCCACAGCCGGAGCAGGCCCCCGAGAACTCGAACAGCGGCTCGAGGTACTGGACGCCGCGGACGGTCCCGAAGTCGACGCGCGACCGCGTGTTGACGGCGATCGTCTCGTAGAACGCCACGTTCTGCCGGGCGGGGCCGCGGTCGAGGACGGGGGCCAGGTTGATGGCCTTGCGCCCGCCGCCGTCGGCGACCTGGACCGGGCACGCCTCGACGCACAGGCCGCAGCCGGTGCAGTCCTCGGCGTACACCTGCAGCGTGTACCGCGCGCCGGGCAGGCCGGCGGCGTTCAGCTCGGCGGTCTGGAAGGTGGCCGGGGCCCCCTCGAGGGCGGCCTCGTCGTAGTACTTCGCGCGCAGCACCGAGTGGGGGCACACGAACGCGCAGTTGCCGCACTGGATGCAGGCCGCCTCATCCCAGACGGCGATGATGTCGGAGATGTTCCGCTTCTCGTACTGGGTCGTGCCCGAGGGGTAGGTGCCGTCGACGGGCAGCGCCGAGACCGGCAGGCTGTCGCCCTCGTCGAGCAGCATCACCGAGGTCACGTCGCGCACGAAGGCCGGGGCGTGGTCGGGCACCGGCGGGATCATCCCGACGTCGGAGGCCGGCTCGTCGGGAACCTCGACGCGGTGCAGATGGGCGACCGCGGCGTCCACCGCCGCCTCGTTCTTGGCCACGACGTCGGCGCCACGGCGTCCGTACGTCTTGCGGATCGACTTCTTGACCTCCTCGATGGCCGCGTCGCGCGGCATGACCTTGCTGATCGCGAAGAAGCACGTCTGGAGGACGGTGTTGGTGCGGTTGCCCATGCCGGCGGTGCGGGCCACGGAGTTGGCGTCCACGGTCCACAGCTCGCAGTTGAACTCGATCAGGCGCTCCTGCATGCGGCGGGGGAGGCGTCCGAACAGCTCCTCGGGCGGGTAGGGCGCGTTGACGAGCACGACCGTGCCCTGGCGGGCGTAGCGCAGCACGTCGACCCGCTCGAGGATCGACCAGTGGTGCACCCCGATGAACCCGGCGGCGTTGATCAGGTAGGGCGCGGTGATCGGCTTGGGGCCGAAGCGCAGGTGGCTGACCGTGCGCGAGCCGGACTTCTTCGAGTCGTAGACGAAGTAGCCCTGCGCGTAGGTGCCCTCGTTGCCGCCCAGGATCTTGATGGTGTTCTTGTTCGCGCCGACCGTGCCGTCGGAGCCGATGCCGTAGAACACCGCGCGCAGCGTCTCGGGGGACTCGACGTCGAGCCAGCCCGGGTAGTCGATGCTGGTCAGCGACACGTCGTCGTTGATGCCGACGGTGAACCGCGGGCGGGGGGACGCCGTGGCGAGTTCATCGAACACGCCCACGACCATGCCGGGGGTGAACTCCTTGCTGGAGAGGCCGTAGCGGCCGCCGATGACCTTGGGCAGGCTGGCGCGGCGTCCGGACGCCACTGCCTCGGCCAGCGCGCTGGTCACGTCGAGGAACAGCGGCTCGCCGCCCGCGCCGGGCTCCTTGGTGCGGTCCATGACCGCGACCTTCGTGGCGGACGCCGGCAGCGCGGCCAGGACGTCCTCGACGGGGAAGGGGCGATAGAGCCGGATCTGGACCACGCCGACCTTCTCGCCGGTCGCGTTCAGGTGGTCGACGGCCTGGATGACGGTCTGGGCCGCGGAGCCCATGATCACGATGACGCGCTCGGCCTGGGGGTCGCCGTGGTACTCGACCAGGCCGTAGCGGCGGCCGGTCAGCGCGGCGAACTCGTCCATGGCCTGGCTGACGATGCCGGGCACCTTCTCGTAGAAGGGGTTCACCGTCTCGCGGGACTGGAAGTAGGTGTCGGGGTTCTGCGCCGTGCCGCGGATGTAGGGGTGCTCGGGGCTCAGGGCCCGGCGGCGGTGCTCGCGGATGAGGTCCTCGGGCACGTAGGCGCGCAGGTCGTCGTCGCTGAGCATGTCGAGCGTGTTCAGCTCGTGGCTGGTGCGGAAGCCGTCGAAGAAGTGCAGGAACGGCACGCGGGAGCGCAGCGTGGAGAGCTGGGCGATGGCGGCGAAGTCGTGGGCCTCCTGGACCGAGGCCGAACCCAGCAGGGCGAAGCCGGTCTGGCGCACGGCCATGACGTCCTGGTGGTCGCCGAAGATCGACAGGCCCTGGGCGGCCAGCGAACGGGCGGCGACGTGGAACACCGTCGAGGTGAGCTCGCCGGCGATCTTGTACATGTTCGGGATCATGAGGAGCAGGCCCTGCGACGCCGTGAAGGTCGTCGACATGGCGCCGCCCTGCAGCGCGCCGTGGAGGGCGCCGGCCGCGCCGCCCTCGGACTGCATCTCGATCACGGTCGGGCGGACGCCGAACACGTTCGCCTGCCCCTGGGCAGCCCACTCGTCGGCCAGCTCGGCCATCGTCGAGGACGGGGTGATCGGGTAGATCGAGCACAGCTCGTTGAGCCGGAAGGCAACGGATACAGCGGCCTCGTTGCCGTCGATGATCGCTCGGGTCATGGTGGTGTCGTTCCTTCTCAGCGCTCGGGGATCATCTCGATGGCGTGCACGGGGCACTGCTCGTAGCAGGTGCCGCAGCCGGTGCACTTGGTGTAGTCGTACCGGTACCGCAGGCCCTTGCCGAGCTTGATCACGGCGTCCTCGGGGCAGGAGCCCAGGCAACCGTCGCACTCGATGCAGTTGCCGCAGCTCAGGCAGCGCCACGCCTCGGTGCGCGCCTGGTCGTCGGTCAGGCCGCCCACGATCTCGTCGAAGTTGAGCCGCTGGGCGACGTCGAGCTCGGGCTGGGTGGTGGCGCGGTCGTCGCCCCAGTACCAGAGGTTGAGCTTGTCGAACGTGGCGACCGGGTTCTTCGGGTGCTCGGTCACGGGGCGCTGGGCGAGCCAGCGGTCGATGACGCGGGCGGCCTTCTTGCCGTGGCCCACGCCGATGGTGACGGTGCGCTCCGAGGGGACCGCGTCGCCGCCGGCGAAGATGCCGCGCACGTCGGTCATGAGCGTGTTCGGGTCGACCTGGACGACGTCGCCGTCGAACCGCATGCCGGGGATCGTGCGGAGGAAGCCGGAGTCGGCCTCCTGGCCCAGCGCGAGGATGACGGTGTCGGCCTCGAGCGTCTCGTAGCGGCCGGTGCCGACGGCCTTGCCCTCGTCGTTGATCTCCATGATCTCGACCTGCATGTGGCCCTCGTCGAACTGGTTGATGGTGCGCAGCCAGTTCATCTTCACGCCCTCGCGGACGGCCTCGTCGTGCTCCTCGGCGTGCGCGGGCATGTGCTCCTGCGTGCGGCGGTAGACGACGATCGACTCCTCCGCGCCCAGGCGCCGGGCCACGCGGGCGGCGTCCATCGCGGTGTTGCCGCCGCCGTAGACGGCCACGCGGCGTCCGATGACCGGGCGCTCGCCGGAGGCGACGTCGCGCAGGAAGCCGACGGCGTCGACGATGCGGCCGGCGTCCATGGTCGGGATGTCGACGCGCTTGGACAGGTGGGCGCCGATCGCGACGAACACGGCGTCGAAGTGGCCCTCGGCCTGCTCGGCGAGCAGGTCGGTGACCGTGTGGTTCTGCACGAACCGGACGCCCAGGGCGCGGATGCGGTCGACCTCGGCGTCGAGGACGTCACGCGGCAGCCGGTACTCGGGGATGCCGTAGCGCATCATGCCGCCGGGCAGGTCGGAGGAGTCGTGCACCTCGACCTCGTGGCCCAGCATGGCCAGGTGGTAGGCGGCGCTCAGGCCCGAGGGGCCCGAGCCGATGACCAGCACCTTGCGGCCGCTCGTGCGCGCGGGCCCCTGGAACTGCCAGTTGTTGGCGATCGCGAGGTCGCCCAGGTAGCGCTCGACCGAGTGGATGCTGACGGCGCCGTCGAGCTCGACCCGGTTGCAGGAGGTCTCGCACGGGTGGTAGCAGACGCGCCCGTGGATCGCCGGGAACGGGTTGTTCCGCGTGAGCTCCAGCCAGGCCGCGTGATCCTCCTTGGCCTTGACCAGGCGCAGCCACTCCTGGATGTTCTCGCCGGCCGGGCAGGCCTGGTTGCAGGGGGGCAGGAGGTCGACGTAGATGGGCATCCTGACGCGGGTCGGGCCCACTCGGCCCTGGGAGCCGCCCAGGTCGGGCAGGGGCGTCAGGTTGCGCGGCGTCGGCTGTTGCATGGGAGACCTCCGGTGGTCACAGTTGTCCCCCAGACACTACCGCGTGTAGTAGAACTTCGCCTCCCCGCCGGAGCGGTCGACCTGCGTCGTCAGGCGGCGGGCTCGGGGCGGACCATGCGCAGCATGTCCATGTCGCCCCAACTGGGCCCCGAGCGGCCGGCGAACCCGTCGGGGTGGAACCCGTTGCGCTCGTAGAAGCGGATCGCGCCGACGTTGTCGCTGATCACCCACAGGTAGGCGGCCCGCCGGTGGGGGAGGGCGACGTCCATGAGGCGCAGGCCCAGCCCCGACCCCCGCACGCCGGGCATCACGTAGAGGGTGTCCAGGCACCAGGCCGGGCCGGGGTGCTCCCAGGTCTCCCCGAACAGCTCGCGCTCCCACTGGCCCACGCCGCGGAACGCGGCCGCGACGCCCACGACCGCCCCGCGCTCCCCGCGGGCGACGAGGTGCACCACGTCAGGTTCCCCACCGGACGCCGTGGCGGCGGCCGCGGCGTCCACCTCGTCGTGCATCTGCGCGACCCGCCGGTCGAAGGAGGACCACAGGGCGCGTGCGTGCCCGCCGTCGGCGATGTGCGCGTAGGCGACGTGCTGTTGGGCGATGTGGGCGCGGACGACGTCGTCGACGTCGTCGTGGCCGACGGGCGTGATGAGGCTCACAGGTGGCGCTCCAGCCGCTCGCCGGACGGGGCTCCGCAGAAGGCAACAAGCATGATCCCCATCGTAGGTGGGCGCTGTTGCCCCGAATTGCATCGCCAGCGATTCACCTGCATGTCAACCGATGGCAACTTCCCGGCTTCCCCACATCGCGGTGGAACAACGGGTGATACTGCTGTCAACCGAGCAGGACAGCAACGCCGATTGCGACCCCTGATCACCCCAGGAGACAGCAAGAAATTCGGCTCGGGTACCTGGTTCAAGGAAGAGAGAGGTCGAGGGCCAATGCCTGACAACAACTATCGTCCCGAGGGAGACCCCCTCGGCGGGTCGACGCAGGTGCCCGGCACCGATGACATGGCTGCCGTGACCCCCGTCGGTGTGACCGTCGTCGACGGCGACGAGACCGACGACGAGCGCGACTTCGTACCCCCGAAGGGACGCCTCGGCGCGACGATCGCCCTGGGCGTGTCGCAGTCCATCGACAACTCCGAGGGTGGCGTCTCGAAGACGTTCTTCCCGCAGATCATGACCGCCTTCGGCCTCGGCAACACCGAGCTCGGTCTGTTGGTCGCGCTCGGCAACGCGGCCCGCATGATCTTCGGCCCCGTCTGGGCGTTGCTGGCCGACAAGTTCGGCCGCAAGCTGATCCTCTTCGTGGTCACCGGCCTGTGGGGCTTCTGGACGATCGGCGCCGCCTTCACCAACAGCTGGAACATGCTGCTGCTGATCTACGGCATCTCGCTGGTCGGCACGGTCGCCTCCGAGCCGATCCTCAACGGCCTGCTGGGTTCGCTGTACAAGCGCTCCGAGCGGGGCAAGGCGTTCGGCACCGTGCGGTCGGTCTCCTCGGCCCTCGGCTTCGTGATGACGCCCCTGCTGGGCCAGTTCGGTGGCGACCCCGACGGGTGGCGCAAGGCCTTCATCACGATGGGCATCCTGTCGCTGGTCTCCGGTGTGCTGATCCTGGTGTTCGTCAAGGAGCCGAAGCGGACCTCGGCCGCCGACAGCGAGGACCTCAAGAGCGACGCCGGCATGTTCAAGTGGTCCGACGCCGCCAAGCTGTTCAAGATCCCCACGATCTCCCTGATCGTCCCGATGCTGTTCCTGGTCACCTCGCTGGTGCTGTTCGGCTTCATGGGCCAGGTCTGGGCCAAGGACATGGGCTACGGCGTCACGAACAGCTCGTACCTGTACACGGTGTTCCAGATCGGTGCCACGATCTCCGCGCTCATGGGTGGCTTCGTCGCCGACGGCTTCGTGCGCCGGTTCGGCCACAAGGGCCGCATCATGCTGTTCCAGATCTACGCCGTGCTGTTCGGTGCGGTCATCGCCCTGACGATGTACTTCTACGCGCAGTTCGACTCCAGCGTCGTCGCCATCCCGAAGGACGCCCCGAAGGAACTGCTCAAGACGAGCGACCCGAGCCTGGTCTACTACGGCCTGGTGTTCCTCATGGGCCTGGTCTTCTCGATCGGCTTCTCGGGCTGTGTGCTCCCGATGGTCTCCTCGGTCACCCCGAAGCAGCTCTCCGCGACGTCGTTCGCGCTGCTGTTCTCGCTGGTCCAGGGCGGCATCAACACCGTCTACGCGCTGCTGGTCGGTGTCGTCGCCGATGCCATCGGATCGCTACCGCTGACCATCCTGATCGGTGTGTCCATCCCGTACTTCATCAACGCGATCTACTTCTTCGTGTTCTACAAGAACTACGAGAAGGACGTGAACCTCCAGGCCGAGCGCACCGCGCTCATCGAGCAGGGCAAGTTCTGATCCACGAGACCCAGCAGGGGCGGACGCCGACGGCGTCCGCCCCTGCTGTCTGTCCTGGCCTCAGGTGACGATCGCCCCGATGCCGGAGACGATGCCCCAGATCAGCAGCCCGACCAGCACCAGCGACACGAGCACGAAGCCCACGACGGTGGCGACGGCGAGCCCGAGGTAGCCCTTGGCCGAGACGTCGACGTGGCGTCCCTCGGCCACGCACTTCTCGAGCAGGCGGTAGTTCTTGCGGTTGGCCCGGTGCATGACGTCGGCGGCGTCGCCCACGACCGGGACGAAACCCAACCCGGTGTCGACGAGCAGGTTCCAGCCCATGCGCGCCAGGACGGGGATCGGCACGCGCTGGCGCACGGCGTCCACCATGATCGCGCTGGACAGGCCCGTGCCGACGATGTCGCCGATGCCGGGGATGAGCCCGACGAGGGCGTCGGCGCCGATGCCGATGTCGGTGCCCGGGATCTTCACCAGGTCGTCGGAGAACCGCGCCAGGGTGCGGCTCGTCGCGATCTCGGGGTAGACGCGCTGGGTCTCGGTGGCGCGGCTCGGGCGTGTGCTCATGGGTTCCATTGTGAACGCCCAAGTCAGGGCGGGGAACCGGGGCTTCCCCCGGTCGGCGCCGGCGGTCCCGTCGCCGGGGCACGGGTTCAGGCCCGGACGCCGTCGGCGCGCCTCCCGGACCCACGGCGTCCGGTGCCCTTGGATGGGTGTGACCGGGGCTCGTATGAGGCGCCCCGGTCGCTGCTTGCGCAGGCTCAGCGCGTGTAGAAGACCGCCTGGCGGCGACCCGCCACGTCCTGGACGGAGATCGGCAGCCCGAACACGCGCGACAGCAGGTCATCGTTCATCAGCTCGTGGGTCTTGCCCGCCGCCACGACCTTGCCGTCGGCCATGGCGACCATGTGGTCGGAGTACACCGCCGCGGCGTTGAGGTCGTGCAGCACCACCACGAACGTGCGGTCGAGCTCGTCGGCGGCGCGGCGCAGCAGCTTCATCATCGCGACCGCGTGGGCCATGTCGAGGTTGTTGAGGGGCTCGTCGAGCAGGATGTAGTCGGTGTCCTGGGCGAGCACCATCGCGACGAACGCGCGCTGCCGCTGGCCGCCGGAGAGCTCGTCGAGGAACCGGTCGCCCAGCCCCTCGAGGTCGAGCCAGCCCATGGCCTGCTCGACGTGGGCGCGGTCGGCGTCGGTCAGCCGGCCACGGGAGTGCGGGTAGCGCCCGAAGCCGACCAGGTCGCGGACGGTGAGGCGGATGCCGGGGTGGTTGTCCTGCTTGAGGATCGCCAGCCGCTTGGCCAGCACGTCGGACGGCGTGGTCGCGACGTCGAGCCCGTCCACCGACACGGTGCCGGCCTTGGCGCCCATGAGGCGGGCCATGACCGCGAGCAGGGTGGACTTGCCGGCGCCGTTGGGGCCGACGAGCGCGGTGACGCCGCCCTTGGGCACCAGGATGCTGACGTCATCGACGACGACGGTCTCGCCGTACGCGGCGCTGACGTGGGTGCTGATGATCAACGGCGGCGACCTCCGGCCAGGAGCAGGATGATGAACGTGATGCCGCCGACGAACTCGACGATCATCGAGAGGCTTCCGGCCAGGCCGAGCACGCGCTCGAAGGCCCACTGCCCACCGACGAGGGCGATGGTGCCGGCGAGGATCGTGCCGGGGATCGTCCAGGCGTGGCGCTGGGTGCCGAGCGCCCGGTAGGCGAGGTGGCTGGCGAGGAGGCCGAAGAACATCGTGGGCCCGACCAGGGCGGTCGAGGTGCCGACGAGGAGGGCGACGCCGACGAGCACGATCATCGTGACCCGGCGGTGGTTGATCCCCAGGCAGATGGCCAAGTCGCGGCCCAGCCCGACCACGTCGAGCTCGTGGCGGAACCACCACGCCGCCGCGGTGAGCGTCACGACGATCGCCGAGCTCAGGCCGAGCAGGGCGGGGTCGGCGCCGGTGAAGTCGGCGAAGAAGCGGTCGGAGAGGACTTGGAAGTCCTCGGGACTCATCAGGCGCTGCAGGAAGGAACTGAGCCCTCGGAACAGCCCCCCGATGAGGACGCCGACCAGCAGCATCATCGTCAGGCTGCTGCTGTAGCGCCCCATGACGACCGAGAACAGGATCAGCGAGAACAGCACCATCGCGCCGAGCTCGACGCCGAACATGATCGGCGCGGGCAGGCTGGAGGCCCCGAACGCGCCGAGGGTGAACACGGCGACGGTCTGCAGGGCCATGTAGAGGGAGTCCAGACCCATGATCGAGGGCGTCAGGATCCGGTTGGCCGTGACCGTGTGGAACAGCACCGTCGAGACCCCGATGGCGGCCGCGACGACGACGAGGGTGGCCAGGGTGATCGCGCGGCGTCCGAGGATGTAGTTCAGGTTGCCGCTGAGGTCGCCGAGCAGGTAGACCGCGATGCAGGCCAGGGCCAGCCCGCCGAGGATCGCCAGACGGGTGCCGGGCCTGCCGAGGGCTTGGGTTTTCCGCGCCGAGGGCTTGCCCTTCGGACGCCCAGGGCTCGGGTTGTCTCCCGCCCCGGCCGGAAACTCAAGCCCTGGACGCCGAAAACCCAAGCCCTCGGCGGGGGCCGCCGCGCCCCGCTCAGACACGTCGCCCCTTGGCGAGCAGGGCGAGGAACGCCACCGCGCCGACGACGCCGAGCACGGTGGCGATCGGCATCTCGAAGGGGTGGATCACCAGGCGGGCGATCAGGTCGCACACCAGCACGAGGGCCGCGCCGAGCAGCGCGACCCACGGCACCGAGCGGCGGGCGTTGTCGCCGATCACCGCGCGCACCACGTTCGGCACCACCAGGCCCAGGAACGGCAGGGCCCCGACGGTGATGACGACGGTGGCCGACGTGACGGCCACGACGGTCATGCCGACGGCCATCGTGCGGCGGTAGTCCAGCCCGAGGTTGGTGGTGAAGGCCTCGCCCAGGCCGGCGACGGTGAACCGGTCGGCGGTCACGGCGGCCACGACGACCAGCAGGCCGGCCACCCAGAGCAGCTCGAACCGCCCGGCGACGACGGCGGAGAAGTCGCCGGTCGTCCAGGCGTTCAGGCTCTGGACCAGGTCGGCGCGGTAGGCCACGAACGTCGCGAACGCGCCGATGACCCCGCCGAGCATGAGCCCGACGAGCGGCACGATCAGCACGTCCTTGAGCGGCACGACCTTGAGGATGCGCAGGAACAGCGCGGTGCCGGCCAGGGCGAACGCCGTGGCGAGCACCATCTTCACGATGATCGGGGCGCCCGGCCACAGCAGCGCGCACGCGAGCAGGCCCAGGGTGGCGAAGTCGAGCGTGCCGGCCGTCGACGGCTCGACGAACACGTTGCGGGTGAGCAACTGCATGATCAGGCCCGACACCGCCAGGCCCGCCCCGGCCAGGATCAGCGCCACCGTGCGCGGGACGCGGCTGACCGCGATCAGCTCGTAGTCGGCCCGGCCCGTCAGGACGTCGGCGACCGACACGTCGGCCACGCCGACGAACAGCGAGACGCCCGCCAGGAGCAGCACCCCCACGACGCCCCCCGCCAGCGCACCCCAGGTGCGGGCGGGAGCGGCGGTGGCGACGGCCCCGTGACGGGCGTCGGCGCGCTCGGGCGTGGCGACGGACATCAGCTGACGGCGTCCTTGACCGCCTCGACCATGCGCTCGGTGGAGTCGAGGCCGAACCCGATCAGGTACCAGTCGGCCCCGTCGAGGTAGGTGACCTTGTCGTTGGTCCAGGCCGGCGTGCGGGCGACGAGCGGGTTGTCGAGCACCTGCTCGGCCGCCTGGCCCTGCTGGCCGATCGCGGCGTCGCGGTCGACGACGAAGAGCGTCTCGGGGTTGGTCTCGGCGATGAACTCGAAGCTGACCGCCTGGCCGTGCTGGGACGCCTCGAGGTCGGTCGCCGCGGCGGGCACCCCGAGCACGTCGTGGATGAGGCCGCCGAAGCGCGCGCCGGGGCCGAAGGCCGAGACCTTGCCACCGGAGGTGAGCAGGATCAGCGCGTTGGTGTCGGCGGGGACGGACTTCTTGGCGTCCTCGATCTTCGCGTTCAGCTCGGCGAGCTCCTCGTCAACCTTCGGGCGGACGTCGAACAGGTCGCCCAGCGTCTGCGCGCCCGTGGTGAGCGACTCGATCGGCTTGGCGTTGTCGGAGCTCAGGTCGATCGTCGGGGCGACCTGGTTCAGCTCGGCGAACTTGGCGGCCGAGCGGCCGGAGATGATGATCGCGTCGGGGGCGAGCCGCGCGATGGCCTCGAGGTCGGGCTCCTGGGCGGTGCCGACGCGCTCGACGTCGGCGTACTCGTCCAGCGAGGAGGGCAGAGTCGCCTCGGCGGTGCCGATGACGCGGTCCTCGAGGTCGAGGGCGTCGAGGGTGTCGAGGCTGGCGAAGTCGAGCACGACGACCTTGGCCGGGTTCTTCGTGACCTCGGCGGTGCCCTGCTTGTGGGTGATCGTCACGGTGCCGGAGCCCGCGGGCGCGGCGTTCGCCGGGGCCGGGGTGCCTGCGGGGGCGGAGCAGCCGACGAGGGCGACGGATGCTGCGACGGCGGGCACGGCCACACGGGCGAGGAGGCGGTTCATGGGGCTCCAGACGAGGTCGGGTGAGGTTAGGTTTGCCTAACTAAGGCTTACCTAACCACGGCACGCGGGCGCGCGACAAATTCGCGACCGAATATTGAGACTTGTCCGTTGCGTAAATCAGGGACGCCGGCGGGCCCGGGCGCCTCAGCCCAGGTGCACGACCCGGTCGCAGCGCGCGACCACGGCTGGGTCGTGGGTGATCACCAGCAGCGGCAACCCGGACGCCGACGCCCAGACGTCGTCGAGCAGCGCGTCGGCGGTCTCGGGGTCGAGGTGCTCGCTCGGTTCGTCGAGCACGAGCACCTGGTACTCGCCGACCACGAGCCGCGCGAGGGCCAGGCGGCGCTGCTCGCCGCCCGACAGAGCGGTGCCGAGTTCACCGACGAGCCGGTCGGGGGAGAGGTCGAGCCGCACGCGGTCCAGCGCGGCGGCCACGTCGTCACCCGTCGCGTCGCGGTTGCCGATCTTCACGTTCTCCGCCACCGAGGTGCTGAAGACGTGGGCGTCCTGGGCGAGGTAGCCCACCCGGCCCTCGACCTCGACGGTCCCCGCGACCGCGGGGATCAGTCCGAGCACCGTGGCCGCGAGCGTGGTCTTGCCCACGCCCGACGGCCCCACGAGGGCCACGGACTTGCCCGGGCCCACCTCGAGGTCGATGCCCGAGGCCAGGGGGGCGGCCCCCGGCCAGCCGATCGCCAGGTCGCGGACGGCCAGGCGCGGGGCGTCTGAGCGCTCGGCCGTGGCCCGGTCGCCCGAGCCGACGGGCGGGGCGTCCAGCACCTCGCGGACGCGGGCGAGCGCGACCCGTGCCCGGGTGGCCGTCTGGGCGGCCTTGGTGAAGTCGTTGAACACCTCGTGCAGGGCCAGCGGCACGAGCGTCAGCACCGCCAGCATCGTGTGGTCGAGGGTGCCGGCGCGGACCGCCTGGGTGCCGAACCACAGGCCGGTGACGACCGCGAGGCCGGCGGCGAGGGTCTGCACGGCCGTGGCGAGTCCGCGCGTCCAGGCCGCGCGGGCGTCGATGTCGCGCAGGCGGGCGTCGGCGATGGTCAGGCGGTCGAGCGCGGCGGTGTCGGCGCCGTAGGCGACCAGGTCGGGCGCGGTGCGGGCCAGCTCGTGGACGACGTTGGCCAGCTCGCCGCGGGCGGGCAGGGACGCCGCGTCGGCCCGCGCGGACAGGCGTGCGGCCAGCCACGGGGCCAGGGCGCCGGCCACGAGCGCGGACAGCAGCAGCGCGACCGCCGCCGGCCACGCGAACACGCCGATGACCACCGTCGTGGCCAGGATCACGAACAGCCCCGAGAGGAAGGGGAGCAGCACCCGGACGACGAGGTCGAGCACGGCGTCCACGTCGGCGACGACGCGGGTGAGCAGGTCGCCGCGGCGGCGGCCCAGGAGGGTGGTGCGGGCGAGTGTGGCGTAGGTGTCGAGGCGCAGGGCCGACTGCAGGCGCAGGCCGACGTCGTGGCCGACCAGCCGTTCGAGGTAGCGGAAGACGCCGCGCGAGATGCCGAAGGCGCGCACCATGACGGCCGCCGCGGTGAGGTACATCACCGGCGGGTGCTCGGCGGCCCGCGACAGCAGCCATCCCGAGACGCCCATGAGCGCGACCGACGAGAACGACGCCAGGAAGGCGAGCAGCACGGCGAGCGCGATGCGGGGGCCGCCCGACGGGGTGGCGCGCAGCAGGCGGGTGAGGAGGTCGATCACGCCGGGCCCCCGATCGTGACCACGCGGTCGGCCTCGGCGAGCACGGCGGGGCGGTGCGAGACGACGACCGCGGCCACCCCGGTGCCGCGCAGGCTGCGCAGCAGGGACGCCTCGGCGTCGGCGTCGAGCCCTGCCGTGGGCTCGTCGAGCAGCAGGAGCGTCGCCCCGGCGTCGATGCGGACCAGGGCGCGGGCGGTGGCGATGCGGCGGCGCTCCCCGGCCGACAGGCCCTCGGCGTCGTCGCCGATCGTCCGGGTCGCGTCCATGCCGGGCGCGCCGGCGCGGGCGAGTGCGTCGGCGACCGCGGCGTCGGACGCCTCCGGGTCGCCGAGCCGCACGTTGTCGGCGATCGTGCCCGCGACCATGCCGGGGTCCTGGCCGACGAAGGCGAGGGCGTCCCGGGACGGCACGGTGACCGACCCGGCGGTGGGGGAGAGGAACCCGACCAGCACGTTCAGCACGGTCGTCTTGCCCCCGCCCGACGGGCCGGTGAGCACGACGAATTCGCCGGGGGCCACATCGAAGGAGACCCCCTCGACAGCGGGGCCGGCCGCCCCCGGATAGGTGTGGGCGAGGTCGCGGACGGCGACCACGGGTGCGCCGACACTCACCGAGGTGACACCATCGCGCGTGATTTCGGTGCTCTGGTGTCCGGAAGGTGAGTGTCGCGCCTCGGTCCTGTCCGCCTGGTCGCCCTCGATCACCGCGAACGCCTGCTGCGCCGCGGCCATGCCGTCGGCGGCGTCGTGGTAGTGGACGCCCACCTGACGCACGGGCAGGTAGGCCTCTGGCGCGAGGATCAGCACGAACAGGGCGGTGGCGAGGTCGATCTCGAAGTGCACCACCCGGAAGCCGACGGTCACGGCGACCACCGCCACCGAGAGCGTCGCCAGCAGTTCCAGCACGAGGGCGGACAGGAACGAGATCCGCAGCGTGCCCATGGTCTCGGCGCGGTGGGCGTCCTCGGTCTTGCGCAGTCCGATCGCCTGCGCCTTGGCCCGGCCGAACACCTGCAGGGTCGGGAGGCCGGCGACGAGGTCGGCGAAGTGGCGGGCCAGCCGCTGCTGCGTGCGCCAGCGCTTGGCGGTGCGGGCCTCGGTCGTCCAGCCGACGAGGGCCATGAACACCGGGATGAGCGGGATCGTCAGCGCCACGATCACCGCCGAGGTGAGGTCGGCGGTCAGGATCGCGACGCCCACGACGACCGGCACCGTCACGGCGAGCAGCAGCTGGGGGAGGTACTTGGAGTAGAAGCCGTCCAGGGCGTCCAGCCCGACGGTGAGCAGGTTGACCAACCCGGCGGTCGACGTGCGGTCGTCCAACGGGGACGCCAACCGTGCGGCCATCACGTCCCGGCGCAGCTGTGACTTGACCGCCGCCGCCGCCCGGTGCGCCAGCAGGGTGTTGAGCCACGCCAGCAGCGCCTTGCCGCCGAAGATTGCGGCGAGCACGGCGATGATCGCGCCCAGCGCCGGCCACTGGCCCGTGCCGGGCACGGGGGTGACGTACTCGACCCCGGGGGCGGCCTCGAACACGCCCGCGATCGCGCGGGACAGCACCCACGCCTGGGTCACCGTGAGCACCGCGGTGAGGGTCCCGATCAGGACGCCCCCGGCGATGTACCAGCGCGTCGCCCGGCCCCGCCTCAGCAGGCGCGGATCGATCGGTCCCTTCGGGGCCGGGGGAGCGGCCGGGGGCGCAACGGAAGGGACGTCGTCCGGTCGGACGCCGCCCCTCGCGTTGTCGTTGCTGGGCACCCCCACAGACTAGGCGGCGACCGCCACGTCGTCCGGGATGTTCTTGGTGCTGATCCGCTTGCGGAAGATCCAGATCGACCAGGCCTGGTAGGCCAGCACGATCGGGACGAACACCACCGCGGCACCCGTCATGATCGTCAGGGTGAGCTCGGTGGAGGCCGCGGTGACGCGGTCCAGCGGGACGGCGGCGGCGGAGTTGTCGAAGCCCAAGTTCGGCCACATGCGACCGAAGATCCAGACCGCGACCAGCAGGATCGCCACGGTGGTGGCGGCGAACGCCCAGCCGTCACGGCCCTGGCGGATGGCCAGCCACGAGGCGATCAGGCCGACGGCGGCGAGCACGGTCAGCAGCCAGCCGACGATGCCCCAGCCGTAGGCCAGGTTCGCCCACACCAGGTAGATGGCGCCGCCGACGATGGCGACCAGGCCGACCTTGCCGGAGAACGCCTCGGCGCGGTCGTGGACGACACCCTTGGTCTTCAGGGCCAGGAAGTTCGCGCCGTGGAACAGGAACAGGACCACGAGCACCACGCCGCCCAGCAGGGCGAACGGGCTGAACAGGCTCCAGAAGCCACCGGTGAACACGTGCAGGTGCTGCGAACCCTCGGCGAGGGCGACCGGCATGCCGATGATGAAGTTGGCGAAGCCGACGCCGAACACGAGCGACACGACGAACGAGCCCGTGGCGGCCATCCAGTCGAAGGTGTTGCGCCAACGGGCGTCCGGGTGCTTGGCCCGGTACTCGAAGGCCACGCCCCGGATGATGAGGCCGACGAGGATGAGGAAGAACGGGACGTAGAGGCCCGAGAACAGCGTCGCGTACCAGCCGGGGAAGGCCGCGAAGGTGGCGCCACCGGCGGTGAGCAGCCAGACCTCGTTGCCGTCCCAGAGCGGGCCGACGGTGTTCACGATGACGCGACGCTCCTTCTCGGTCTTGCCGAGGAAGGGGATGAGCATCCCGACGCCGTAGTCGAAGCCTTCGAGGACGAGGTAGCCGATCCACAGGACGGCGATGAGCACGTACCAGACCACCTGGAGGGTGCTGGGTTCAGCGGCGAGGGGCAACAGCATGGCAGCTCACTCCTTCTCAGTACGCGAAGGAGAGGACGTCGTCCTCACCCTTGATCTCGACCGGGGGCACCTCGGCCGGCAGGCCGGCCTTGGCGTAGTGGACCATGAGCCCGACCTCGACGACCGCGAGGGCGCCGTAGAGGAGCGTGAAGCCGATCATGGAGGCGAACACCGTGCCCGCGCCGACGCCCGGCGAGACCGCGGACGCGGTGGGCAGCACGCCGGCGACGATCCAGGGCTGGCGCCCCATCTCGGTGAAGATCCAGCCGGCCGAGTTGGCGAACAGCGGGCCGAGCACGACCGCGAGCAGCGCCAGGTTCAGCAGGGCGCCGGACTGGGGCAGCTTGTCCTTGCGCAGGGCCCACAGGGTCCAGGCGCCGACGGCCATCGCGATGAAGCCGAGCGTCATCATGATGCGGAACGTCCAGTAGCTGACCGGGATGTTCGGGACGAAGTTCGTCACGCCCACCGTGCGCAGCTTGTCGGCGTACGCCGCCTGCAGGCTGTTCTCGGCCGCGTCGACCGGGAGGTTGAACTCCGCGTTCGCGAGGCGCTCGTTGTAGATCTCCTCCAGGTTCCGGATGCCGGGGATCTCGGCGTACGGGTCACCCTTGGCGAGCAGGCCCAGGACGCCGGGCACGTGCAGCTAGAAGACCGGACGCGAACCGTCCAGCGTGCCGATGGTGAGCAGCGAGAAGGGGGCCATCTCGCCGTTGCCGCCCGCGGTCTCGTAGAGGGCCTCGGCGGCGGCCATCTTCATGGGCTGGACCTGGTACATGATCTTGCCCTGGAAGTCACCGGAGAGGATCGTGCCGAAGCCGGCCACGATGAGCACCCAGGCGCTGAACTTGGCTGCCCAGCGGTAGGCGGCGACGTCGGCGTCCTCCAGCTCGGTGCGGTCGGCCTTGTTCAGGCGGGCCAGGTGCCACACCGCGATCGCCAGGATGAAGCCGCCCGCGGCCATGTAGGCCGCAGCCAGCGTGTGCGGGAACGTGGCGAGGAACACCGGGTTGGTGAGCAGCGCCATGAAATCGGCCATCTCGGCGCGGTCGGTGATGGGGTTGTAGACGGCCCCGACCGGGTTCTGCATGAAGCTGTTGGCCGCGAGGATGAAGATCGCGCTCAGCATGGTGCCGATGGCGGCCAGCCAGATGGTCATCAGGTGGAGCTTCTTGGGCAGCTTGTCCCAACCGAAGATCCACAGGCCGAGGAAGGTGGACTCGAGGAAGAACGCCAGCAGTGCCTCCAGCGCCAGCGGCGCCCCGAAGATGTCGCCCACGAAGCGCGAGTACTCCGACCAGTTCATGCCGAACTGGAACTCCTGCACGATGCCGGTGACGACACCCATGGCGAAGTTGATGAGGAAGAGCTTGCCGTAGAACTTGGTCAGGCGGAGGAACTTCTCGTCGCCCGAGCGATACCACATCGTCTGCATGACGGCGACCAACAGCGACAGTGCGATGGTCACGGGCACGAAGAAGTAGTGGTAGACCGTGGTGATGCCAAATTGCCAGCGGGCAATCGTTTCCGGACTCATGACCCGGAATGTACTACCTGCCGTCGTAGGGGGCCAAGTTCCAAACGGCGTTATGCGCGGTTGTCGCCCGCGCTGGTGACACGCGGTGGACCGCGCCCTGCGTGCGGCCGCCTGACGGGACGCGTGTTTCGCGTGTCGAGAAAGTACTACCGATTGTCGTAGATGCTGGTCCGTGTGGTTAGGATGGGGCCCATGCCGATCCTCGGAGACCTCGAACACGCGGTGATGGACGTGTTGTGGGCTCGGCCTGCACCCACCCCGGTGCGCGACGTTCACGAGGAGCTCGCGCGGGGCCGGGAGATCGCCTACACGACGGTGATGACGGTGTTGGACCGCCTCGCGAAGAAGGGCGTGGTCGCCCGCGAGCTGGACGGACGCGCCTGGCTGTACCGGCCGGCGCGCTCGCGCCTCGACCTGTACGTGGCCACGATCACCGACGCGCTCGAGGGGCTCACCGAGGAGGAGCGCACCGAGGTGCTGGGCCGCGTGTCCGCCGCCTCCCCGGTGGTGTAGGGGAGCCTCTCCTAGCTTGAGGGCCCCCGAACAGGGGCGCACGATGCTGTCATGACCGACGTCCGCGCCCTCGTGCACCGGTTCGACCAGGACACCGGAACCCACGCCAGCATGCTGAACAAGCTCCGGGCCGCCGTGCTCGGGGCCAACGACGGCGTCATCTCCACCGCCGGCCTCGTCATGGGCGTGGCGGGCGCCACCACCAACACCGCCGCCCTCGCCACCGCGGGCATCGCCGGCCTGGTCGCCGGCGCGCTCTCCATGGCCGTCGGCGAGTACGTCTCGGTCTCGGCCCAGCGCGACTCGGAGCGCGCGCTCCTGGCCAAGGAGGAGCACGAGCTCCGGACCATGCCCGAGGAGGAGCTCGAGGAGCTCACCCGCCTGCTGCAGGAGAAGGGCATGTCAGACGCCGTCGCGCGCGAGGCCGCCCGCGAGCTCACCGCCCACGACGCGCTGGCCGCGCACGCCGACATCGAACTGCGCCTCGACCCCGACGACCTGACCTCGCCGACGCACGCGGCGGTCTCCTCCCTGATCGCCTTCGCCCTCGGCGCGCTCATCCCGCTCCTGGCCATGGTCCTGAGCCCGCCGAGCACCCGCGTCGTGGTCACGGTGGTGGCCGTCCTGCTGGCGCTGTTCCTCACCGGCTTCCTCTCCGCCCGCGCCGGGGACGCCCCCGTGGCGCGCGCGATCGTGCGGAACGTGATCGGCGGCGTCCTGGCCATGGGCATCACCTTCGCGATCGGCACCCTGGTGGGCACCCAGATCGGGTGAGCATGCCCCCGGGCGTGGGACCATGAGGCATGTCCTTCGACGTTGACGACATCCTCACCCAGGCCACCACCGACGAACTCGCGCGCCTGGTGTGCGGCGACGGCACCTGGCACACCAGCGGCATCGAGCGGCTGGGCGTCCGCCGGGTGCGGGTGGCTGACGGGCCCCACGGCCTGCGCGTCGAGCT
Source organism: Propioniciclava sp. MC1683 (assembly GCF_014164675.1). Classification (NCBI taxonomy): domain Bacteria; kingdom Bacillati; phylum Actinomycetota; class Actinomycetes; order Propionibacteriales; family Propionibacteriaceae; genus Propioniciclava; species Propioniciclava sp. MC1683. The sequence goes on along the minus strand of NZ_JACJFX010000015.1, from coordinate 42,467 downwards.
CGGCGCGTCGCTGGGGGAGTCCCGGCCGGCGACCTGCTTCCCGCCCGCGGTGGGGCTGGCCTCCTCCTGGAACCCCGCCCTGCTCAAGAGGGTGGGGCAGGCGCTGGGCCGCGAGGCGTCCGAGCAGGGCGTCGACGTCGTGCTCGGCCCGGGCGTGAACATCAAGCGCTCCCCGCTGGGCGGGCGCAACTTCGAGTACTTCAGTGAGGACCCGCTCCTGGCCGGGACGCTGGCGTCCGCGCTCGTGTACGGCCTGCAGGCCGAGGGCGTCGGCGCGTGCGTGAAGCACTTCGCGGCCAACAACCAGGAGACCGACCGCATGCGCGTCGACGTGCGCGTCAGCGAGCGCGCCCTGCGCGAGATCTACCTGCCGGCGTTCGAGAAGGTCGTGCTGAGCGCGCACCCGTGGATGGTCATGTGCTCCTACAACAAGCTCAACGGCACCCACGTGTCGCAGGACCCCTGGCTGCTCACCGACGTGCTGCGCGGCGACTGGGACTACGACGGCGCCGTCGTCAGCGACTGGGGTGCGGTGCTCGACCGGGTCGAGTCCCTGGCCGCCGGGCTCGACCTGGAGATGCCGCACGAGCTGGGCAACTCCGACGTCGAGGTGGCGGACGCCGTGGAGTCGGGCCAGATGTCCCGCGAGCTGCTCGAGCTGGGCGCGGCGCGCATCCTCGCGCTCACCCAGCGGGCCGTGGACGCCGTGCGCCCGGCTGGGCCGGTGGACGCCGCGGCGCACCACCAGCTCGCCCGCGAGGCCGCCCAGGAGTCGATGGTGCTGCTGGCCAACGACGGCGTCCTGCCGCTGGCGCCCCGTGCGAAGGTGGCGCTGGTGGGCGAGTTCGCCCGGTCCCCGCGCTTCCAGGGCGGCGGGTCGTCGAAGGTGAACGCCACGACGGTGGAGCGGCTCGTCGACACGCTCGCCGCCCGGCGCCGGGTGACGTTCGCGCCCGGGTTCCTGCTCTCGGGTGAGTTCGACGACCCGCTGGTGGACGAGGCGGTGGCCGCGGCCGAGGCGTCCGACGTCGTGGTGGCCTGCCTCGGCCTGCCCGACGCCGAGGAGACCGAGGGGCAGGACCGCACCCACCTGCGCCTGCCCGACGCCCAGCTCGCCCTGCTCGGCGCGCTCGCTGAGGCCGGCAAGCCGATCGTCGTGGTGCTGAGCAACGGCTCGGCGGTCGAGGTGTCGCCGTGGCTCGAGCACGCGAACGCCCTCATCGAGGGCTGGCTCGGCGGACAGGCCGGCGCGCTCGCCCTCGCCGACGTCCTGGTCGGCGATGCCGAGCCGTCCGGGCGCCTCGCGGAGACGCTGGCCGTCCGCCTGGGGGACCACCCGTCGTCGCTGATGTTCCCGGGCGAGACCGGGTTCGTCGACTACGGCGAGGGCGTGTTCGTGGGCTACCGGGGCTTCGACGCCGCCGACCGCGAGGTGGCCTTCCCGTTCGGGTTCGGCCTCGGCTACACGACGTTCTCCTACGACCGGCTCGTGGTGAAGGTGACCGGGACGCCGGCGTCCCGCGACCTGCGCGTGGCCGTGCAGGTGACCGTGACGAACACCGGGGACCGGGCCGGCTGCGAGGTCGTGCAGGTCTACGTCGGCAATGCGCCGGCGTCAGTGCCGCGCCCGCCGCGCGAGCTGCGCGCGTTCACCAAGCTCCGCCTGGAGCCGGGGGAGTCGCGCACCGTCACCCTGCCGCTGGACGCCCGGGCGTTCTCGTTCTGGTCCCAGGTGCACGGCCGCTGGGTGGTGGAGTCGGGCCTGTTCACGATCGAGGCCGGCCCGAACTCGCGCGACCTGCCGCTGGTGCAGGAGCTCAGGCTCGACGTGCCCGCGCGCCGCGCCCGCCTGCACGCCGAGTCGACCATCGCGGAGTGGATGGCCGACGAGGAGGCGTGGGCCGCGCTGATGGCGCGCGTCCCCGGCGGGGCCAGCATCGAGTTCACCCCCGGGGTGATGGCGGTGATGGCCGGGCAGCCGCTGCGCCGGTTCGCCAAGTACCCCGACGTCCCGCTGACCGCCGCCGACGTGGACGCCGTGCTGGCCAGCCACGGCTGACCCTGCGCCGACAGCCTGCCTTCCGCGCGCCGAGAGCCTGCCTCCCGCTCCGCCGCGGTGGGTCAGGCGGCGTCCGGGTCCTCCGCGGCGCCGGAGAACTGCGACTGGTAGAGCCGGAAGTACGCGCCCCGGGCGGCGAGCAGCTCCTCATGGTTGCCCTGCTCGACGATGCGGCCCTCCTCCATGACGAGGATCACGTTCGCGTCGCGGATCGTCGAGAGCCGGTGGGCGATGACGAACGACGTGCGGTCGGAGCGCAGCGCGGCCATGGCCCGCTGGAGCAGCAGCTCGGTCCGGGTGTCGACCGAGGACGTGGCCTCGTCCAGGATCAGCAGCGACGGGTCGGCCAGGAACGCCCGGGCGATCGTGATCAGCTGCTTCTCGCCGGCCGAGACGTTCGAGCCCTCCTCGTCGATCACCGTGTCGTAGCCGTCGGGCAGGGTGTGCACGAACCGGTCGACGTAGGTGGCCGTCGCCGCGGCGACGATCTCCTCCTCGGTGGCGTCGGGGCGGCCGTAGGCGATGTTCTCCCGGATCGTCCCGCCGAACAGCCACGTGTCCTGCAGCACCATGCCGGTCTTCGAGCGCAGTTCGGAGCGCGGCACCGAGGCGATGTCGACGCCGTCGAGGGTGATGCGGCCGGCGTCCAGCTCGTAGAACCGCATGAGCAGGTTGACCAGCGTGGTCTTGCCGGCCCCGGTCGGGCCGACGATCGCGACGGTCGAGCCCGGGTAGGCCTCGAACGACAGCCCCTCGATGAGCGGCTTGTCGGGGGTGTAGGAGAACGCGACGTCCTCGAACCGCACCCGGCCCGACAGCGGCACCGGCAGCGACCCGGACGCCTCGGGCGACTGCTCGTCGGCGTCCAGCACCTGGAAGACGCGCTCGGCCGACGCCACGCCCGACTGCAGCAGGTTCGCCATCGACGCGACCTGGGTGATCGGCTGGGTGAACATGCGCGAGTACTGGATGAACGCCTGCACGTCGCCAAGGCTCATCTGGCCGGTCGCCACGCGCAGGCCGCCGACGACGGCGACGGCCACGTAGGAGAGGTTCCCGATGAAGAACATCACCGGCATCATCAGGCCCGAGATGAACTGCGCCCCGAAGGCCGCGGTGTAGAGCTTCTCGTTGTCGTGCGCGAACGCCTGCTCGACCTCGGCGGAGCGGTTGAACACCTTGACCAGCGCGTGGCCGGTGTAGGCCTCCTCGATCTGGGCGTTCAGGTCACCGGTCGACTTCCACATGGCCGCGAACCGTCCCTGGGCGCGCTTGCCGATGACCATGGCGGCCACCATCGAGATGGGCACCGCGACGATCGCGATCAGCGCGAGCACCGGCGAGACCCAGAACATCATCACGAGCACGCCGATGAGCGTCAGCAGGTTGGTCAGCAGCTGCGACAGCGTCTGCTGCAGCGACTGGGCGATGTTGTCGATGTCGTTGGTGACCCGGGAGAGCAGCTCGCCGCGCGGCTGGCGGTCGAAGTAGCTCAGCGGCAGCCGGTCGAGCTTGGCCTGCACCTGCTCGCGCATGCGGTAGACCGACTTGTTCACCACGTCGTTGAGCAGCCAGCCGGACGCCCACATCAGCAGTCCGCCGGCCACGGCCAGCGCGAGGGCCAGGAGGCCGACGCGGCCGACGGCGTCCCAGTCGACGCCGACGCCCGGCACGACCGACATGCCCTGCAGCATGTCGGCGAAGGTGTCCTGCCCCCGGGCGCGCAGCCCGGCGACGACGGCCTCGAGCGACGTGCCGGCCGGGACGCCCCGCCCGATCATCGCGCCGAGCAGGCCGGTGAACAGCAGGTCGGTCATCGAGCCGAGGATCTTCGGCTGCACCACGTTGGCGACCACCGCGATCGAGGTGAGCACCATGACGGCGATGATCCGGGGCCGCTCGGGGCGCAGTGTGCCGAGCAGGCGGCGCAGGGAGGGGCCGAAGTTGATCGCCTTCTCCTGGACGCCCATGCCGCCCATGGGCCCGTGGCCGCGGACCTGCGGGCCGTGCTTGGGGCGCTCGGGCGCGTCGGTCACCTTGGGGGGCTGCTTCGCGTCGCTCATGCCGCCTCCTCCGCCTTGAACTGGGACTCGACGATCTCGGCGTAGGTGGGCGAGGTCACGAGCAACTGGTCGTGGGTGCCGACGGCCTCGATCCGGCCCTCGTCGAGCACGATGATCTGGTCGGCGCCGGCGATGGTCGCGACCCGCTGGCCGACGATCACCACCGCGGCGTCGCGGGTCTCGTCCACGAGCGCGGCGCGCAGGCGGGCGTCCGTCGCGACGTCGAGGGCCGAGAACGAGTCGTCGAACACGTACACGTCGGGCTTGGCCACCAGGGCGCGGGCGATCGAGAGCCGCTGGCGCTGGCCGCCGGAGACGTTGGTGCCGCCCTGGGCGATCCGGGCGTCCAGCTGGCCGTCCATCCGCTCGACGAAGTCGCGGGCCTGGGCCACCTCCAGCGCGTGCCAGAGCTCCTCGTCCGTGGCGTCCGGCTTGCCGTAGCGCAGGTTCGAGGCGACGGTCCCGCTGAACAGGTATGGCTTCTGGGGCACGAGACCGATCGAGCCCCAGAGCACCTCGGGGTCGAGGTCGCGCACGTCCACCCCGTCGACCAGCACGCGGCCGGCCGTGGCGTCGAACAGCCGCGGGATCAGGTTGACCAGCGTCGACTTGCCCGAGCCCGTCGCGCCGATGAACGCCAGCGTCTGGCCGGGGGTGACGGCGAACGAGATGTCGCTCAGCACCGGCTCCTCGGCGCCGGGGTAGGAGAAGGAGACGTCCTCGAACCGGACCTCGCCGTGCCCGGCGACCTCACGCACCGGCGAGGCGGGCGGCACGACCGACGAGTCGGTGCGCAGCACCTCCTGGATGCGCACCGCGCACACCTGGGCGCGCGGCGCGATCATCAGCATCATCGTCGACATCATCACGCTCATCAGGATCTGGATGAGGTACTGCAGGAACGCCGTCAGCTGGCCGATCTGCATCTCGCCGGCCTCGACGCGCAGGCCGCCGAACCACATCACGCCGACCGAGGACGCCGCCATCACCATCTGCACCACGGGGAAGAAGGTGAGCATGCGGCGTCCGACCCGCAGCGAGGTGGTGGTCAGCTCGCTGTTGGCGCGGTTGAAGCGGGTGGCCTCCCACGGCTCGCGCACGAACGCGCGGATGACGCGCAGGCCGGCGATCTGCTCGCGCAGCACCCGGTTGAGCGTGTCGATCCGCACCTGCATCTGCCGGAACAACGGCAGCGCCTGCAGCAGGATCGCCACGATGATCGTGCCCATCACGATGACCGCGACGGCGATCAGCCACGACAGGCCGATGTCCTCGCGCAGGGCCATGAAGATGCCGCCGACCATCATGATCGGGGCCTGCACGATCATGAACGCCGTCATCATCACCAGCGTCTGTACCTGCTGGACGTCGTTGGTCGTGCGCGTGATCAGGCTCGGGGCGCCGAAGTGGTTGACCTCGCGGGTGCTGAACGACAGCGCCTTGTGGAAGATCGCGGCCCGCAGGTCGCGCCCGAACCCCATCGCGGTGCGCGCGCCGAAGTAGATCGCCGACATCTGGCCGACTATCTGCACGGCGGTGACGCCGAGCATGATGAGCCCGAGGTCCCAGATCTTCGCGGTGTCACCCTGGGCGACGCCCTCGTCGATGATCCGCGCGTTCAGCGTGGGCAGGTAGAGCGCCGCCGCGGTGGCGAGCAGCTGGAAGAGGATGACGAGCGCGATGTTGCGCGCGTACGGCTTGAGGTAGGTCCTCAGCGTGGCCAGGAGCATCAGGCGTCCTTCGAGATTCCGTGGAGCAGGAGGTCGGCGAGTGCGTCCGGGTCGGCCAGGTCGCCGCCGCCGAAGAAGCTGTGGGTGGTGCCGAACGTGACGGCCAGCAGCGCGGACGCCGCGGCCTCGGGCGTGCCGCGCAGCCGGTCGGCGTGCCGGGCCAGCACGCCGGCGACGGCGTCGACCGCGCGTGCCCGCAGGGCGACCGGGTCGGGGCGGGCGCAGTCCTCGGACGCCGCGGGCTGCGGCCGGTGGTGCACCAGGCCGAGCAGGATGCGGATCCCCGCGATCCGCTCGGCGAGGATCGCCGCGGTGCGGGCCACGGTGTCCGGCAGGTCGAGGTCGCGGGGGAGGGCGTCCAGCTGCTCGGCGAGGGCGTCGTTGGTGAGCGCGTCGTGGAGGCAGGCGTGGACGAGGTCGTCCTTCGACTCGAACACCCGGAAGATCGTGCCCTCGGCCACGCCGGCGGCCTCGGCTATCTGGCGGGTGGAGACGGTGGCGCCGTGCTCCAGCAACAGGGGGAGGGTGGCCTCGACGAGCGCCGCGCGCCGCTCCTCCGGAGGCATGGGTCGTGCTCTGCTCACGTCGGCCCAGCATAAGTGAGTGAGTGCTCACTCACAACTCGTCCTGACGCCGCCTGCCCAGCCCGTGGGGCGTCCGTTCCCACCCCACCCGCCCACTAGGCTGGATGGGTGGACACCACTGCAGGCCGCATCGCGTTGGTCATCAATCCCAGCAAGTTCGACGACCCCGACGCCGTGCGCGCGCAGGTCGAGGAGACCTGCGCGGAGGAGGGCCGGCCCGCCCCGGCCTGGTACGAGACCACGGTCGAGGACCCGGGCGTCGGCCAGGCCAAGCAGGCCGTCCGCGACGGCGCGAGCGTCGTGTGCTCCCTCGGCGGAGACGGGACGGTGCGCGCGGTGGTCCAGGGCCTGCTCGAGGAGCGCCCGCCGGACGACGAGGCCGAGGTGCCGCTGGGCCTGCTGCCGGCTGGCACCGGCAACCTGCTGGCCCGCAACCTCGGGCTGCCGCTCGACCTCGACGAGGCCCTGCGGATCGTGCTGACCGGCACCACCCAGCGCATCGACGTCGGGCGGGTCACGTTCGACGACGGCGACGTCGAGGTCTTCCTCGTCGCGGCGGGCGTCGGGCTCGACGCCGAGGCGATGGCCGAGGTCGACGAGGGCGTGAAGAAGCGCCTCGGGTGGGTCGCCTACGTGATGTCCGGGGCGAAGGTGCTGTTCAACCGCGGCTTCCGGGTGCGCGCGGTCGCCGACGGGCACCACGCGCGCAGCCAGCACGCCCGCACCGTGATCGTCGGCAACTGCGGCGAGCTGACCGCCGGCGCGCAGCTCATGCCCGACGCGAAGGTCGACGACGGCCTGCTCGACGTCATGGTCGCCTCCCCGCGCGGGCTGATGGGCTGGGGGGCGGTCGTGGCCGACCTGGTCACCCGCCACCGCTTCGGGCACAGCGCCGTCCAGCGGGTGCAGGCCAAGAAGGTCGAGGTGCACCTGGGCCGCCCGGTCGAGGGCGAGCTCGACGGCGACGCCATCGGCCAGGTGCGCGCCATGCTGTGCGAGGTGCACGAGGCCGGGCTGCCGATCCGCCTGCCCGCTCCGGCCGAGGGCTGGAACTGATCCCGGCTGCCGTGTCGCTTTCCTGCTAGACCGGGGCGCGCGGCGTCCGTGAGGATGGGGGCGTGGTCCCCGATCGAGACGCCTGCCTCGCCGCCGTCGCCAGCCGCGACGCGCGGTTCGACGGCACGTTCTTCACCGGGGTGACCAGCACCGGCATCTACTGCCGCCCCTCCTGCCCGGCGCGCACGCCCGCGCCCGCGAACATGACCTTCCACCCGAGCGCGGCGGCCGCGCAGGCGGCCGGGTTCCGCGCCTGCAAGCGCTGCCGGCCCGACGCCGTGCCCGGCTCGCCGGAGTGGGACGTCCGCGCCGACACCACCGCCCGGGCGATGCGCCTCATCGTCGACGGGATCGTCGACCGCGAGGGCGTCGACGGGCTCGCCACCCGCCTGGGGTACTCGGTGCGGCAGGTGCAACGGCTGACGCTCGACGAGCTGGGCGCCACGCCGTTGTCCCTCGCCCGGGCGCAGCGGGCGCACACCGCGCGCGTGCTGCTGCAGACCACCGACCTGCCCCTGGCCGAGGTCGCGTTCGCGGCGGGGTTCGGCTCGATCCGCTCGTTCAACGACACGGTGCAGCAGGTCTACGCGACCACCCCGTCGGGGCTGCGCGGCGACCGTCGCCGGCCGCGGGCCGAGGCCCCCGGGCGCCTGCTCGAGATCTCCCTGCGCCTGGCGTTCCGGCGCCCCTTCGAGCCCGGCAACGTGTTCGGCCACCTGGCCGCGACCGCGGTGCCCGGGGTGGAGGAGTGGCGCGACGGCGCCTACCGCCGCACCCTGCGGCTGCCACACGGCGCCGGCTTCGTGGCGCTCGCGCCGCGGCCCGACCACGTCGCCGCGACGCTGCACCTCGCCGACCCGCGCGACCTCACGCCCGCGATCGGCCGCTGCCGCCGGCTTCTCGACCTGGACGCCGACCCCGTGGCCGTCGACGCCGCCCTCGCGACGGACCCGGCCTTGGCCCCCCTCGTCGAGGCGACCCCGGGCCGCCGGGTGCCGCGCACCGTCGACCCCCACGAGTTCGCGCTCCGGGCGGTGCTCGGCCAGCAGGTCTCCACGGCCGCGGCGCGCACTCACGCGGCCCGGCTCGTCGCCCGGCACGGCGACCCGGTCACCGACCCGGTCGGCGGCCTGACCCACCTCTTCCCGACGCCTGAGGCCCTGGTCGACCCGGACCCGGCCGCCCTGGCCATGCCGGCGTCCCGCGTGCGTACCCTGACCGGGCTGGCCGCCGCGCTGGCGTCCGGGGCGGTCGACCTCTCGCCCGGCACCGACCGGGACGCCGCGCGCGCCGGGCTGGCCGCCCTGCCGGGCATCGGGCCGTGGACCGTCGAGGTCGTCGCGATGCGCTCCCTCGGCGACCCCGACGCCTACCCGGCCAGCGACCTCGGCGTCCGCAAGGGCTGTGCCGCGCTCGGCATCGACCCCGACGCCGGGCCGCAGCGCTGGCGTCCGTGGCGCGCCTACGCCACCCAGCACCTGTGGGCCGCCGTGCCCCACCCGATCAACCACCTGCCACTGGAGGCACCATGAAGCACCGCGTGATCGACTCGCCCGTCGGGCCGCTGACCCTCGTCGTCGACGACGCCGGCGTGCTCTGCGCGCTCTACACCGACGGCCAGAAGTACGTCCCGGACGCCGTGGGCCTGGGCGAGCGCGACGACACGATCGCCGACGACGCCGTCGCCCAGCTGGGGGAGTACTTCGCCGGGACCCGCGACGACTTCGACCTGACGCTCGCCCCGCGGGGCACGGCGTTCCAGGCCGAGGTGTGGGAGGCGCTGCGCGCCATCCCGGCGGGGGAGACCCGCACCTACGGCGAACTGGCCCGCGAGCTGGGCAGGCCGGGGGCGTCCCGGGCGGTGGGGGCCGCGACGGGCCGCAACCCGATCAGCATCATCGTGCCCTGCCACCGGCTGGTCGGGGCCTCGGGGTCCCTGACCGGCTACGCCGGGGGTGTGGAGCGCAAGCGCCGGCTGCTCGACCACGAGCGGGGCGAGCTGGGGGCGTAGGGCTCGGGCGGGGTCAGGGCAGGATCGCGCGGCCGGCCGGGGCGGGCCCGGTCGAGCGGCGGATGACCAGGTCGGGGTGGAACAGCACCTCGGTCGGGTCGAGCTCCGACCCGTCGCCCATCGCGCGCAGCAGCGCGGAGACCGCGGCCTCGGCGATCGGGCGCACCGGCTGGCGCACGGTGGTGAGGCTCGGGTCGGTGAACGCCATCAGGGGGGAGTCGTCGAAGCCGACGACCGAGAGGTCCTCGGGCACGCGCATGCCACGCACGCGCGCCTCGCGGATCACGCCCAGCGCCATCAGGTCGGAGCCGCACACGATCGCGGTGTGGCCCGACTCGATGAGCCGGCCCGCGGCGACCTGGCCGCCCTCGGCGGTGTAGGTGGTGCGCTCGATGCTCTCGGGGCCGAAGCCCAACGCCTCGAACGCGGCGGCCTTGCGGCGGGCGGGCACGAACCGGTCGGGGCCCACGGCCAGGCCGATCCGGCGGTGGCCCAGCGTGCGCAGGTGCGCGACGGACGCGTTGACCGCCTCGGCGTCGGAGCACGAGTAGAAGCCGGCCGCGAGCTCGTCGGTGGGCGCGTTGATGAACACGATCGGGATGCCGCGGGAGATGATCTTCTCGTACGGCTCGAGCGACAGGGTGTTGTTGGCGGGGATGCCGCTGACCGACACGATGCCGGCGAGGTTGGTGTCGACGAGGGCGGCCAGGTGCTGGTCCTCGCTCATGCCGGTGGGGCCGGCGGGGCACACGAACGTGCGCACGCCCGCGGCGTACAGCAAGGAGTCGAGGATCTCGGCGAACGCGGTGAACGACGGGTTCGACAGCTCGGGCAGCATGATCGCGACCGGCCCCGGACGCCGCGGGCCCGGCCTCTCGGCGGCGTAGCCGAGCGCCGCCGCCGCGGCCTGGACGGCCTCGCGGGTGTCGGCCTTCACCCCGGGGCGGTTGTTCAGCACGCGCGAGACGGTCGCGGTGGAGACGCCGGCGGCCTCGGCCAGGTCGGCGAGACGCGCCTTGGAAACGGTTGTCATGGTCGCTGGTCCTCCCTCCGGCGTCGGTACGTTGCGGAACACCCTACTGCAAGTCTTGCAAGGTCCTTGCATGCTGGTCGTCGTGACTAATAACGGAGTCACAGCCTTGTTCTTGGGCACTACTGTGCCCCACGGCGTCCCTCTTGTCATGCACGGTGATGAAAACGTTACGAAACGGGGGGGCGAAGCTTGCAACGAGATGGGCTAGTGTTGGGGTCATCCAAGGGTCCGGCACGGGAGCCGCCCCCCACGAAGGAGAACAACCACATGCGCAAGAGCATCGTTTCAGTGCTCGCCGCTGGCGTGGCCCTGAGCCTCGCCGCCTGCGGCGGCACCGGCAGCCCCGCCACCACCCCGGCAGCCGCCCCCACGTCGGCCGCCACCTCCGAGTCCGCTGCCCCGGCCGCCGGCTCGCTGACCATCTGGGTCGACGAGACCCGCATCGACGACTTCAAGGCGCTGGGCGAGGACTTCGTCTCGGCCTCCGGCGTCGCCCTCGACGTCGTGCAGAAGCCGACCGGCGACATCAAGACCGACTTCGTGGCCCAGGCCCCGACCGGTGAGGGCCCCGACCTGATCGTCGGCGCGCACGACTGGACCGGTGAGCTCGTCTCCAACGGCCTGATCTCCCCGATCGAGCTCGGCGACAAGGGCAAGCTGGCCGACAACACCATCGCCGCCTTCCAGTACGACGGCGCCCTGTACGGCGTCCCCTACGCGGTCGAGAACATCGCGCTGGTCCGCAACAACAAGATCCTCCAGGACACCCCGGACACGTTCGACGCCCTGATCGAGCAGGCCAAGGGCGCCGGCGCCGAGTTCCCGGCCATCATCCAGGTCGGCGACCAGGGTGACGCGTACCACATGTACCCGATCCAGACCTCCTTCGGCGCCCCGGTCTTCAAGTCCAACGCCGACGGCTCCTACACCAACGAGCTGGGCATGGAGGGTGCTGAGGGCGAGGCCTTCGCGACCTACCTGAAGAAGCTGGCCGACGAGAAGGTTGTGTCCGCCTCCATGGGTGGCGACCAGGCCAAGCAGGCCTTCCTCGACGGCAAGAGCCCGTACATGATCACGGGTCCGTGGAACACCGCCGCCTTCACCGAGGCCGGCATGGACATCTCCGTCCTGGCGGTTCCCTCCGCCGGTGGCCAGCCCTCCGCCCCGTTCCTGGGTGTCCAGGGTGTCTACCTCTCCTCCAAGTCCGAGAACGGCATCCTCGCCAACCAGTTCCTCGACTACATGGCCACCACCGAGGCCCAGCAGAAGCTGTTCGACCTGGGCGGTCGCGTCCCGGCCGACACCTCGGTCGCCGAGGGCATCACCGACGAGCTGCTCGCCGGCTTCGCCGAGGCCGGCAAGAACGGCCAGCCCATGCCCTCCATCCCCGAGATGGGCGCCGTGTGGAGCCACTGGGGCAACACTCAGGTGAGCATCATCAACGGCCAGGCCGCCGACCCGGTCGCCGCTTGGAAGACCATGGTCGAGAACATCAAGGCCGGCTTCTGAGCCACTTGTGACAAGATGGGCGGGGTGAGGTTTCTCGCCCCGCCCACTTTGCTTGCCAGGCCGCACTGACGCGACCGGAAGGGAAGGAACGACGTGTCCCTCGACACAAAGCAGGCGCCGCCGGCGCCGACCAAGCCACAGCTCTCGCACGCGCGCGACCTGTCCCGCCCCGGCTTCTACGTGAAGCTCGTCCTGATGGCCCTCGTCAACGCCTTCGGCGTGTACGGGATCATGGCCTCCTGGGCGCAGGGTGAGTACTGGGTCCTGGCCGCGCTCGCCGCCCTGCTCGTGGTGGCCAACTACGTCTACTTCAGCAAGCGGGCCATCCCGGCCAAGTACCTCCTGCCCGGGCTCGCGTTCCTGCTGGTGTACCAGCTCTACGTGATGGGCAACACCGCCTACGTCGCGTTCACCAACTACGGTGACGGCCACAACGACGCCAAAGGCCCGGCCATCACCCAGATCCTCAAGACCTCCGACCGCCGCGTCGAGGGCACGCCGACCCGTCCTGTCGCCGTCCTCGAGCAGAACGGTCAGCTCGGCTTCGCGATCGTCGACGACGGCGTCGTGAAGGCGGGCACCGCGGAGCAGCCGCTGGCCGAGGTGGCCGGTGCGGCGTCCGACAACAACCGCGTCACCGAGGTGCCCGGCGCGACGATCCTGCCGATCTCCGAGATCCAGCAGCGCCAGGCCGACGTGCTCGGGCTGCGCGTCTCCGTCTCCGACAACCCCGACGACGGCTGGCTGCGCACCGACAACGGCTCGACCGCCTACACGGCCAAGTCGCTGCTCGACTACGACGAGGCCGCCGACACGTTCACCAACGCCGAGGGCAAGGTTTACAAGGCCGACCCCAAGCAGGGCCTCTACGTGGCCGAGGACGGCTCGTCGCTGAACCCCGGCTGGCGCGTCTTCGTGGGTGCCGACAACTTCACCCGCATGTTCACCGACAGCCGCCTGCAGGGCCCGTTCCTGTCGGTCATGGCCTGGACGTTCGCGTTCGCCATCCTGTCGGTGCTGACCACCTTCGCGCTCGGCCTCGCCCTCGCGGTCATCTTCAACGACCCGCGCGTCAAGGGCCGCACGTTCTACCGGGCCATGTTCATCCTCCCGTACGCGTTCCCGGGCTTCCTGGCTGCGCTGGTGTGGAAGGGCATGCTCAACCGCGACTTCGGCATCATCAACAACATGCTGCTCGGCGGTGCCGACATCAACTGGCTCGGCGACGGTGACCTGGCGAAGATCTCGATCCTGTTGGTGAACCTGTGGCTGGGCTTCCCCTACATGTTCCTGATCTGCACCGGTGCGCTGCAGGCGATCCCCGGCGAGCTCACCGAGGCGGGCGTCGTGGACGGCGCCGGCCCGATGCGCCGGTTCTGGTCGATCACCCTGCCGCTGCTGATGGTGTCGGTGGCGCCGCTGCTGATCGCGTCGTTCGCGTTCAACTTCAACAACTTCTCGCTCATCTTCATGCTGACCGGCGGTGGTCCCAACTACCCGGGCCTGCCGATCATCATGGGTGAGACCGACATCCTGATCTCGATGGTCTACTCCGTGGCCTTCGAGTCGGGCGTCAAGCAGTACGGCCTCGCCAGCGCGATGTCGATCATGATCTTCTTCATCGTCGGCTTCATCTCGTGGCTGGGCTTCCGCCAGACCCGCAAGCTCGAGGAGATCATGTGATGGCCGTCAAGCTCGAGAACGCCAACAAGTCCCCCGTCAGCGGCCTGCGCTGGTGGAAGGAGGTCGGCTGGAAGCACATCGTCGCCCTCGTCATGATCGCGATCTGTGTGTTCCCGCTGCTGTACGTGATGTCGGCCTCGTTCAACCCGGGCGGCACGCTGACCGGCTCGATCCGCCTGTTCGAGAAGGTCTCGCTCGAGAACTATCAGACCCTGCTGGGGTCGCTGTTCCCGCGCTGGATGCTGCACTCGTTCATCGTCGCCACCGCGACCGCGATCGGGACGGTGCTGATGGCGGCCGCCGCGGCCTACGCCTTCAGCCGGTTCCGGTTCAAGGGACGCCGCGGGTCGCTGACCGCGCTGCTCATCATCCAGATGTTCCCGCAGATGCTGGCCTTCGTCGCCATCTTCCTGCTGCTGCTCACCATCGGCGACATCTTCCCGGTGCTCGGCATCGGGTCGCTGCTGGGCCTCATCGCCGTCTACCTGGGCGGCGCGCTGGGTGCGAACACGTTCCTCATGTACGGGTTCTTCAACACGATCCCGGACGACCTGGACGAGGCCGCCAAGATCGACGGCGCCACCCACGCCCAGATCTTCTGGGGGATGATCATGCCGCTCGTCACGCCGATCCTGTCGGTCGTCGGGCTGCTGTCCTTCGTCGGCACCTACGGTGAGTTCATCCTGGCCCGGATCATCCTGGCCCGGCCCGAGAACTACACCCTGGCCGTCGGCCTGTACGTGTGGGCCTCCGACGAGCGCAACGCCCCGTGGTCGCTGTTCGCGGCGGGCGCGGTGGTCGCGGCCATCCCGATCGTCCTGCTGTTCATGTACCTGCAGAAGTACATCGTCGCCGGCCTCACCGCCGGTGGTGTGAAGGGCTGATCCGCCGAGAGCCTGCCGTCAGGACGCTGAGAGCCTGTGTCGCATGTCGACACAGGCTCTCAGCGCGTTCGGGGGCGTCAGTTCCAGGCGGTCGGGCCGTAGGAGCCGGCGGTGTACTCGTCCAGCGGCACCTCGCCCGATGCCCAGGAGTCCAGCACCGGGGTGAGGATGCGCCAGCACTCCTCGGCGATGTCACCGCGCACGCTCAACAGCGGGTCGCCGGACAGGATGCCGTCCAGGATCTCGCCGTAGGGCCGGATCGGGGACTCCGACAGCTCGGTGCCCAGCGTGGTCTGCTCGAGGTCCCAGCGGTCGCCCTCGGCGTTGGTGGTGACCGACAGCCCGATGGTCTCGGGGGCGAACCCGATGACCATGAGGTTGGGCTCGGCCCCGTTGTGGAACCCGCCCGGCAGGTGCGCGACCGGCTTGAACTTCACCACGATCCCGCGGAAGCCGTCGCCCAGCGCCTTGCCCGAGCGCAGCCGGAACGGGACGCCCGCCCAGCGCGCGTTGCAGATCTCCACTGTGACCTGGGCCAGCGTCTCGGTGTTGCGCGAGGCGTCCACGCCCTCTTCCGCGGTGTAGTCGGGCACCTCGCGCCCGTCGATCGACCCGGCCGTGTAGCGCGCGCGCCGCGACGGCACCTCGCCCTCGCCCGACCACACCTTGGTGGCCCGCAGGCTGTGCACCATGAGGTCGCGCAGCTCGACGGCGTCGATGTTGGCCGGCTCCTCCATGGCGAAGATCGCCATCACCAGCAGCAGGTGCGACTGGATCATGTCCTTCAGCGCGCCCGCCCCGTCGTAGTAGCCGGCGCGGCCCTCGAGGGCGAGCTGCTCGTCGGCGATGATCTCGACGCGCTCGATGTTGTTGGCGTTCCACACCGGCTCGAAGATGCGGTTGCCGAAGCGGATGCCCAGCAGGTTGAGCACCGTCGCCTTGCCCAGGTAGTGGTCGACGCGGAAGATCTGGTCCTCGGGCACCACCGACGCCAGCAGCTTGTTGAACTCCTGCGCCGAGGCGAGGCTCGACCCGAACGGCTTCTCGATCGCGAGGCGCAGCCCCTCAGGCAGGTCCAGCCCGGCGAGCACGCCGCACGCCTTCTGGCTGATGGCCGGCGGCAGCGCGAAGTACAGCACGATGGGGCGTCCGGCCTCGTCGACCTCGGCCAGGAACGCGCTCATCGCGGCCGGGTCGGTGACGTCGAGCTGGGCGTAGCGGGTCTCGGACGCCATCCGCTCGGCCCGCTCCACTCGGCAACCGCCGTCTGCGAGCGCCTCGCTGACGCGCTTGCGCCACTCCGCCTCGTCGAGCGCCTCAAAGGCTGCGCCGACCAGCTTCACGTCGAGGTCGGGGCGGGTCCGCAGCAGCGTGCCCAGCCCGGGCAGCAGCAGGCGGTGGGTGAGGTCACCCGACGCGCCGAGGATGACGAGGGTCACGGGCTGGTTGTCCGACATGGCGCTCCTTACGTGGTCAGCGGGTCAACCCTAGTCAATCCCCGTGGTGGTCAGGGTGGATCGCCCCCGACCCGGCTACGCGAGGCCGTCCAGCACGCCCTCGGCCGCGTCCACGAGTTCGCGGACGAGGGTCGCGCGGGCCATGTGGTCGTATCCGACCTTCACCACGTAGTCGACGTGGAGGATCCTGAGGGCGGCCAGTGCGCGCAGCCGGGCGCGGTCGTCGGCGTCCGCCCCCACCAGCCAGTCGGACGCCCGCGGGCCGAGGTCCGCCATCCCGGTGCCCGGGAAGCGCTCCAGCAGGAGCGTGGCGAGCTGGGGGTTGGCGGCCATCACGTCGGTCGCCCCGCGGTGGCGTAGCTGCAGCCAGACCCACTCCTCCATGGCGGCCCGTCGCCCGTCGCCCGTGGCGGGCCCATCCGCCAGCGCGTCCACGAAGGCGAGGGACTCCTCGGGGTCGGGGCGGGGGATCAGCGCGTCCGGGGGTTGCCGGCCGTCTGCGCGGCGTACTCGCGCACGTCGCCGGACGCCAGCGCCGCCGCTAGGTCGGCGGTCAGGGCGGCGTCCAGCAGGGTCACCGACTGGCCGGACTTCGTGCCGAAGCTTGACACCGGGACCATGAGGGCCGTCACGTCATCGAGCCCCAGGCCCGCCAGCCGTGGGGCGTACGCCAGCAGGGCCTCCGGCCCGATCTGCCCGGTCACCCGGACGTGGGCCAGGGCCGCGGCAGCGAGCCCGGCCAGGCCCGCGGCGTCCGGGCCCGTGGCCAGCTCGCGCACCCGGGCCAGCATGCCGAGCAGGATCGCCCGGTGGCGGGCGGTGCGGTCGAGGTCGCCGCGGGGCAGTTCCTTGCGTTGGCGGGCGTACACCAGCCAGTCCTCGGGGGTGAGGGTGATGCGGCCCTTCGGGAAGTGCGACGGACGCCCGTTGTTGGGGTCGATGAACGTCGACTCGATGGCGTTCTCGACGTGGAACTCGCCGAGCGCCTCCACGATGGCGGTGTACCCGGCGAAGCCGGTCAGCGCGGTCGCGTGGATCGGCAGGTCGCCCAGGACCGACGACACCGTCCGCGTCATGCGCCCGACGTCCCCGCCGAAGCCCGAGTTCACCTTGCCCTCGCGCCCGCCATCGATGGGCACCCAGGCGTCGCGCGGGAGCGACACCAGCGCGAGGTGGTCGCGGGCCGCGGTGAGCTGGGCGACGAGGATGGCGTCGGGCCGGCCCGTGGCAGGGTCCTCCCACGTGTCGGTGCCCAGCAGCAGCGCGGTGAACGGACCGGCGGGCAGCGGGTCGGTCCAGGTCGGCGTGGGGCTCGGGCTCGGTGTCGCGGACGCCGTCGGCGCGGCCGGGGTGGGCACCGGGGACGGGGGCTGGGGGGAGGGGGACGCGGGCGGGGGCGTCCGGGTGCAGCCGGCCAGCGCGGAGGCGAGGAGGGCGAGGCCGCCGGCCAGGCCCGTGCGGCGGGAGAAGGTCACGGACCCACGGTACGCCGCGGTGGCAACCCGACTCGGGAGCCGCGGGGGGTTCTCGATAGGGTGTCCCGGTGAGTGATTCCCAGCAGCGCGCGGCGTCCGCCGCCCCCCAGCCGTCCGTCTCCGAGCAGGTCCAGGTGCGCCTGGCCAAGCGCGAGCGGCTGCTGGCCGAGGGCCGCCAGCCGTACCCCGTCGAGGTGCCGCGCACGCACGCGCTCGCCGCGGTGCGCGCCGAGTGGGGCCACCTCGCGCCGGGCGAGGAGACCGACGTCGTCGTCAGCGTCGCCGGGCGGATCATGTTCCAGCGCAACACCGGGAAGCTGTGCTTCGCGACGCTGGCCGACCAGTTCACCCAGGACGCCGACGGCGACCGCCTGCAGGTCATGCTCTCGCTGGCCGAGGTGGGCCAGGAGTCGTTGGACGCCTGGAAGGCCGACACCGACCTGGGCGACTTCGTCTCGGTGACGGGCCGCGTGATCGCGTCCAAGCGTGGTGAGCTGTCGATCATGGCGACCGACTGGGTGCTGGCGTCCAAGTCGCTGCGCCCGCTGCCGACGCTGCACAACGAGCTGTCGGAGGAGACCCGCGTCCGCCAGCGCTACGCCGACCTCGTCGTGCGCGACGAGGCCCGCGCGATGGTGCGCACGCGCGCGGCGATCACCCGTAGCGTCCGCGAGACGCTGCACCGGCTGGGCTACATCGAGGTCGAGACGCCCACGCTGCAGCTGATCCACGGCGGCGCCGCGGCGCGCCCGTTCACGACGCACCTCAACGCGTTCGACATCGACATGACCCTGCGCATCGCGCTGGAGTTGTACCTCAAGCGCGCCATGGTCGGCGGCACCGAGAAGGTCTACGAGATGGGCCGGATCTTCCGCAACGAGGGCATCGACAGCTCGCACTCGGCCGAGTTCACGATGCTGGAGTGCTACGAGGCCTGGATCGACCAGAAGGGCATCGCCGCGGTCATCCAGCAGGTGATCGTGGACGCCGCGGACGCCGTCGGCTCGCGCCAGGTCGAGACGGACGCCGGGGTCATCGACCTGGACGGCGAGTGGCTCTGGCTGCCGTTCTACACCGGGTTGTCGGAGGCGTTCGGCCGCGAGATCACGCCCGACACCACCCGCGCCGAGCTGGAGGAGCTCGCCGAGCAGCACGGGGTCGAGTTCGACCCCAAGCTCTCCGACGGCAAGCTCGCGATGGAGCTGTTCGGAGAGGTCGTCGAGCCCACGCTGATCCAGCCCACGTTCGTGTGCGACTACCCGGCCATCGCCCAGCCGCTGGCCCGCCCGCACCGCGACGACCCGCGCCTGGTCGAGGCCTGGGACCTCATCATCGGCGGCATGGAGCGCGGCACCGGCTTCTCGGAGCTCATCGACCCGGTCATCCAGCGCGAGCGGTTCACCGAGCAGTCGCTGCTGGCCGCCAAGGGCGACCCCGAGGCCATGCAGCTCGACGAGGACTTCCTCAACGCCCTCGAGTTCGGCGCCCCGCCGATGGGCGGCCTGGGCCTGGGCATCGACCGCCTGATCATGCTCTTCACCAACAAGGGCATCCGCGAGACGATCCTCTTCCCGCTGCTCAAGCCCCAGGGCTGACGCCGAGGGCTTGGGTTTCGGGCGCCGAGGGCTTGGGTTTCGGGCGCCGAGGGCTTGGGTTTCGGGCGCCGAGGGCTTGGGTTTTCGAGGGTTCAGTCCGGGGCAGCCATCAGCGGGGCCAGGCCGGCGGCGCGGGCCGGGGCGTCGGCGTCCCCGCACGCAGCGAGCCAGTTGGCCAGCATCTGGTAGCCGCCCTCGGTGAGGACCGACTCGGGGTGGAACTGCACGCACTCGACGGGCAGGTCGCGGTGGCGCACGGCCATGATCACGCCCGACTCGGTGGTGGCCGACACCTCGAGCTCGTCGGGCACCGTGGCCGGCTCGATCGCCAGCGAGTGGTAGCGCGTCGCGGTGAACGGGTTCGGCAGCCCGGTGAACACGCCGCGACCGTCGTGGTGCACCAGCGAGGTCTTGCCGTGCAGCAGCTCGGGCGCCCGGTCGACGACCGCGCCGTAGGCGACCCCGATGGACTGCAGCCCCAGGCACACGCCGAAGATCGGCAGGCGGCCCGCCTGCGTGCGTACGACGTCGATGCTGACGCCGGCGGCCTCGGGGGTGCCGGGGCCGGGGGAGATCAGGATCCCGTCGAAGTCGTCGGCCCATCCGTCGGTGCCGAAGCGCTCGTCGTCGTTGCGCCACACCTCGACCTCGGCGCCGATCTGGGCGAGGTAGCTGACGATGTTCCACACGAACGAGTCGTAGTTGTCGACGACGAGGATCCGGGCCATGGGGCCATTCTCCCTGATGCGCCCGGAAGGCAGGTGGTCGGCGCTCAGCGCGGGACGCGCGCGAACTCGAACTCGGCCGGGCCGGCGTAGGCGGGCATCTCGACGCGGGCCTGCCGGGAGACCTCATAGCCCAGGCGGTAGGCGTCCACGTAGGTGCGGTAGAGGCGCAGGTAGTCGCTCTCGCGCAGCCCCCGCTCCAGGGCCGGGACGTCGCCGATGGCGGTGATCCGGTAGGGCGGCGCGTACGGGACGCCGTGCAGCACGACCGTGTTGCCGACGCACTTGATCCCCGTCCGGGACGAGACGCGCTGGCCCTGGATCGTCATGGCCTCGGCGCCCGCGGCCCACAGGGCGTTCACGACGGCCTGGATGTCCTGCTGGTGCACCACGAGCAGGTCGGGGTCGACGCCTGCGGGCTGCACCGAGGCGGGTGCGTCGGTCAGCACCACGGTCACGGCCGGCCCGGTCACGGCCACCGAGTCCGCGCGCTCCGCGGCGGCGCCCAGGTCGGGCAACCCGGCCCCCTGCCCACGCGCGCTGAGGGCGTCCACCTCGGCCCGCAGGCCGGACGCCAGGCGCCCCAGCTGGTCGACCCGGTCGGCCTCGGCCTGGACCAGCGACGCCAGCTCGGTGGTGCGGTCGGGGCGGAGGTCGTTGCCGCGCGAGGCGAGCGCGCTGGTGGCCATCATGAAGCCCGCCACCACGCAGACGATGACGGTGGCGACCCGCAGGGAGGGCTTACGGCGCAGGGCGCGCCGGGGTGCGGGCCGGGGGGTGCGGCCGGCGTCCACTACTTCCAGAGGGTCGCGACGCCGAAGGAGGCGCCCATGAGGACCATGGCGATGAGCAGGTTCCAGTTGCCGAGCGACGACATGCCGGGCACGGCGATGCCGGTCGAGGCGGTCAGGTACCAGACCACGAGCCACAGCACGCCGAGCAGCATCAGCGTGATGAACGTGGGCACCACCCAGGCGCGGTTGTCGGCCAGGCCGGCCTTGCCGAGGCGCTGCTTCTCGGCCCGCTCCTCGGCGACCGCCGCCTTGCGGGCGGTCTTCTTCTTCGCCGCGGCCTCCTTGCGGCCCTTGGACTCAGGCACGTGCATTCACTCCATGTTCGTGGTGGAAGGACCCCAGCATACGTCGGTCAGCCGCCGGGGGTTTCGGTGGGGTCGGGGGAAGGCTGGTCCTGCGCCTCGAGCACGATCGTCAACGGGCTCTCGGGGTCGACGCGCTCCCCGGCCGGGGGGTCGGTCCGGGCCACGACACCGTTGGCCGGACCCCGGAAGACGAGGTTGGTGAACCCCGCGTCCTGGGCGGCCGACTCGGCGTCGTCCCGCGTCAAGCCCTCCAGCCTCGGTACGGGCAGGGTGGGCGGTCGCGATGGGGTCTCGGGCCCCTGCAGGTAGACGGTGATCGTGGCCTCGCGGTCCACGTTCTCGGTGGGCTGCGGGGACGAGCTCGACACCTTGCCGTCGTCAGGGCCCTGGAAGGAGTAGTTGGTGAAGCCCAGGCGGGTGAGCTCTGCGGTCGCCTGTTCCTTGGTCATCCCCAGCAGGCTCGGCACGCGCCCCTTGCCGGTCGCCACGGTCAGCGTGACGGTCGCGGTCACCGGGATCTGGGTGCCACCCCGGGGCGTTACCTCCAGGACGGTGCCCTTCTTGGCGTCGACGGGTTCGTCGGTGGCGTCGACGGTGGCACCGGTGATCCCCGCCGCCTCGAGCACCTTCAGCGCCGCGTCGGCGTCCATCCCGACGAGGTCGTCGGGGATGGTCTTCATCTCGGGGCCGGCGTTGATGGTCAGCACCACCTCGGAGCCCTCGGGCACGAGCGCCCCGCCGGCCGGGTTGGTGCGGATCACCTGGCCGACGGTGGTCGTGTCCGGTGTCTGCTCGTGCTCGACCTTGGGCACCAGCTTCGCCTCGAGCACCGTCTGGCTGGCGACCGCCTCGGTCTTGTTCAGCAGGCCGGAGGGAACCGTCACCTCACGGACGGCCGGCTCCTGATCGCGGGACATCATCAGCTGCCACCCGGCCACGAGGCCGACGGCGAGCAGCGCGACGATCGCGATCGTCCACCACAGCCCGGCCCGGCTCTTGCGCGGGGGCGGCACGGGGGCCATCTGGCCGGTGCCCATGGTCCCGCCCATCGTGGCGCCGACCCCGCCCAGGGTCTGGTCGGCGGTGTCGTAGGGCGCGCCCGCGCTGGGCAGCACGGTGGTGGCCGCCGAGGCGGCGGCCGCACCGGACGCCCCCGCCACCAGCGGCGGCACGGGCGGGGGCAGGGTCGCGTTGACCCGCTGCCCGCCGAGGATGCGCTGCACGTCGTCGCGCATCTCGCCGGCGGTGGCGTAGCGGTCGTCGGGGTCCTTGGCGAGGGCCTTGAGCACCACGGCGTCCATGGGCGCGGTGATCTCGTCGTCGAGCGACGACGGCGGGACCGGTTGCTCGCGGACGTGCTGGTAGGCCACCGAGACGGGGGAGTCGCCCTGGAACGGCGGCCGGCCGACGAGCAGCTCGTACATGAGGCAGCCGGCCGAGTAGATGTCGGAGCGGGCGTCCACGGTCTCGCCGCGGGCCTGCTCGGGGGAGAGGTATTGAGCGGTGCCGATCACGGCGGCCGTCTGCGTCATCGTCGAGCTCGTGTCGGCCACGGCCCGGGCGATGCCGAAGTCCATCACCTTCACGATGCCGGTCGACGTCAGCATCACGTTGGCGGGCTTGATGTCGCGGTGGATGATGCCGGCCTTGTGGCTGTAGGCCAGGGCCTCGAGGACGCCCACGGTGAACTCGAGCGCACGGCGGGGGAGGATGGGGCGTCCCTCGCGCAGGATGTCGCGCAGGGTGCGGCCCTCGACGAGCTCCATCACGATGTAGGGGACCGGCGTGCGGCTGGCGGGGTCCATCTCCTCGCCGGTGTCGTAGACCGACACGATGTTGGGGTGGTTCAGCCCGGCGGCGGCCTGCGCCTCGCGGCGGAAGCGCGCCTGGAAGGTCGGGTCGGTGGCGAGGTCGATGCGCAGTTCCTTGACGGCCACGTCGCGGCCCAGCCGGAGGTCGCGGGCCTGGCTGACGAGCGCCATGCCCCCTCGGCCGATGATGCGGCCGAGTTCGTAGCGGCCACCCAGGACCCTGGGTTGGTCGGACATCCTTGCCTCCCTGTTGTGCGGGCCGTCGGCGTACGGGCCGCGGTCCTGCGCTGTGTCGTCGGGGCCCGGCTTGGCCCGACGGGGAATGTGTTCGTCTGTCATCGCACCGCCTCCAGCACGGCTTGGGCGATCGGGGCAGCGTACCGCCCGCCGGTCACCTCGGACCCGTCGACCCCGGCGTCCTGCACGAACGCCGCGACCGCGACCTTCGGCTCCTCGGAGAACGCGACGAACCAGGCGTAGGGCGCGCGGCCCTCACCGGCGACCGCCGAGGCGAGCGCCGTGCCGGTCTTGCCGCCCACGCGCATCCCGGGGATCTGGGCGCGGCGGCCGGTTCCGTTCTCCACCACGCTCACCATCATGTCCTGTAGTGCGCGCGCGTTCACGGCGGACATGGCCGTGGACAGCGGACGGGGCGAGGTGGAGCTGATCACGTTCAGGTCGGCCCCGCGCACGCGGCTGACGAGGTAGGGGGTCATCACGACCCCGTCGTTGGCGATGCCTGCGGCGACCATGGCCATCTGCAGCGGGGACGCCGCCACGTCGAAGCCACCGATCGAGCTGAGCATCGTCTGCGCGCGGTCGGGGTCCTCGGGGAACCTCGAGGCCACCCCACCCAGCTCGGGCAGCTGCGGGGAACCGAAGCCGAACTTGCGGGCCTGCTCGCGCAGCGCATCGTCGCCGAGCTGGTCGCCGATCAGCGCGTAGGCGGTGTTGCAGGAGACCTGCAGCGCCTGACGCAGCGAGATCTCCTCGCCGCCGCAGTTGTAGGTCATCTCGAAGGTCGAGTTCGGCAGCCGCAGGCTGGCCGGGGACGAGACCACCGTGTCGGGCGTCATCCCCGACTCCAGCGCGGCGGCGCTGACCACGAGCTTGAAGGTCGACCCCGGCGCGTACACCTCGCGGGCGGCGCGATTGACCAGCGGCTTGGCGGGGTCGTCGTTCAGGGCGGTCCAGTACTCCTGCGTGGCCGCGATGTCGTGGGACGCCAGCCGGTTGGGGTCGTAGGTGGGTGAGGTCACCATCGCGAGGACGGCGCCGGTGGAGTAGTCCAGCGCGACGACGGCACCGGGCCGGTCGCCCAGGGCGTTCGCGGCGGCCTGCTGCGCGCGGGCGTCCAGGGTCGTCTCGAGGCTCGCGCCCTGCGGCCGCTTGCCGGTGGCCAGGCCGACGATGTTCTGCAGGAACTGCACGTCGGACGTGCCGGCGAGCTGGGAGGAGTAGTACCGCTCCAGGCCCGAGCCGCCAAAGAGGAACGAGTAGTACCCGGTGACCGGGGCGTACAGCTCGGCCTGGAGGTAGCTGCGCTGGAAGCCGAAGCGGTCGTCGACCGGGGTCGACGTCACGATCGGGGTGTTGCCGACGAGGATGTCGCCGCGGTCGGTGCCGAACTCGGCGTCGCGGACCCGCCGGTTGGCCGGGTCGTTGTTGAGCGACTGGGTGCGGAAGACATAGGCGTAGGAGGCGTTCACCATGAGCGCCAGGAACATCAGCATGATCACGACCGACACGCGGCGGATGGGCCCGTTCATCGTGGCTCCTCCCCGTCCTCGGTGGGGGCCGGGGGCTCCGCGTGGCTGGGGAGCGGCTCGGGTGCCTCGCCGCCGAAGTCGACCGGGTCGGGGCGCGGCTCGGCGGCCGGCCCGGCGGGGAGGGGGGCCTCGTCCGGCGTCACGGGCACCTCGGCTGCGGCCCCAGCCGCGGTGGCCCCGGTGCGGGGGCCGACGACGACCGGCAGCGCCTGCGTCGCCTCGGCGGACAGCGACACGTACTCGCCGGAGCCGGCGTGCTCGACGTGCGGGCGGCGTACCTGGTGGGTGACGGTGAGCATCAGCCCGAGGAGCAGGAAGTTCGAGACCAGCGAGCTGCCGCCCTGCGAGACGAACGGGGTGGTGAGGCCGGTCAGGGGCAGCAGGCGGGTGATGCCGCCGAGGATGACGAACACCTGCAGGGCGAACACGAACGCGAGGCCGGTCGCGAGCAGCTTGCCGAAGCCCTCGGCGGAGCCGAGCGCCGCGCGCAGCACCCGGGCGACGATGACGCCGAACAGCAGCACCATGGCGCACAGGCCGAACAGGCCGAGCTCCTCGCCGATGGCGGCGCCGATGAAGTCGTTCTTGGCCAGCGGGGTGAGGTAGGGGCGTCCGTCACCCCACCCGGAGCCGAACAGGCCGCCCCACGCGAAGCCGAACTGCGCGTTGATGACCTGGCCGTTGCGGTCGTAGTCGGTGAAGGGGTTGAGCCACGACTCGAAGCGCGTCTGGACGTGGCCGAAGGCGTTGTAGCCCAGGACGCCCAGGCCCAGGATCATCAGGGTGCCCAGGATCGCCCAGCTGGGCCGCTCGGTGGCGACGTAGAGCATCGCGACGAACAGGCCGAAGAACAGCAGGGTGGTGCCGAGGTCCTTCTGGAAGACCAGGATCACCAGTGAGAAGCCCCACGCGATGAGGATGGGGCCCAGGTCGCGGGCGCGGGGGAAGTCGATGCCGAGGAAGCGGCGTCCGGCCAGGGCCAGCACGTCCTTCTTCTCGACGAGGTAGGCCGCGAAGGCGATCGACAGCACGATGCGGGCGATCTCGGCGGGCTGGAAGCTGAAGGGCCCCACCTCGATCCAGATGCGCGCGCCGTGGTTCTCCTTGCCCAGCCCGGGAACGAGCGGGGCGAGCAGCAGCAGGAAGCCGGCGAGGAACCAGAGGTAGGTGTAGCGCTGCAGGCGGCGGTGGTCGCGCAACCAGACCACCAGCGCGATGAACGCAGCGACCGCGAGGAACAGCCACAGCATCTGGAGCTCGGCGCTGCGCTTGCCGTCGGCCTGGTCGAGGCGGTAGATCATCGAGATCCCGAGCCCGGCCAGCAGGAAGGCCGTCGGAAGGATGAGCGGGTCGGCGTAGGGCAGGCGCCAGGCCGTGACGCCCCAGCAGGCCAGGCCGAGCGCGAACCACGCGGCGAGGCCCAGGTACCAGGGTCCGCCGAACTGGAGCGGGCCGGCCGACATCAGCCAGTCGGCCGGGAAGGTGCCGTTCTGGTTCAGGCTCGTCAGGAGGTAGCCGCCCGCGCCCAGGGCGAGCGCGAACAGCATCATCACCAGCGACACGACCGTGCGCCGGCGGTAGACCACCACCTCCGACACGCTCAGCACTCCTCGGGGGCCGTGACCGGGGTGGTCAACCCCGGCGACGGGGTCCCCACGGGCGTGAACGCCGACACCGACGGCGCCGGCGAGGCGCTCGGGTCGACGGGGGCGGGCGTGCCGCCGGGGGTGGCCGGAGCCGGGGTCGTCGACGGGTCGGGCGTCGGGGCGGCGCTCGCCTCGGCCCGTGCCTTGCGCTGGGCGATGCACTGGTTGGCCTTGTCGCGCAGCTCGATCAGGGTCGAGCGGGCGGCGGCCATGTCGTTGACGGGGATGCTCGCCCGCACCTTCTCGGCGTAGTAGGGCGGCAGGTCGGCGATCTGCGTGGTGTCGGTCTCGAGCAGCGTCGACAGGTCCTGGCCGAGCACCCGGTCGGGGATGCCGCGGTAGAGCGCGACATTGGCGTCGGCCGGGCCGATGAACAGCCGCGTCTGGGTGTACTGGTACCAGCCGAACGCGCCGCCGCAGAGCAGGGCGAGCGGCAGCACCACCGAGAGCGCGATCTTGGCCCACGTGGACGCCTTCCGGCGCCCGGTGAGCGCGTAGCGCTCCTCCTCGGTGATGGCACGCTCGGACGCCTCGAGCTCGTCCATCGGCGCCTCGGTCTCGAGGGGGGCGAAGGACGCCGTGTGCTCGATCCGGCCGGGGTCGGTCACCGAGGCGGCGGCACCGAGGACGGCGACCTCGCCGGGGGCGCCGTCGGCCTCGACGTCGGCCAGCACCATGGTGATGTTGTCGTGGCCCCCCGCGGCGTGGGCGAGGTCGACGAGGCGGTCGATGGTCTCCTGGCGGGGGAGGCCGGCAGCGGCCACGGCCGCGATCTCGGCATCCGTCATGAGGCCGCACAGCCCGTCGGAGCACACCAGCAGCCGGTCGCCGGGCACGATGTCGAGCCAGCCCAGGTCGGGCTCGTATTGGGTCGAGCCGTTGAGCACCCGCAGGACCAGCGAGCGGTGGGGGTGCTCGAGCGCCTGCTCCTCGGTCAGCCGGCCGTCGTCGACGAGGGTCTGCACCCAGCTGTGGTCGCGCGTCACCCGGTGCAGCTCGCCGTCGCGCACGAGGTAGGCGCGGGAGTCGCCGATGTTGACGACCGCGAGCCGGTCGTCGTCGAGCACGAAGCCGCACACCGTGGTGCCCATGCCGGACAGCTCGGGGTCGTCCTCGACCAGCTCGACCAGCCGCTCGTTGGCGCGGGCCAGCGTTCCGGCCAGCACGGTCAGCACGTCGACCAGGTCGCCGGGGTCGTCCTCCCCGTCGTGGGAGGCGGGCACGGGGGCGTCCGTGTCGCCCAGCCGCTCGGCGCGGGCGGTGGCGATGCGGTCATCGAGGTTCTCGTCGGTGCGGCGCAGCTCCCATGTCGCGACCGCGGAGGCGAGGTCACCGGCGGCGGCGCCGCCCATGCCGTCGGCCACCATGAGCATGCGCGGGCTGGTGTAGGCCGAATCCTGGTTGTTGCTGCGGACCAGGCCGATCTCGGAGTGGGCGTCGTAGCTGAGCGTCAGGGCCATGGGGTCAGGCCTCCACGACGAGCAGGGTCCGACCGATGCGCAGGGTGTCGGAGGTCGTGAACGGCGCCGGCGAGCTCAGGCGCTCGTTGTTCAGGTAGGTGCCGTTGGTGGAGCCCAGGTCCTCGACCAGGTAGCCCTCGCCGCTGCGGTAGATGCGGGCGTGCCGCGTCGAGACGTAGTCGTCGTCGAGGATCAGCTGGCAGTCGGTGCTGCGCCCGATCTTCAGGTGCTCGCCCAGGCCCATCGTGAGGCCGGCCTGCTTGCCCTTGGTGATGCGCAGCGTGGTGGGGGTGCGGCGGGCGCGGCGGTTCCGGCGCGCCGGCTGCGCGGTGCCGGACGCCGCGGGCGCGGCCTGCACGGCTGCCGTGGGGACCCGCCGGCCGAACAGGTCGGACCGGATCACCGCGCCGGTGAACAGGATGAACACCCACAACAGGGCGAGGAAGGCGAACTTGAGGGCGAGGACGAGGAGCTCAGACATCACTCACCGGCGACCTGACCAGCATGCGCGTACTGCCGAGCTCGACCCGCGACCCTGCGGTCAGGGTGGCGGTCTGCACGCGGCGCCCGTCCACGACGATGCCGTTGGTCGACCCCATGTCCTCGATGGTGACCTGGGGGGCGTCCTCGGCGCCGCGCACGCTCACGCGGGCGTGCAGGCGGGAGATCCCGGGGTCGTTGATGCGGACGTCGGCGTCGGTGCCCCGGCCCAGCGTGAACCCGGGCGGGGAGAGCGGGTGGCGGATGCCGTTGACCTCCAGCACCAGCACCGCCCGCCGGATGGCCGTGGTCGTCGCCGGCGTCGCCGCGGCGGCGACCGCCTGGCTCTCGACGGTGAAGCGGCCCACCGGCAGGTTCGCCTCGAGCTCGTAGGCAATGGTGACGGGGCCGTTGAAGACGTAGCCCGCGTTCGCCGCGTACTCGCGCAGCTGCGGGATGATGTCGGAGTTCAGCGTGCGGCTGTACGGCACCAGCCGGTCGTAGTCGTGCCGCGAGAGCCCGATCGTGAAGTCGTTGGGCACCAGCCGGCGGTCGCGCGAGAGCAGGCGGGCCTCGGCGTCCAGCTCCTTCTGCAGGCGCGCGGTGATCTCGACGGGCTGCACGTCGCCCTTGAAGGCACGCGCGAAGGCACCGTTGACGACACCTTCGAGCTTGCGCTCGAGGTTGTCGAAGACTCCCACGTGACCTCCTTACGGGCGTGTGCGCACGGGGCGGATCGGGACAAGCGTAGCTCGCACGCCCCCGTGCGGGTGACCGGTGTTCGCAGGGGAGGGGACATCTCCTCTCCCCCCTGCGGGTGAACCGTCTCGAGTCTAGGTGCCAGACGCGCTCCGCACCACGGCCACGGATGCGGAGTCCAGGCTCAGTGTGCCGTCGGCGGCGTGCTCGACCTCTCCGAACCGGGCGACGAGTTCCCCCGGACAGCTGACCTCGGCGCCGGCGCGCGGTGCCGCGACCACCGTGAGGGGGCCGTGGGTGAGGGCGAACCAGTCGTCCTCGTGCCGCGTGGAGACGGGGTGCCGCGGGGCGTCGAACCCTGCGCCCAGGTGTTCGCGGCGCAGGCCGATGAGTGTGCGGTGCCAGGCGAGCATCGCGGCGTGCGGCTCCTGCGTCGGCTCGTCCCAGTCGAGTCGGGACGCCTCGAATGTGGCCGGGTCCTGCGGGTCGGGGATGTCGGCGTCGGGGCCGTAGATCTCGCTCCAGCCGTGGTCGGCGAACTCGCGCACACGGCCCGCGCTGATCAGGGAGCCGAGGTCGGGCTCGTGGTCGGAGAAGAAGCGGAACGGGCGCAGCGTGCCCCACTCCTGGCCCTGGAACAGCATCGGCGTGAACGGGCCGAGCAGGAGGAGGGCGGCGCCGCCGGCCACGGCCCCCGCGGGGAGGCGCTCGTCGGGCCGGTCGCCCAGGCCGCGGTTGCCGACCTGGTCGTGGTTCTGGGTGAAGGTGACGAACCGGCGGCGGTCGACGTCGTCGGGGACGGGGGCGCCCCAGGCCGTGTCGCGGAACGTCGAGTGCGAGCCGTCGTGCACGAACACCCGCTCGAACGCGTGCGAGAGGGTCTCGGGTGCGCCGAAGTCGACGTAGTAGCCGAACGTCTCGCCGGTGAGCCAGCTGTGCAGGGCGTGGTGCACGTCGTCGGCCCACTGGCCGTCCATGCCCAGGCCGCCCTCGGCGGTGGGAGTGAACATCGTGACGTCGTTGAGGTCAGACTCCGCGATCAGGGTGAGGGGACGCCCGAGTTCGCGGCCGAGGCTGGCCACCGCGTCGGCCATCTCGGACAGGACGTGCCGCGGCGAGTCATCGATCAGCGCGTGCACGGCGTCGAGCCGGAGCGCATCGAGGTGGAAGTCGCGCAACCAGCGGACCGCGTTGTCGACGATGAACGCCCGGACGCCCTCGGCGTGGTCGTCGTCGAGGTTGATCGCCGCGCCCCACGGGGTGTGGTGCTTGATCGTGAAGTAGGGGCCGAACACCGCGGCATAGTTGCCGGCGGGGCCGAAGTGGTTGTGCACCACGTCGAGGCAGACCGCCAGCCCCAGTCCGTGGGCGGCGTCGACGAACCGCTGCAGCGCCTCGGGGCCGCCGTAGGACTCGTGCACCGCGTACCAGCTGACCCCGTCGTAGCCCCAGCCTCGCTCGCCCGGGAACGGGACGACCGGCATCAGTTCGACCGTGTCGACGCCCAGCTCGACCAGGTGGGGGAGTCGTTCGATCGCCCCGTCGAGGGTGCCCTCGGGGGTGAACGTGCCGACGTGCAGCTCGTAGAACACCCCGCCGAGGACCTCGCGCCCGGCCCACTCGGTGTCGGACCAGCGGAAGCCCGCGGCGTCCCACACCCGGCTGGGGCCGTGGACGCCGTGCGGCTGGCGCGGGCTGCGCGGGTCCGGGCGCGGCTCACCGCCGTCGACGCTGAGCAGGTAGTCGGTGCCGACCGGCAGGTCGATCGTCCAGTGCTCCCCGGCGCGGGTGAGGGCCCGCCGCTCGTCGCCGAGGACGGCCTCGACCGACTCGGCGAGCGGGGCCCAGACGGTGACGTCAGGCATTCCCACCCTCCCCGTTGGTGCGCTCGAAGAAGCGCTTGCTCAGCCAGCCGAGCAGGCCGGTGGTCTCGGTCTCGCCCTCGTCGGTCGACCCGGACGCCGGGGCGGGCCGGCCGGACGGGTCCTGGCGCGGCGTGGCCCGGAAGATCGGGTCGCCGTTGTCGAGTGCATCGGCGAGTTGCTCGGCCTGGGCGGTGCCGTCGGGCCCGGCGGTCTTCTCGAGGACCGCGCACGGGTAGCGGCGCAGCACGTCGGCCAGCAGGACGCTGCCGCCGGCGTGCTCGGTGCCGGTCAGGACGTCGCGCCATGTGCCCTCGGGCAGCACCACCATGTGCTCGGTGAAGCCGTCCTGCTTGGCCAGGTCGCGGTGCAGGCGGGCCGCGATCGTGACGACCTGCGGGTCGTCGCCCCGCGCGAAGCACAGGGCGTGGCCGGTGCTGCTGGGCAGCGGGCGGTACGCGGCCGTCGGGCCCACGAAGGCGTCCGGCACCCGGCGCCGCAGGCGCAGGATCTCGCGGGTGACGTGGAACTTCTCCTCGGCGAGCGTGAGAGGGTCGCGCCGGTCGAGGTAACTGCCGAGGTCGGCCAGCGCCGCGAAGTCGGCCGGGGCGCGGTTGTCGGGGTCGACCAGGTAGTTCTGCAGGGTCTCGCACGACTGGTAGAGGTCGGCGACGCCGAGACAGGTCAGCTGGATGGTCTTGCGCGACAGGATCGACACCCGCACCGAGTCGGCGGTGAAGTCGTACCAGTCCTGGAAGGCGCCCATGAGGTCGCCGTCGGCGTAGACCCTGCCGATGAACTCGAGCAGGGACGCCTCGGCCGCGGCGTCCTGCCCCGTCCAGGACGTCCAGATCTTCTGCTCGCGGGATGCCTTGAGCATGTACTGCTCGAGCCGTTCGCGCTCGATCGGGCCGTCGGGCGTCCACGTGCCGGCGAGGATCTGCCAGAACAGGTTCTCGGTGTGGCCCTCGACGCCCTCGGCGTACGGGTGCAGCTTGGCGACCAGCGCACGCCACTCGGGGGCGTACTGGGCGATGACGCCGATGCGGCTGCGGACGTCCTCCGAGCGCTTGGTGTCGTGGGTGGTGCCGCAGGTCATCGTGGCCGGCCACTGGGTGGCCATGTTCGCGCACCACCGGTGGAACTCGTCGGGGTTGATGCTCCACGTGGCGGGGGAGCCGCCGACCTCGTTGAGGGCGACGAGCTGGGTCCAGCGGTAGAAGGCGGTGTCCTCGACACCCTTCGCGGTGACCGCGCCGCACACCTGCTGGAAACGGACCACCAGTTCGTCGCGCATCGCGCGCTGGGCGCGGCCCTCAGAGCCGACCTCGCGGCCCAGGATGAGGTCGACGACGACGTCCATGGTGTCGTGGAGCTCGGCGTCCAGCTTCTGGTTGGCCTTCTCGGCCGCGTGCCGGACGAGCTCGACGGCGTCGTCGGGGGCGGGTTCGCCCGGCACGACGTAGGCGCGGTAGCGGTCGAACGCGATGACGAGTTCGGTCAGGCAGGTGCGGATCCAGCCGAAGGTGTGGTCGCGCAGCATGATGTCGTCGCGGCAGATGTCGTTGGCGAGCGTGGCGGTGCGGTGCACCTCGGCGAACAGGCTCGTCGTGGTGATCTCGCGCTTGGCCTGGTCGATGACGTCGGGCAGGGTGCCCGGGATGTCACCCGTGACCAGGTGCGCGACGGTGCCGAGGTCGCCGTAGCCGTTCGGGTCGCACTGCAGCGCCGAGATGCGCCAGCTGGCGTCGTAGCCGGTGGTACCGGCGACGGGCCAGTCGTCGGGCATGTGCTCGTCGCCCTCGAGGATCTTCTCGGCGATGATCCACGCCCCGCCGGTGGCCTTCGACAGCCGGCGCATGTAGCCGCGCGGGTCGGCCAGGCCGTCGGGGTGGTCGATGCGGAAGGCGTCGATGTGGCCCTGGTGGAACAGCTCCAGGAGAAGGGCGTGGGTGGCGTCGAAGACCTCGGGGTCCTCGACGCGGACGGCGACGAGCGTGTCGACGTCGAAGAAGCGGCGGAAGTTGAGTTCCTCGGCGGCCACCTTCCAGTAGGCGAGCCGGTAGTACTGCTCCTTCACGCACAGGTGCATGGGCAGGTTCTCGGTGCCCGCCCGCACCGGGAACACGTGGTCGTAGTAGACCAGCACCGGCTGCTCGCCGTCGGCCTCGTGGCCGGGGATGACGCGCCGCTCGAGGGTGATCTCCTCGTCGGCGAGCACCGTGCCGATGCGTGCGCCGAGCACCGGCATGAGGATGCCGTCCCCGTCACCGCCCCCGGCGGTGCCGTCGAACCAGTTCGCGTAGGGGGAGTCGGGGCCCTCCTTGAGGACGCTCCACAGCGCGGTGTTGTGATGGATCGGCGTCGGGACGCCCATGTGGTTGGGGACGACGTCGACGATCACGCCCATGTTTCGGTCATGGGCGGCCGTGGCGAGGCGCTCGAAGGCCTCGCGGCCGCCCATCTCCTCGCTGATGCGGGTCGGGTCGACCACGTCGTAGCCGTGGGTGCTGCCCGGTGCCGCCTGCAGGATCGGGCTGAGGTACAGGTCGGTGACCCCCAGGTCCTCCAGGTAGTCGAGCTGGGCTGCCGCCTGGTCGAAGCTGAGGTCGGGACCCAGCTGCAGGCGGTACGTGGACACCGGCGTGCGGCGTCCGGTCGACGGGAGGTGCGGGCGGGGGGTCGCCACGCTCGCTGCGGTGGTGGTGGTCAAGGTTGTCCTTGTCGTCCGGGTGCAGTGGCTACCACCAACCTACCCTGAACCGCCGACAGCCCGCCTTCCGTGCGCCGACAGCCTGTCCTGCCCTCAGGCCTCGGTCAGCGGCTCCGTGTCGGCGTGGGCGTCCGGAACCGGGTCGAGGCCGATGCCGATGTCGTCCTTCTGGGCGATGTTCTCGGCACCCGCCCAGCGCTCCATGTACTCGGGCCGCTGGCGCAGCCACTCGGCGCGCTCGCCTGTGGGGCGTTCGCCCACCTGCCCGAGGGGGTAGTCGGGGTCCTGATCCAGCCGGACCGTCTCGATCGCCATGTACCGCTCCTCCTGGGAGAGGCCCGCCCACCAGTCCTCGTGCGACTGGTTCTCGCTCGCTGCAGTACTCATCTGGCCACCCTAGGGGCGCTGGGGACAAATTCCCACCCCTTGTCAGGTGCCAGTCGGGGTGCACAACTCGGACGCCGCGGGCGGAAGCCTGTGGACAACTCTGGGACGGTTCCCCATCCGACGCCGTGTTGTGGCACCCTCGGAACACCACCCACCCAAGGAGGCACCCCCCATGAGGCGGATCCTGTTCGCCTGTGCCGCCGTCGTGCCCGCGCTCGTCGCAGGATGCACTCCGGCTGCGCAGCCGACGCCCAGCGCCACCCCGGTTCCCACCGTCGCTGCGCCCACCCTGCAGCTGATGTGCACGCCCGAAGAGGGGGGGACCGCATCTCCCTGCACCCAGGCTGAGTACGACGCGATGATCGCTCGCGACAAGCTGTACGACGAGGCGAAGGCGCTGCTCGCGAAGTACAAGACTGAGTACGAACGTCTAGTGCGTGCCGGTGCTGGAGCTTCGAAAGAACTTCTGTCAATGACCTCGGGACCCTACACACAGGCAACTGAGGACGAACTCGCCGAAAGGGTCAAGTTCGAGGGTGGGACGTACCGGACTACTGCTCCCCGACGACTCGTGGGTGAGTCGCGCGCCGGATCCGTAGTGGCGTTGGAACTGTGCTCTGACTCCTCCACCATCACCATCACAAAGGATGGCGAAGTGTTGGGCCAGGGCAGGTTTGCCGAGCAGCGCTACTTCTTCGGCGAGACTCCTGACGGACTCAAGATCGTGGCGGCCCAGAACCGGGAGGTCGAGTCGTGCTGAAGCTGCGGTCGGTTCTGCTGGCCAGCCTCCTCGCCGCACTGATCACACCGTCGCCGGCCGTTGCCGACGAGGCTTGGGACGAGGGCGACGGAACTGTCAAGGTGTCGGCAAAGGATTCCGGCCAGAAGAAGCAGAACGGAAAGCCAACTGCAGCGGAACTAGCCGCACGCCGTGACGCCTACCGGGATTATATGGACGGACTGCGCCGTGAGCACGAGGACCGGGTGAGGGTGTTCCCAGAGTGCAATCCTGAGCTGGGCACACCGGAGGAGTGGTGCGCCTGGGCGCCGCCGGAGGCAGGCGGCACGCAGAGGCCTCCGCGGGAGGCGGTCGAGAACTACGTGCGCAGGGTCACGGCGTCCTTGCAACTGCCGCAGGCCTACCCGCAGGTCGGGCCCGACCCGGACTGGAACGAGTGGCACATGGCGGTCATCGGCATCCCGCTCTGGCTGTGGGTGGAGGGCGACTCGCACCTGACGGCGTCCAACAGCGATGCCGGGCTTGCGGTGTCGCTCGACGCCACGCACGTCAGCACCACGTTCCAGATGGGTGACGGCACGACGGTCACGTGTGCGACGACGAAGCCGTACGTGCGCGATGCGGTCGCGCCAGGCACTCCGTCGCCCGTGTGCGGGCACACCTACCAGGTGGCGCCTAGGTCGCCCGGCGCGGCCAGCTCCGCGCACCAGCAGCCGGGGACGTACACGGTGACGGCGACGACGAACTGGTCGGTCGACTGGACCGCCGGCGGCTACTCGGGAACCCTCGCCACACAGATGTCGGGTAGGCGAGACCTCCCGGTCGGCGAACTCCAGGCCGTGGTCGTGCGCGGCTGAGTCCCCGGCGACGCGCGACACTGGTCGCGACGTCGCAGAGGAAGGGGGAGCGGTGCTCGACATCCTGGTCATCACCGCGCCCCTCTACCTGTGCATCCTGGCGGGCTGGGCGGCGACGCGCTTCGGGATGTTCCGTCGCTCCGACATGGACATCATCGGCGGCTTCGTCATGAACATCGCCCTGCCAGCCCTCATGTTCCTGTCCGTCGCCCAGAGACCGCTCACCGAGGTCGCGAACCCCACGTACCTGCTGGCGTACGCGATCACCAGCGTGGTCGTCTTGGTGGCGGCCTACCTGTGGTCCCGGCGCATGAACCGGACGCCGCGGGCTGCGGCCGCCTTCGATGCGCTCGGGGCAGGCGGGGCGAACTCCGGGTTCGTGGGCTTCCCGTTGCTGCTGGTCGTGATGCCCTCCGTCGCCGGGGTCGTGTTCGGCATGAACGTGATCGTCGAGTCCCTGATCACCGTGCCACTGTGCTTCTTCTGGGCCGAGCGAGGCGAGGACGCCACCGGCCTGCTCCGGAGCATCCGCCGTTCGGTGGGGTCGATGCTGCGCATGCCGGTGTTCATCGCGCTCCTCGCCGGCATCGTTGTCGCGGCGACGGGACTCAGGCTCCCCGATGTCCTGGTGACGTCCTTCGACCTGCTCGGCCGCGCTAGCACCGGCGCGGCTCTGTTCTCCGTCGGAGGGCTGCTGGTGGGGCTGTCCATCCGGGGCAACGTCCGCCGGCTCATCGCTGTCACGGTGGCCAAGCTGGCGCTGATGCCGGCGGTGGCCTGGGCGTCGGCCACGGGACTGGCGCTGCTGGGCATGCCACCGCTGGACGGGGAGTTGTTCGCCGCCATCGTCCTGAGCGGCGCGATGCCGGCCTGGACCTCGTCGGTCGTGTTCGCCGCCCGCTACGGTGAGCGCGACGTCCCGCCGGCGGTGCTGCTCGTCACGACGATGGTGTCGTTCTTCACGCTCTCGGCGCTGCTGGCCGTCCTGCTCTGAGCGGCCGCCGGGAGGGCCATTCCCCGTTCGCATGGCGGTCGTCCCGCGTTCACATCCACGCAGTTGTCCACAGGGATGTCCACCGCTGTGGATTGTGTGGGGAGCATCACCCCTAGTCGAAAAGGGCAACGCCGGAGTTGGTTGACGAGTCAAGGTGACCAGAAAGTGAACGGCCAGACTCCCATCGGGCGCCTGTTCGATGCCTCGGCTCCCGCCTGGTGAGTCCCGAATATGACCTGCGGGAAGGTGCGTGCTAAGGTACTCAGGCTGTCCCCGCGAGGGGGCCACGCGCGAGTGGCGGAATGGCAGACGCGCACGGTTCAGGTCCGTGTGTCCGAAAGGACGTGGAGGTTCAACTCCTCTCTCGCGCACAAAAGTGTTTTTGAGTAGTGCAAATACAGGGAATCGGCGAGAGGTGAAACCTCTCGCCGATTCCCTGTTCCTAGGGCTGGATCGCTGGTGGCAACGGGTGATGCTGGGTGGTCTGCTTCGATCGGCGGCGACCCCGAGTCCCCTGTGTTCCGACGTCTCGCGTATGCCACCGCATGTCACGGCGGCTTCGTGGTCGGAAACCCTTCATCCAAGCGCGGTTCGTTGACCGCCCAGATGCCCATCGCGCCAAGGCAGGCGTCTCCCGCAGGCTCAGCTGTCTGGGCGGGCGGGGACGGCTCGGATGGGCGCGCGGCCAGGGTGTCGAACTTGGTGCTGGCCAGGCGTCGCTCGGTGACGGTGACAAGGTCGAGCACGTCACGGGTCTGGTAGTAGCGGACCCCGCGCCGCTCGTGGGGGTGGAGGATTTCCGCTGCGACCAACTCGGCGAGGGCACGGTCGGCGGCGACGTGGGACACGCCGTGGATGCGTTGCACGGTGGCGCTGGTGATGACGGGCGTGGCGGGCAGGTCGCGCACGATGTGTGCGGTGGCCGAGTCGCTACGGACGCCGCGGACCTTGCCCTGGTCGGATCTAGCGCGGTTGAGCCTGTCTTCCCAGTCGGTACGAAGGTCGGCCAGGTCTGCGGCGAGGCGTCCGGCTTGCTCGGTGGCGGTGAGGACGGCGGAGGCGAACACGCGGAGCCAGGCGGCTTGGGCGGTGTGGAGCCCGTCCGAGCCGACCGGGTCAGGGTGCCGGTAGGCAGTGAGCCCTTCAACGTACTCGTTGCGGAGAGTCGACAGGATCAGGCTGACCGGCAGTACCGCCTCGGTGGTGAGCCCGCGTCGGGTGAGCACGGTGTGGATGAGGGCGCGGCCGACGCGTCCGTTGCCGTCAGTGAACGGATGGATCGTTTCGAACTGGGCGTGCGCGAAGCCGGCCTGGACAATGGGCGAGTGCCCACCTCCGTTGAGGTAGCCGACGAGGTCATCGAGCAGCGCCGGAACGTGTTCCGGGGCGGGGGGGACGAAGTCGGCGTCCAGGGGGTGGTGGTCGGAGCCGCCGATCCAGTTCTGCACGGTGCGGACGCCGCGGTGCTGCGGCTCGTCGGGCAACAACGCGGAGTGCAGTTCAAGCAGGTGCTCGACCGTCACCTGTGGTGCTGCAACAAGGACGGTCCGGGCTTCGTGCAGGACCGTCATGTTGTTGGCGACCAGCTGGGCTTGGGCGGACACGTCGGGGACGGCCTCCTGGGCGCCGAGTTCGGCCAGGGCCACCTGCTGGACCGACGGTGCGATGCCCTCGATCCGTGATGAGGCGATGGCTTCGGAACGCAGCAGGAAGCGGGCAATGCCGGCCAGGTCGCGGGCATCTCCGGACAGGCCCCGGACCGCCTGCTCGGCTCGGCCCACCAACTGGTCGACATCGGGCGGCAGCAGCAGCGGGCTCCCCAGCAGCGTGTCCGGAACGTAGCGACGATACGTGCCCGAGCGTCGATCTCGCCGGGGGAGACCTGATTCGATCGAGGACGCGCATTCGTCTTGTTCCCATGTCGCCATGTGTCTGCTTTCGTTTCGCGCGTCCCGGGTTCTCGTAATGATAGAGGTCTAAGGTTGCATGCTGGGAGTTGTGGCTAACAGATCGACGAACTGGATCGTCGCCAGCCCGGAAGTCGGCCCGGTGAGGAAGGGAGGGCGCTCGGCCAGTACGCCTGAGCTACGCTCAAGTCGGTTCCACGCGCCTCGGCGGTGCAGTCCACGAAATCCCCACGCGTTCCCCACCACAAGGTGACGAAGTGGCTTCAAGCTCCATAAGAGGCTCTTCACAATCGAGCGTGTAGCCGCGGCCTGAATCCGCCGGTCTCGAGCAGCGATCGTGCGATGTAGTGGGTGAGGTTCCGGAAGCCAAGGGCGCTGCCGCGGAGGTGTTCCAGCCGGCCATTCAGCCTTCGGTAGGCCCATTCGAGGTGCCCCGACTTGGCTCATTTAGTGTCGCCTGCGCGCTTGGTGGATCGCGTCCAGCCAGGCTTGGGCGTCGTCGGGTAGGGGGTTCTCGGCGGTGACGATGGTGTCGCCGGCTTGGATGTCGATTGTGCGGTGGCGACGCAGCGTCTTGACGAGGGCCTTGATGCTGGCGCCGGTGGTGCTCTCGAGCCATCGGGCGACGGCGAGGGCGGCGAACACGATGGTGAGGTGGGCTTCGATCGAGTCCTTCAGGTGGTGGTAGACCGGCCGGGCCTTCAGGTCCGACTTGGACATCCGGAAGGACTTCTCGACCTGCCACAGCTGGTGGTAGGCCCCGATCACGTACTCCGGGGTCGGGGTGGCCAGGTTGGTGATGTAGCCCTTCCAGCCTGCCAGGGTGCGGGCCTTGGCCTCCAGTTCGGGTCGCGGTGAAGTCGCGTTGCACCAGGTCGGGCGGCCGCGGCGCGGAGGAGTCCGACGTGGTGGTGACGAACTTCCTGCCCCTGACAACGCCCTGCATGCCGCGGGCCCGCGTCAGGCGGGCCACCTGACACCGCGGTGCCTCGACGCCGTCCCGCTTGAGCAAGTGCCACATCTTGCGGTAGCCGGCGACCCCGCGACCCTTGGTCTTGTCGGCCTGCAGTGCCTCGATCCGTTCCCACACATAGGCGTCCGACAAGGCCCGCTTCGATGGTGTGCGGGCCTTGAAGGCGTAGTAGCCCGACGGGGCGACCTGCACACCGTGCCCGCTGAGCACACGGCAGATCGGCTCGACCCCGAACCGGACCCGGTAGTCGTCGATGAACCCGACTACCACGGCAAACGCGGGTCGAGCTCCCGCGCGAAGAAACTCGACGCCGCCAACAAGATCTCGTTCGCCCGCTTCAACTCGCGGACCTCCCGCTCAAGTTCCTTGATCCGCTTCCCATCCTCGGTGGTCGTGCCGGGACGCTTACCCGCGTCGATGTCGGCCTGCTTCACCCACCCGCGCAGGGTGTCGGGATTCACGCCGATCCTGGCGCCGATCCGCGTCACCGCCGCGGTGACCGACAACTCCGGCTCCTCCTGGCGCGCCTCTTGCACCAGACGAATGGCGCGGTCCCGCAACTCTTGGGGGTACTTCCTCGGTGCTGGCATGGTCTGACCCTGCATCCTTCCGTTGAATCAGACCCTCCACCTGAGCCTCGTTCCGCCGGAGCGCATTTGTAGGTCACCCGCTGGAACGCACCCGGCGCGGCGTGTGGAAGCTCCCTTGTGGCGGGGTCAGCGCGGGGCTCCGAGTGTGACCGGGGTCCACAGCCGGTCGATGGGCATGACGTGGAGACGGTCGGCGTAGGTGTAGGAGCGGGTTCCGGTGGTGAGGATGATCCCGGCGGCGAACCGTGGTCCGAGGGCGGCGCGGAGTTGACCGAGACCGCGGAAGTCGCCGCCTGGGGCCCGTTCGCTGGCTTTGACCTCGATCGCAACGACGGTGCCGTCGTCGTACTCGATGACCACGTCGACTTCTGCGCCGTCACTGGTCCTCCAGTGGCCCAGAGTCACGGGCTCGTCGAGCCAGGAAGCCTGCTTGCGGATCTCCCCGACGACGAAGGTCTCCAGCAGGTGCCCGAAGTCGGTGAGTGATGCCGGGTCGAGTCGGGTGAGCTTGTCCGGCGTGAGCCGCAGCAGCCGGGCAGCCAGCCCGGAGTCGACAACATGGACCTTGGGTTTCACACTGACCCGTGAGCGCAGGGTCTTGCCCCACGCCGGCAGCCGAACCACGAGGAAGAGGTCCTCGAGTAGCCGAAGGTGACCCTCCACGGTGGCGCGACTGACGCCGAGCCTCTCCGCAGCAGCAGAGACGTTCAGCAGTTGCCCCGTCTGTGCCGCAATCAGACCCAGCAGGTCGGTCATTGCCTGTCGTTCCCGGATGCGTCCCAGTTCCAGAGCATCCCGCTCGACCGATGCCCGCACGAAGTCATCGAACCATCGTGCTCGGGCCGCGCCGGAACGTCGTAGGGCCAGGGGTAGCCCTCCGGCGCAGACACGCTCCACGTAATCCTGGCGCGTGGTCGTTGAGGACGGGATCCGGCCGACCACACCCGCGGGGTCGACAGGCAACACCTCCAGGAGGTTCTCGCTCACCCGAGCGATCTCACCTTGGGACAGCGGCCAGATGGTCAGGGAGTGCAACCGTCCCGTGAGGGCCTGCGCCGTGACGGGCAGGGCGTCCTGCCGGGTCGATCCCGTGATCACGGCGGTTCCGGGCAGGCTGCCCTCGCGGTTCAGCCTCGCTTTGAGCGCGTCCAAGATGTCGGGCACCCTCTGGTACTCGTCGACACACACCGGCGCCGCACCACCGACGACCGAGGCCAGATTCCCCACGACCGCCTCGCGCACCTCGACGTCGTCCAGGTCGAGAACCGTTCCCCCCACATCGGCAGCGAACCTGCGCAGCACTGTCGACTTCCCAACCGATCGCGGGCCGTGCAGAGCGATCACCGGCTCCTCCGCGACCAGCCCCGTCAGAAGTAGACCCACCCTTCGTGGGACCAGCGAGTCGAGGACCATGGGCGCAACCTAGCAGACGTGACGCTGTGTACTACGCAAACGCGAACAGCCAAACCTAGCAAACATGAACGCTCTTGGTGTGCCATCTTGAGCGTGGCAAGAGGGCGGGGCGGAGGACCCGGTGGTGTCCGGAGCTGTCCACCGGCTGCAGTCGGCACCCGTAATGCGGGGTGACTGGCTTGTCTGGGCCTGTGATGGGAGGCCGCGATGCAGTTCGAGAAGTGCCACTGCAGACTCTTCGGTCGCGGTCACCCTGCCCGACCACGTGAAGGAGATTGATGCCCTGCGCGCCTTCCGGCTGCTGCGGCTGGTTGACTCCTTCGGCCAGTTCGGACGGACCGGGCGCGGGGGAGCGCGGAACGCAGCGGACGTTGCCGATGAGACCGAGCACCTGGGCCCGCACGCCACGTCACTTGGTGGCCGGAGCGCGACCTGGGGTCGTCGGTCGCAGGCGGCGAGGCTGCGGGGGCTCCCACGCTCGCGGCCCTTTCCCTCGACGTGCTGGCAGTGCT
Organism: Propioniciclava sp. MC1683; assembly: GCF_014164675.1. Lineage (NCBI taxonomy): Bacteria > Bacillati > Actinomycetota > Actinomycetes > Propionibacteriales > Propionibacteriaceae > Propioniciclava > Propioniciclava sp. MC1683. Next base: position 692 of record NZ_JACJFX010000015.1, on the reverse strand, counting down.
GCAGTGAACCGTGAGGCTCTCGGCGGTGGTCCGTGGGTGCGAGCCGAATATGCTGAGGGGCAGCCCTGGACGCGAGATCCGCGCGGGTCTCAGGTGCAGAGCTATTCCCCACGTATTCCCCACAGCAAGGTGTCGCAATGTCGATCGACGGTCATCAGACCTTGTCAGGGGGCCATTATCGGTTGATAGAAGAAAGCTTCAACTCCTCTCTCGCGCACAAAAAGTTCCCCTGACTACGGGTTATACAGTGAAAAGGCGGGAGGCAAGAACCTCTCGCCTTTTCACTGTCCCGGTAGTGTGACGTGCGGCTGGCAAGGGCGAATGCTCGGATGGCCCGGGTCCTGAGCGGTGCTATGGGTGGGGGGTTGGTTCCCCACGTGGGGGCCTGTTCCCCACGTATTCCCCACGGCGGGATGGCGCTGAGTTGCTTGGCCAAGTGTGGTTGCCTGTTGGGGGTTGTCTTGGCGGCCGGGAGGTGTGCGCATCAGGTCGGGTCAGGCTCTGCTGGGTCTGGTTGGGCGGTTTTCGTTCGCGACTGTCGTCGCCCAGCCGGGCAGAAAGCACTACTTTGAGTTCCTAAGGAAAGTCAAGCTGCCTGAGGGCTCCTAGACTTGGTGGTGGCAGGTCGGGATGTTGGAGCGCTCAGCGACTCCTGAGGCTCCCGGCCTGCCTTGCGTTCGGTGGCCCTCTTG